>JAPEVH010000011.1 GCA_026645415.1 Candidatus Electronema sp.
TGTTGCAATGGGTGTTGCATCCAGTCTGATAGGGGTTCGCGGAAATGACCTTGCAGCTCTTTGATAGCAAAAGAGAAAAAGAGGTGACAGACGCAACGCCTAACCCTATGAAGAGGGTATTGAGACCCACACGGATGGCACAGGCTGGCTTTCTATTTTGACGCAACGCCTAACCCTATGAAGAGGGTATTGAGACAGATAAATACTTCTCGACGTAACTACCTATTTCTAGACGCAACGCCTAACCCTATGAAGAGGGTATTGAGACCTAGACCAAAACAGCTTTGGGGTACGTGTCCCATCTTGACGCAACGCCTAACCCTATGAAGAGGGTATTGAGACACGTACGGAACTGGAGGTAAACGGATGCTATCTTTGACGCAACGCCTAACCCTATGAAGAGGGTATTGAGACTGTATGCACGTCTATCGAGTGCAATTCTGGCTCGACGCAACGCCTAACCCTATGAAGAGGGTATTGAGACAACGTCCCGGAAGTTTACGCAGCGAGAGTTTGTAGGACGCAACGCCTAACCCTATGAAGAGGGTATTGAGACATTTTGTTCAAGCCAAACGTTCGTTTTTTTTAAAAAAATCAAGCATCAGCAGACGCAACGCCTAACCCTATGAAGAGGGTATTGAGACAACTCAACAGCCCTCTTGTCCTTGAGAATGCCTGCTAGACGCAACGCCTAACCCTATGAAGAGGGTATTGAGACCGCCTAACGGGGCTTGGATTACCGTTCCATCTTCGACGCAACGCCTAACCCTATGAAGAGGGTATTGAGACAGCGTTACACGATTGCGGAGCAGCAAGTTTCATTGGGACGCAACGCCTAACCCTATGAAGAGGGTATTGAGACTCTCCTATTATGCTTGTAGTGCGGCTTTGACACCGACGCAACGCCTAACCCTATGAAGAGGGTATTGAGACTCGGAATTTGCAAGTGATTTCTCTACGGTAGCAGACGCAACGCCTAACCCTATGAAGAGGGTATTGAGACACATCAGCGACGGTAGGTGGCCAAGTCATAGCAAAGACGCAACGCCTAACCCTATGAAGAGGGTATTGAGACGGTCTCGTCTGCTACCTGTTGGTAGGTCTCCTTCATTCAGAAGGTAGACAATCAAGTCCTCTGTCTATTCAATATCAACCTACCCGAAAATTTTTATTAGGAACGCCTCGCTATCCCCATCCGCTACAAGGCACCCCAGTTTTTCAATGCCCCTAAATGTCCGACCAAGAACAACGAAATTTCCAGTTTCCATATATCGCCACATATTTCAGTCGAGAATCCATTGATTTTATCCAGTAAGCTATTTCCGAAAAGAGAGAGAGTACCCTTGTTACTCAAAACTTTACCACCGGATACACTGTAAATGAATGCGCTAAAATCCTGAAAAAGGCAGGCGGTCGAAGTGGTCGTAAGTATCAAGGAGATTGGTTAAAATGGTCGGCGCAACGGTAAAGGAAAATACACTGACAAGGATGGATTTCGCAGGAGGAAACATGGGAAAACGGGCGAAAGATATAATACGGAAAGTGCTTTTTCTTGCTAGTATCCTTGTAGTTGCTACATCTGCTTCAGCAACAGAGCATTGGATTACTGATCAAAAAACCGGCTGCCAAATTAAAAATCCACGCCCGATTCCTGATGAATCAGTCTCTTGGCTAGGCGATTGCAAGGACGGCAAGGCTAGCGGGCCAGGAACTTTGCATTGGTATGCAAAGGGCAAGCTGTTTCTAACCTTAGAAGGCGTAATGGAGGAAGGGCAATGCCGTCATAATTGCACTGTAACCACCCAAACAGGTTATAAATATGTTGGTGATTTGCAGGACAACAGACCAAACGGCAGCGGCACTATGAGCTACCCTGACGGCACAACATACTCAGGCGGCTGGAAAAATGGGAAAAAACACGGGAAAGAAAAATTTATTGGCAAGGATGGCTCTTCTCATGAAGAAGAATGGGAAAACGGCCAAAAAATATTATAACAGCACGGCTCAAGGTGCTGAGTGAAAGTGCCCAGCACCACAGAATGATAAAAAAACTATCTGGCACACCTGAAAAGATTCAAGCTGAACCACCTGTTGCTATCAAACCACTGACGTTCAAGTCGTAGTCCTGACTGCTTTGCCATTGCTTTAATTTTATCTTTTGAATATTTGCAGGATACCTCTACATGGATTCTTTCATTTTCTTTAAATGGAATTTCTAAATCAAGAGACTGAAGGTAAACTTTTTGATCTTTCATGCTCGTGACATAAGACTCCATCCTCGCCGCTTTTAGATTGCAGACAGGATCATGGCGGAATGCGTCTGGATCAAAATCTGCTCCTAACTGACCATTGATTCTTTTCAGAATATTTAAATTAAATTCTGCGGTAACACCTTGGGAATCATTATAGGCATCCTCTATCACATCCCAGTCCTTAAGTAAATCCATGCCAATAATGAAGCAGTCTTTTGGCTGCATCATTTTACTGATTTTAGAAAGAAATTTTATTGCTTCAGCATCAGACATGTTACCAATGCTGGAACCTAGCCATAAGATAGTCTTGGGAATGTCTGTTTTTTTGAGAAACTGTATGCCATTTTCATACTTGCCGCCAATAGCGGTAACCGAAAGATTTGGATAGGTTGCAACTAATTCCTGCGCACTTTTTTTCATATAACTGCACGAGATATCTATCGGTGCATAATGGATATGTTCTTGGCGTTGAAAAAGGCAATCAAAAAACTTTTTTATTTTCAAAGGACTCCCATTGCCAAGCTCGGCAATAATCCCCTCTTCAGGAATTTCTGCTATAATTTCCTCCATCCTGTTTTCAAGAATATCAACTTCTGATCTTGTTAAATAATATTCAGGTAATTCACAGATTTTGTCAAAAAGCGATGAGCCTTCATAGTCATAAAAGCAATAGCTACCAAGTGACTTAGGATCGGATAGCAAACCATCTCGTACATGATTTTTGAAATCTTCATAATCATCAAATTGCTCCAAACTTAAAAAGTTGAGGCGGCTTTTCTCCGTGTCAAAGTAATCACAGAAGTTCTGCATTGTATTTCCTCCTAAATATATTTAAACAGCATGACGAAACAGAGCATCCAGCAAGCTCTCTACTGCAATATATCTTGCCTACAGACAGATCGTGATTGATATTGTTTTCAGCAGATTTAATTTTGATAACATAAAAAATGTTTCAATGTCAAGTTGTTCGCCAAGGAAATGTGTTGCAAACAAAAAGCATTGATGCCATAATCATATATTTTCAGATGACAATATACTGATTAATTTAGCAAAATTAAATGGATAAATATTCTGACATCGGGCAGATGACCTGTTGTTGAGGAGGAGAAAATTCTTGAATACCCAACATGAGTCGCTTGATTATCGCAGAGGAATATGCGGCATTTGTCCAGCAGGATGCTGGGTAGAAGCTGGCCTGAAAGATGGAAAAATTGTCGAACTAAGGGCTGACACCTCTCATCCACTGGGCATGATTTGCCGTAAAGGAGAACATGCCGCTGAAATTATCTATTCTGAGCATCGCCTGCGATATCCGCTGCGCCGCACCGGGCCAAAAGGAACATATACCTTTGAGCGCATCTCCTGGGATGAAGCCTATGCGCATATTGGCGAACATCTACAAAAGATTAAAAAAGAATCAGGGCCAGAGGCGGTTTCGGTTTATACAGGCCGTGGAGCCTTTGAGCTGTCACTCTGCGACATGTATCAACCTAAAGATATTGCTGTCTCTTCCGCATCAAACATCCTTTTTCCTTTTGGTTCGCCCAACACAATGGGCGTGGGCGCGCTCTGCTATGTATCGTTTGCCATGATTGCGCCCCACGTGACCATGGGACGAATGCTGATCAACATGTTCACAGATATAGAACATGCTGAAATGATCGTAGTATGGGGGGCCAACCCTGCCACAGATTCACCGCCGCTTGATATGTATCGTCTTGAAGCAGCGGCAAAGCGAGGCGCGGACATTGTCGTTATTGATCCACGCCGAAGCGAGACTGCTGCGCGGACTGATGCCCAATGGATTCCCATTCGTCCCGGCACTGACGGAGCCTTGGCGTTAAGCATTATTGAGGTGCTGATTGACGAAGAGCTGATTGACGAAAATTTTGCCCAAAATTGGTGTCATGGTTTTGCTGAACTGAAAACTTATGTTCAGCATTTCCAGCCTGAGATTGTTGCCTCTATCACTGGTGTTCCCGCAGAAACCATTCGTACGCTTGCTCGCAAAATTGCTCATGCTTCTGGCTGTGCCCCAGTTATGTACACAGGTCTTGAATACTCAAACAGCGGTATTCAGGCAATTCGAGCGGTGCTGACCGCATGGGCTTTGGCGGGCCAGCTTGATGTTCCTGGCGGCATTGGTCTGGCCATGCTCAACAGTCATTTTCCAATCAACCGTTCCTGTAATCTTGAGAATCCAAACCTTGACCGGGCCATTGCCAGAGATAAATTCCCGCTCTACAGCAAATACCGGGGCGAGTCTCATGCCATTGGCCTTGTTGACTCAGTGCTCAAAGGAGAACCCTATCCTATTCGTGGCTTGATTATTGACGGCGGCTCGATTCTCACTTCTTGGCCACAGACTCCACTTTGGCGGGAAACCCTGTCCAATCTTGATTTTCTGGTCTGCATCGACCGGCAGTTCACCGCAGATGCCGCCTATGCGGATATTGTTCTGCCCGCGACCACGATGTTTGAAATTGATTCCTATATGGTCTATGGGCCGATTTTCCGTTTACGGGAAAAATTGATTGAACCAGTTGGCGAGGCGAGAAATGATTACCTGATCATGGCCGAATTGGCCAAAACACTTGGCTACGGTGATCTCTTTCCCCAGTCAGAAGAGGAAATGATCCGTTTTGCTTTACAAGGTTCTGGCTTCACCCTAGAAGATGTTCGGAAAGCTGGTGGGATGATCCAATTGCCTGCGCCAACTATAGAGTATCGGAAATGGGAAAAGGGAACTCTTCGTCCAGATGGCAAGCCTGGCTTTGATACTCCAACAGGAAAATTTGAAATTCATTCATCACTGCTGGCTGAGTATGGCTATGAGCCGCTTCCTAAATACACAGAACCAAAAGAGGGACCGTTAGCAGCTCCAGAGCTGGCCCGTTCCTTTCCTCTTGTTTTTAATTCCGGCGCAAGAACGCACACTGATTTTCGCTCCCAGCATCATGGCGTACCCAGTCTGCTCAAGGAAAATCCTGAACCATATGTTGAGATTAACACCATAGATGCTCAAGCAAGAGGTATTCAAAGCGGTGATCTTGTTGAGGTGCGTAGTCCCAGAGGCAGCGTCCCGTTTCGGGCTAGAGTTACAGAAGATATCGTCCAAGGGGCGATTGAGGCAAACATGGGCGGCGGCACGCCGGTCGGACCAGCAGCTTGGCAGCGTTCAAACGTCAACGAGCTGACCGATCTTGCAAATTATGATGAGATTTCTGGCTTTCCAGTGTATAAAGCCTTGCTCTGCGAAGTTGTCAAAATTGAAGCAGGAACAGAGGCAACTCGAAAGAATGCGGAAAAAAAATCTGTAAAAAGTCCGTTAGCGCAGCAAGAGCAGGTACAATGCAAACGACGAATCTATCTTGATAACAACGCAACTACCGCAGTCGCAGAAGCTGTAAAAGAAGCGATGCTGCCTTTTTTAGGGAGCCAGCACGGTAATCCTTCCAGTATTTACCGAGCTGGTCGTGAGGCCAAAGAGGCGGTGGAAAACGCTCGGCGGCAGGTAGCTCGATTGATCAATGCCAAGCCGCAGCGGATTATTCTCACTGGTAGTGGTTCTGAAGCTGATAATCTTGCCCTGAAAGGCGTTGCATTTGCCTATCAGGATAAAGGCAAACATATTATCACCTCTACGGTTGAGCATCCTGCTATTCTGGAAACATGCAAGTTTTTACAACGCAGCGGCTTCCGTATTACCTTTCTGCCTGTTGATGAATTTGGCTGGCTTGATCCTGAACAGTTGCGGAATGCGCTTACTGACGAGACTATTTTGGTGTCTGTCATGATGGCAAACAATGAGGTCGGAACTGTCCTGCCGATTAAAGAGCTTGCCGCCATTGCTCATGAGCACGAGGTGTTGTTTCATACAGATGCGGTACAGGCAATTGGCAAAATACCTGTTAATGTAGAAGAGCTTGATGTTGATCTGCTTAGTCTGTCGGGTCATAAGTTTCATGCACCAAAGGGTGTTGGCGCACTCTATGTGAAAAAAGGTATCAAGTTGGAGCCACTCATTCATGGCGGGAAGCAGGAAAGTAAACTGCGTGCTGGCACAGAAAATGTTCCGGCGATTGTCGGCCTCGGCAAAGCTGCGGACTTAGCCCATTATGAATTGCAAGATGCGGAAAAAATGGCAGCCTTGCGGGATCGTCTGCAAGCAGGCATCAGCACAATAGTGCCTGATGCGCAGCTCAACGGCCATCAACAAAGCAGGCTTCCCAATACCTTAAATATGACATTTCCGGGTATTCGGGGAGAATCTCTTGTGATCGCGCTTGATCAGCACGGGATTGCGCTTTCTTCTGGTTCTGCTTGTAAGTCAGGTTCACCAGAGCCAACGCATGTGCTCACCGCTATGGGAAAGAGCTTGGAAGAGGCTCACTGCGCCCTTCGCTTTTCGTTGTCGCATCAAACGAGCGAGGAGGAAATTGATGCAGTTCTCACGGAGCTTGCTTTGGTTCTTGATGAAATGAAAAATACGATCAGATTTCTTCCTTGTAAATAATCGATATATTTGAGGCATATTATGAGCGTGTTAAAAGTAGGTATTCCCAAAGGTAGCTTGGAACAGGCAACTGTTGCGCTGTTCAAAAAATCGGGTTGGAACATCAGCATGACCTCCCGTAACTATTTTCCAGAGGTTGATGATCCTGAGCTGGCAATGTACATCTGTCGCCCGCAGGAGATGTCACGCTACATCGAGGATGGAATGCTTGATGCAGGTATTACCGGCAAAGACTGGACACTGGAAAATGGCTCTGATGTAGTCGTGGTGGAAGACCTGATTTATTCTAAAGTCAGCCGTAGGCCGACCCGCTGGGTCATCGCGGTGCCTGGTGATTCACCGATTACGAAAGTCGAGGACTTGGACGGTAAAAAAATTGCCACTGAGCTAGTTAATGTTACGCGTAATTTTTTCGAGCAACGCGGCATAAAGGTGGATATTTCCTTTTCTTGGGGCGCGACGGAGGCAAAAGTAGTTTCTGGTTTGGCAGATGCAATTGTCGAAGTAACCGAAACTGAAGCGACTATCCGAGCACATGGTCTAAAGGTTATCCACGAGCTGATGCAGTCTAATACGCAACTTATTGCTGGAAAGCAGGCGATTGCTGACCCGTGGAAAAAAGAAAAAATCGAGCATATTGCTATGCTTCTCCAAGGTGCATTACGGGCAGACAAGATTGTTGGTCTAAAGATGAATGTGCCGGAGGAACGGTTTGAGGATATTCTCTCCATTCTACCTAGCGTCACGGCGCCGACCGTAGCCCGCCTGCACAAACAGCCTTGGTTCTCGGTAGAGACAGTTATTTCCGAGCATCAGGTGCGTGATCTGATTCCGAAGCTAAAAAAGCTTGGTGCAGCAGGCATTATCGAGTATTCGCTCAATAAGGTGATATGATCGATTTCACCAAAATTGCTTTTCTCGATTCAGTTTATAATCTGAAACGGCTGCCAGAACCGGTTTGCCCAGAGATTGCCTTTGCCGGACGTTCCAACGTGGGCAAGTCCAGCCTGATCAACAAGCTGGTTAACCGCAAGAATTTAGTCAAGACCAGCTCCAAGCCTGGTAAGACCGAGAGTCTGAATTTTTTTAAGCTGGAAGGAGGGATGTACTTGGTTGACCTGCCCGGCTACGGTTTTGCTCGAAAAGATCAGAAAACACGTACTGCTTGGCAGGAACTGATCAGCGGTTACATCCTCAGCCGGGCGGTCTTGGCCTGCGTGGTGGTGATTATTGATCTCCGCCACGAGCTGAAAAAGCTCGACCGGGATATGGTGGACTGGCTTGCTGCCAATGGGAAAAACTTTCTCATCATCTACACCAAGGCGGATAAGCTCTCAAACAACGAGCAGGCCAAGCAGGCCGCCGCCTTGGATGCAGCCTTAAACATCCGTCCAACAGAGCGGCTGCTCTTTTCTGCTAAGACTGGTCAAGGTTGCAAGGAGCTGAAGCAACGGCTGGCTGAGTTTGCATCATGCGCCCCTCTCCATCAGCATGAAGTAACATAGAGCGATTGCTTCTATCTGCTCGTCCCTACCATCTGTTTGTTGAAATTTTATGCAAAATTGACAAGTTATCCGGCTTCGAGCAGATTAGCTCCGTCAATCTCATGGGGATGTATAGCACCAACAGCCGCAGGAAGAGAAGAGATAAAATTCAACGAGACAATGAAACAAGCTGATATGAGAAGTAACTTACAGCCAGTCTGCTTTAAAGAATTTACAACCAGACCAATTCTAAAATGGGTTGGTGGCAAAACGCAGTTATTAAGTGAAATCCTGCCGAAGATTCCTAAAAAATATGGCCAATATATAGAACCGTTTTTTGGCGGCGGAGCATTGTTTTTTGCGGTACGTCCAGATAACGGTATTATCTCAGACAGCAATCCTGAACTCATCAATCTGTATCGTGCAGTTGCAAAGCATGTTGATAGTGTGATTTCGTATCTCCAGCAATATGAAAATACAGAAGAAGTATTTTATGCTGTCCGGGCACAAGACTGGATGAAACTTTCATCTGCTGAAGCAGCTGCTCGCACGATCTTCCTGAACAGAACTTGTTATAATGGACTGTATCGAGTGAATAAATCTGGTCAGTTTAACGTTCCATTTGGGAGATACAAAAATCCAAAAATCACAGATAAAGAGGCTCTATATGCAGCAGCTAACTTATTCAGAGATGTTCATATTATCTGCAATGATTACAAAAGTATTCTCAGAGAATACGCGAGGCCTGGAGATTTTATTTTCCTTGATCCTCCCTATTTACCTGTTTCAGAATATTCTGATTTCAAGCGGTACACTAAAGAACAGTTTTATGAAGAAGATCATATTGAATTAGCTGCTGAGGTACACCGGCTTCATGAACTAGGCTGCCATGTGGCACTGACGAACTCAAATCATCCTCTCGTTCATGAACAGTATCGTAAATTTAACATCGAAGTGATACAGACAAAACGGTATGTTTCCTGCAAAGGCAGAGGCCGGATAGGTGAGGATGTGATTGTCACTGTCCCGCCAAAACAGCGTTTCAACCTTCGCGTGGTTCCACTTCCGCTGCCTCATCAGGCGACGCTGTACCCGCCGACCCGTTATATGGGTTCAAAAAATAAACTTCTTCCAGAACTTTGGGAGATTGTTTCACAATTTAAATTTGATGCGGCAATAGATTTGTTCTCAGGTTCTGGTGCTGTAGGGTATATGCTGAAATCGCATGAAAAAACAGTATTAAGCAACGATTACATGGCAATGTCGGCAGCATTTGCTAAGGCAATGATTGAAAACAACAAAATTACTCTGCCTCAGCATGAAGCCCTTGCTTTATTAGAACAGAACAAGCCAACAGATCGTTTTGTTGAAGAAACATTTAGAGGATTATATTTTAGTGATGAAGATAACTGCTTGATTGATATCATAAGAGCCAATATTAAAAGTATAAGAAATCAATACAAGCGAGCTATTGCTATGACAGCCCTCATTCGTGCCTGTTTAAAGAAGCGTCCAAGAGGGATATTCACCTATGTTGGCTATCGCTATGATGATGGCAGAAAAGATTTATCTATGACGTTCAGTGAGCAGTTTCTTAATGCTGTGACAGCCGTGAATGCCGCTGTTTTTGACAATGGGAAGAAAAACAAAGCGCGCTGTGGTGATGCAATGACAGTACAAAGCAAAGAAAATTGTTTGGTATATATTGATCCTCCATACTATTCTCCATTGTCAGATAATGAATATGTACGCCGTTATCATTTTGTCGAAGGTTTGGCGCGTGATTGGCAGGGAGTGGAGATTCAGGAGCATACAGTCACCAAAAAATTTAAATCTTACCCAACTCCTTTTTCTTCGCGAAAGGGTGCGACTGAAGCATTTGACATGCTTTTCAAAAAATTCCGTAAGAATGTACTGATAGTTTCCTATTCCTCCAACAGTCAGCCGACTCTGGATGAAATGATCGATCTAGTGATGAAATATAAAAAATTTGTTGAAGTTATACCGATTGATTACAGATATTCTTTCGGCAATCAAAAGCATAAAGTGAACGACAATAACAATTCAGTTCAGGAATATATTTTTGTCGGATATTGAATAAGATGAAGCCGTGGCTTTTTGGAAACACGACCATCCGCAGCCCGTTCCGGCTTCGTGATGGCTTGTTGGCACTGAGTAAATCTTCATTGCATGGAAATTTGCGGGGAAAGGGGCAAGAAATCGCTTTCCGCCAGTTACTTGGAGAGCATGGTATTGTTGCCCTTGGCAAGGATGAAACGTACAGCGTGGGGCGAAAGTGGCGTTCTGCTCTGAATAAACTGGGATTTCTTTACCCTGAGCTGCCTTCTTCCGCCGAAATTCCGCAGCATGAAATTGGCCCGCTTGACACGATTACGCCGAACGGCAGACGGCTGATCGAGGCTGACACTGTCCCTGCCATGCAGGAATGCTTTTTGCGAGCATTGGCTGCGCATTATCTTCCTTCTCCATCAGAGCCGAAATTCACTTGCTCCATCTTCTCGCCCCTTCGTCATACACTGTCCGTCATGCTTGAATTGGAGCGGCAGAGCGGAGAAAGCCGCCTTGATTTTTTGGAAATGGCCCTTGTTGTTCAACTAACGAGCAACGATGAATCCCTTTCTGACATTGTTGCATGGGCACTGGACTTACGCAAGGAACGGCTGGCCACGCCAAACAAAAAGCAATTTGACCGAAAAAAACGTGAATCTGCCGCCAAACTGCATGGATATGCTGCCGAGACATTCAACGATTACGCCGACACTAACCTGCGCTATCTTAAAGCAACAGGGCTAGTACAGAGCAAAGGGCGCGGTATTGGGTTAGTCCAGGAAAAACATTTGCTTGCTGAAAAATTGGTTCAGGATGCTACGGTTCCATCTTCTGATCGCGCTTATTTTGTCACCCTGTGCAATGGTGCGGCATTGCCAACAGACAGCAGGGATTCAGCCTTAGCTGTGTTGGATGACCTGATGGCACAGTTAAACAAGCGAGGTATCTTGTTTGACGCAATCGGAATGTCTGTTGAAACACCAGCAGACATTGCGATAATTCGGCATCGAATTGAGGACTTGCTGTCGAAGCGCAATGAAGAAGAATATGCTGATAGGCAAGCAGCAGAATGGGAAAAAATCGCCGCCTGTATGGAACTTCTCATTACCCGCAAAAACAAAAAAACGTTGGCGGACGGCAGTGAAATTGAGGTGCCGAAAGCTGAGGCTCCTGCCTATTTCGAGTGGACTGTATGGCGTGCCTTTCTTGCGGTGAACAGCTTGGTAAACAAGCCTTATGAGGCCCGACGTTTCAAAATTGATCAGGATTTTCTGCCGGTCGGCACTGCGCCGGGAAATGGCCCTGATTTGATTTTTGAATTTGATGACTTTATCATTGCAGTTGAAGTGACTTTGACTGAAAATTCACGACAGGAAGCCGCTGAAGGTGAACCGGTCCGCCGTCATGTGGCTAATCTTGCCCTCAGTAGCAACAAACCAGTCTATGGGTTGTTCATCGCTAACCGCATTGATTCCAATACCGCAGAGACATTCCGAATTGGTGTATGGTTCGCCCGGAATGAGGAGAAGATGCACTTGGACATCATCCCGCTGACCTTGGGGCAGTTCAAAGCGTTTTTTGAAGCATTGTTCAAATCCGGGCGGCGTGAAGTCGGATTAATTCGTGAGTTTCTTGATTTGTCCAGTAACTTGCGGCCTGCGCATGAGGCACCGGCGTGGAAACAGGAAATTGGAAAACTTGTTGATCAAAAAGTTCAGCAGTTACAAGACATCTGACCCGGAAAAACTCATCTGTAATGTCAATCCGCAGAATGCATTCATCATCAGTAGAGAGTGAGGCCGGAAACATCAGGTCGGCATTGATCTGTATCTAAAAGAATGGGAAGACTATTCAAATCGTAATCTTCTCTCCTAAAAACTTCGGGCTAGTGTGCAATATCTCTACATCGAGCACACATACAAACTTGGAAAAAAATTCTCGCAGCCGAGTTTTAAATCCATAGTGCAAACTAACATCCTGCGCATTGTAACCGTACAACTCAATGCCATGTGCTCTGCCAATATATACCGCTCTGGTATTATGAAACTTCTGTGAAACAACAATCCCTTGTTTTTGGCCAAAGATTTCTCGAAAACGAAGTATCGAATCCAACGTTCTAAATCCAGCATAATCGCAGATCACATCTGATTTTTTCACGCCCATTTTAATCAGATCACGCTGCATTGTGATTGGTTCATTGTAATGAACTGTCGAGTTGTCACCAGAAACAACAATCTTTTTACACAAACCACTTTTATATAATTCTACAGCCGCAATAATTCGATATTGATAATAGAGATTCCTCTTACCGCCTTTCAGCCACTTGGAAGTACCAAGAAGAATAGCACAATAGGTCGGATGTAACTCGCTGATGCTATCAAAGGTGTACTTCTCATAACCATAATAGATCATCAGGTTGGCAGCACTCATGCCAATAACCGCAACAAATGCTGCAAAAGCACAAGCTCTTGTAACGCTCCCTAATCTCTTCATCAACTTGGCAATACTGCTATTTTGCTGAATGACTGTAGTCCGGCACTTTGTTCTGACAAAACAGCCAACATGGCCGGCCCATTCCCTAAACCAAGCAGTTCCATCGTTTGCGCAGAAAGTTCAAGAAAGACCGATTGCTTGAGAAATTCTGTCCGCGAACGAGCAGAAAAAAATCCATCTAATTCCTGCGGTAAGGTCTGGCGGAGACGGTCGCGCAGTATTGGCTGGGGCGTTTTGGTTAATTCTTTTGGAAGGAAGCGATGACCACAGCGCAGCCAGTCATAGCAAAGCAAATCAAGAAGGAGTTCTTTGTCCTGCCGTTGTTGGGCTAAGGCAAGCAACATCTGATTCATAAATGCCTGCGTATGCGCTAAACGAAAAAAGTCGTGCTGTTGACAGACTGCTAGCAGGTTTTGGAAAAAGTCGGATGGTTCCTCGTTGCTTTGCCGCAGATACTGCCAGAGCGAACAGAAAAAGCGATTATTATAAAACGCCTCCACGCATTCGCAGAACTCGTACAAGTCGCGCAATTGTTCATGCGCTAACCAGCGCGTCGCAAGTACCTCATACGGTGGCTCGGCACAATAGACTAAACCAAACTCATCTGCCCGTACTTGCATTTCTGTGCCGGGCAGCACTTTGAGCAGGCCGAGTTGGATATGATGTGGGCCGCTCTGAAAAACTTGATTAAAGGAAGCAAGGAAACTGGCTCGTGTCTCAAAAGGCAGGCCAAGAATCAGATCAGCGTGAATGTGAATGGTATCTAAAGCAACAAGACGGCCGATGTTTGCCACAGCTTGGCCTACATTCATGCGCCGCTTGACTGCCGCTAAAGTCTGCTCATTACAGCTCTGAATGCCGATTTCAAACTGAAACAGGCCGCAGGGAACCTCAGTAAGTAAAGCAAACATTGCCTCAGTAAAGCGGTCTGGGGCAATCTCAAAATGAAAACGAACGCCGTCTGCTTCATCAAGAAGAAACTGCCATAAAGCCAAGGCACGTTCTGGGTTGTCGTTAAAGGTACGATCAACCAGTTTGATAATCATCGGCTTGGCTGCAATCAGGCCGCGCAACTCTTCTTTGACCACGTCCAGCGGCTTATGCCGTACCCCTTTGGAGATAGAGGACAGACAATACGAGCAGGAGAAAGGACAGCCGCGTGAGGATTCGTAATAGACCTGCCGATTCTGGAGATAATGGGAAAAATCCTCCTGCTGATACGGTGAAGGAAAGCTGTAGCTTGGTTCTGCCTGATACAAGGCTTGCAAGGTTCCAGCTTGCAGATCGTGGAAAAAGTCAGCAGTAGCCCCTTCAATTTCACCAGCAAAAACCGTGCAGTTGGGCGGTAGATTTTTCAGTGCTGCGGCTTGTGGCCCGCCCAAGATGATGGGCACAGCAGGACGAAGACGAGCAAGGTCAGTAATGAGGCGGCTAATATACTTGTGATTCCAGATATAGACAGAAAAGAGAAGTGCCTGAGTCGGCGGGCCACTAATGCGCAGTAAGGTTGAATAATACGGATCGTTGATAGTGAGCTGGCTGAAGAGAATCGGTGTATCCGGCAAATGTTTTTGCAGGGCCGCCCGGACGCAGAACTGTGCCAAACAGGAATGGGTATAACGGCAATTAAGACTGATCAGATGAAGCATAAGATAAAAATAGCGAGGCTTAAGGATGGTTGACTCAATTAACCGAATTGCGAAGAAATTGCAACTCTGCCGTGCTATGTAGCCATGAAAAAGTTCGTCACCAAGGCAGGAACTTGGTATAGTTTCTGCCTCTCAAAGAGGTTGTTGATAACTTGTTAACAACCTGTTGATAACTTGTTAACAAGTACCTTGATAGCAGGGCGAGTCTTTGTTTTTCAACAAATAACTAACAAAGTTATCAACAGGCTAAATTCTGTAAAAATAGAAACTTAACTCAGTTTTCAACAATATCAACAGCCTTAATATCAATAACTCTTTTATATAAAGGAACTATTATTATGCCTTTCCATTTTAACATTGCTCGGAAAGACCTTTTGGATGCAGTGAGTGCGCAACAGAACATTACCAGCAAGAAAGGAACGCTGGCCATCCTTTCTAACGTCCTGTTGGAAGTCCGTAACAACGAAGTTATTTTCACTGGTACTGATTTGGAGGTCAGTCTGCGCCAGACCGTGTCTGCTGAAGTCTTTGAAGAAGGTTCGCTCACCATGCCTGCGAAAAAGCTCTTTGAGCTGGCCCGAGAATCTAGTTCAGAGACGATCAACTTTAAAGAGGAAGAAAAGAACTGGGTGCGAATCAGTGCAGGGAGCAGCACCTATCGTTTGGCTGGCATGATGAGCGAGGAGTTTCCCCAGTTTGAATACTACAACGAGCAGACTCTGGCTGATATTGAGGCTGAGGTTATCTGCGATCTGATCGACAAGACCATTTTTTCTATAGCTGCTGATCGGGAAAATATGTACAACCTCACTGCGGCATTGCTTCAGAAGCGGGAAGAAGAAGGCAAGACTGTGCTGCGCATGGTTACTTCTGATGGCCATCGTTTGAGCATTATGAACCGAGAAGCAGCAGGCTTGGCAGGTTTAGACTTTGGTCAAACCATTCTTATTCCTCGGCGGGGTGTGCAGCAGATGCGCAAGTTCTGCGATGAGCTTGATAATTGTCGGATGGGTGTTGATCAGAAAAAGCTGGTTTTGGAAAGCGAGACCGCAGTGCTGGTTATTCGGCTCATGGAAGGTGATTTCCCAGATTTTGAGAACATTCTTCGTTCTCTGCCACAAGACAACAGCATGTTTATCAACAAGATGCTCTTCTTGGAGTCCCTAAAGCGAATCAATCTCTTTACTGAAGATATTTTCCATGCCATTCGCTTTGAAGCCAAAGGCGATCACTTGATTCTGACCTCAGAAAATGCCGATTTCGGTTCAGCCCGCGATGAGATCGAGATCACCTACAGCGGCCATGATCTTTGCATGGGTTTTAACTGTCGTTATTTTATGGAAGCTCTACAGGTGCTCGAAGGCGATGCCATTGCCGCCGCAGTTAACTCCGATGAAAGCCCTTGCCTGATCAGCTCGGCCGCAGATCCTGGCTTTCTTGGTATCATCATGCCGATGAAACTCAACAGTCCTGCTCCTGCCTGATGCTCCATCATGTTACTGTCCTTGATTCCACCAGTAACCTTGCCTTTGCCTTAGCCCAACAGGGTGCAGCGCACGGCACTGTCGTGCAGGCAGAGCAGCAGACTGGTGGACGCGGGCGAGCTGGGCGGCAGTTTAGTTCGCCGCCCGGTGGTCTTTATTTCTCCGTAATCCTTCGGCCTGCTTTAGAGCCTGCGGACTTTCCCCTCTTAACGTTGGTTGCTGGGGTCGCTTTGGCCGTCGGGTTACGGCAGGTAACAGGCGTGCAGGTGCAGCTCAAGTGGCCCAATGATTTGTATCTTGTTGACAGAAAACTTGGCGGCATTCTCGCAGAAAGCGGGCCGGTGCAAGGCGCGCTGCCAGAGTTTGTGGTAGTTGGTGTTGGGATCAATGTTGCAACGCAGCCAGAAGACTTTCCGCCTGAGTTGCGTGGCAAGGTTATCAGTTTAGCAGAAGCAGGGGTGAAGATCAGTCCGACTGCTTTGCTACCGTCCCTGCTGGAGTATCTTGAAAAGGCTGTGGAGCGGCTTGAGAAAGGCGGCAAGGCAGCTTTGTTAGCTGAATGGCGCAGTCTCGATTACTTGCTCAACAAGCCGCTGGAATATGACAGTGGAGAGAGGATAGTTCCAGCAATTGGCGTAGGTTTAGCCGAAGATGGCCGATATATTATCGTGGATTATTCCGGCAAAGAACACCGGGTGATGGCTGGGGATGTAAAACTCGCCAGAATGTAGTCTTTGAACATGGCTATCTTATCGGGGTGAATTAGGCCGTCCTAGAGTGCCGCGATTGTCAAAGGCGCGGTGGAAACGCCAAATGATATTTGATCTCGACGAGCACGGAAGCTGGAAAGAAGAATTGAAAAAGGAGATGCGCAGTGTTGGCTATGAAGTATGAGCCTAACGCCAGCCGCTCTCGCCACAATTACGCTGCAATTCTCGACCGATATTTGATCTGTGTCGACCAAGCTGGCTGATTTCTGATGTCCTGCTTGCTTTAAGGCGTAAATTTGGTTACGTTCTGCTTTGGTGGTGTGCATTTGTTCATCCGTGCCCCTCTTGCTTGGTCGTAAGATTTTGGCTATCATCCTAGCACAATTCACTCTTTTCTCAACTCAGCAAAAGTTGCACTTACAACTTGAATCCACCCTAAAACTCAACAATGAGAACTCTATGATTCGCAAAAAAATTGGGGCTACGCTATTCTTTATGCTTTTTTTGCTGACATCCAGCGCATGGGGGGCTACAGGTACTTACAAAATAGGTGTACTGGCAAAAAGAGGAGGCATCAATGCGCTATCAGAATGGGGACAACATGCTGCCTATTTAAGTGAAACCTTGGGAGAACGCTTTGCTGTGGTGCCTATACGTTTTGCCAGTGTACCCACCTATCTAAAAGACAAAAAAGTTGATTTCATCTTGGTCAACCCAGCAATTTTTGTTGAGATGCAGGAAAAGTATAATCTCAAGGCTATTGCAACGATGATCAATCAACGGGCTGGCAAAGAGCTGCATGAGTTTGGCGGAGTCATCTTTACCCGCAAAGATAGCCCGCTTTCTTCTCTGCAAGATGTTAAAGGAAAAAAGTTTGGTTTTGTTAAACAATCATCCTTTGGTGGTCTCCATACTGCTCAATATCTTTTTCAACAGAATGGTATTGATCTCAAGCGTGATTGCGCCGCATATGCAGCACTGGGAACCCATGATGCTGTAGTTAAGGCCGTTGCTGATGGAAGCATTGATGTTGGCACGGTGCGCACGGACACCCTTGAGCAGATGGCTGCTGAAGGGAAAATCAATCTTACTGACTTTAAAATCATCCATCAAGTTGATGACAATTTTCCTTTTATCCATTCTACTCGTCTTTACCCAGAATGGCCAATGGCCATGCTTCCCCATGTTGACAAGGTATTAGGCCAGAAGGTTGCTACAGCTTTATTCAAACTAAACAGCCAGTCGCCTGCAACCCAAAAAGCACAAATAGCAGGCTGGCAGATGCCGATGGATTACACACCGATTGTTGAATGTCTCCGAGCAATTAAGTACGGGGTGTTTGCCAGATAAACGTCCTCTTTTCTTGCATTTACGTGTGCTTCTTCCAGTTTAAGAACTCTGTTTCATAAGCAGAGTTCTTGAACTGAGAAAATTTACTTCTATTTTTTCCAATGCTGCGCCATTTTCAGCTTGAAGCGATGCTGAATTGCTATTAAGGTTTAGTATCTTCTGTTGCGATACATCAAACAGGAGGTATTAGTGTTCACCCACCTGCTGGCAATACCGCAACAAGCTTCTTGTCCGCCCTTTATCCTCTTTCTTTATCATTATTTTTTATTCCGATAATGTCACAGCTCCTTTTTGAAATCGGCACGGAGGAAATTCCGGCCAGCTATATTCAGCCTGCGCTCTCTTTTTTGGAACAGGCTGTTCAGGACAAATTCCGGGAACTCGGCTTGAGCTTTGGCTGGGTACGCAGCGCAGGCACCCCACGTCGCCTGACGCTGGCTGTAGACGATGTGCAGGGAGAACAACCAACCCGCTTACAGGAGCACATCGGCCCAGCCAAGCAAGCAGCTTTTGATGCAGAGGGTCAGCCAACCAAGGCAGCCCTTGGTTTTGCACGTTCCAAAGGGCTTACTGTTGCAGATTTGCAGACTATCAGCACTGCCAAGGGCGAATATCTGATGGCCGTAGAGGAAATTAACGGTCGGGCTACTGCCGAGTTATTGCCAGCCTTGTTGGAAGAGCTGCTTCGAGCTATCCCTTTTCCAAAGTCCATGCGTTGGGCTGAGAGCAAATTAACTTTTGCGCGCCCTATACAATGGCTTCTTGCTCTTTATGGCGGGCAGCTTGTTGATGTTCAAATAGAAAACTTACGTGCCAGTAATACTACGCTTGGGCATCGGTTCCTCAGTCCTGAACCGGTGCAAGTACATAATTTTGACGACTATCTCAAGCAGCTTGCCGAAAAGTCAGTCATTGTTGACATTGACAAGCGGCGGGCAATGGTGGTTGAAGAGGTTAAAAGGGCAGTGGCTGAGGAGGCTGGAGCAGAGGCCATGCCACTGATTGATGAAGGACTCTTGGACATTGTCACCAATCTTGTCGAAAAACCGCATGGGGTTTGTGGCAGCTTTGACAAAAGATTTCTTGCCTTGCCTGCCGAGGTGCTGATCACGTCCATGCAGGAGCATCAGAAATACTTCCCAGTTGCAGATAGCAACGGCAAGCTGCTTCCTTATTTCGTTGCAATTAACAATAATGCTATTGCTGATCAAGAATTGGCAGTCAGCGGCCACCAACGTGTACTTCGCGCCCGCTTAGAGGATGCGCTGTTCTTCTATAAAGAGGATACGAAAACACCGCTCGCCAGTCGCATTGATGGTTTAGCTGGGATTATCTTTCAGCATAAACTGGGCACAATGACAGAGAAGAGCCGCCGGGTCGCCACCTTAACCGCTTGGCTGGCCGACCAGCTCGCTCCAACCCAAAAAGCAGATGCGCTGCGGGTCGCAGAGTTAGCTAAAGCCGATTTACTCACTGCAATGGTCGGGGAATTCCCAACCTTGCAGGGTATTATCGGTCGAGCTTATGCCCTGTTAGATGGTGAAAAGCCAGAGGTGGCTGACGCAATCCGCGAGCATTATCTGCCAGTCCGGGCAGGCGGCGAGCTGCCCCAGTCCTTGCTTGGAGCCATTGTGGGCATTGCCGACCGGATGGACACCATTATTGGCTGCTTTGCCATTGGCGAGCGGCCGACCGGCAGCAAAGATGCCTTTGGCCAGCGACGCTTGGCTCTTGGCCTGATTAATATCATTCGCAGTTTGCATCTGAGTCTGTCATTACGTGAATTAGCAGAACGAGCCTTACTTAGTTATACCGGCAAAATCGAGGCTAAGGCAGATACCTTAACTGAGGCATTGTCCTTTATTCGTCTGCGTTTTGCAAACGATCTGATCGCCGCAGGAAAAACGCAGGCCGCAGTAGAGGCCGCAAGCTCGGTTGCTTTTGCTGATATAAACGACTGCATTGCCCGTATTGAAGCCTTAGAAACAATGCGAGGCAGCGAGGATTTTGCAGTCTTGGCTGGTTCCTTTAAGCGGATCACCAACATCATCAAAGAAAATCAGGAAACTGTTGTGGATGAATCCCTGCTGACTGAAGCAGCAGAGAAAGCGTTGTTTGCTGTGTGCAAGACTGTGAAATCAGAGGTTGAACCGCTGCTGCAAGGACGTGATTACTCTGCGGCGTTAACGGCCATGCTGACTATGAAGGAACCTGTAGACCTATTCTTTGATCAGGTCATGGTTATGGATGAGAATCCGGCTATCCGCGCCAATCGTTTAAATCTGCTTACCGGTTTAGCTGCTCTTATTCGCCAGATTGGTGATATTTCTAAACTGTCTGTAGAACAAAACTGACAGGTGCTGCGGCAATAAAAAAGGCTGCCTTTTAGGCAGCCTTTTTTCTATCTAAATAACGTTGCTCAGTTATTTTACTTTATCCTTGTACATAGCATGGCAGGTTGGGCAAGACATCAAAGCAGTGCCTTTGGTGCTCTTCTGATCCTTGTGGCAACCTTGGCAGCGACCATGACCAGCGCGCTGAATCGGAGAGATCCCTGGAACTTTACCATCTAAAGAAATGCCTTCCGCAGTCTTATTGTGGCAGGTATTACATTTTCTGCTTTTTGGAGCCTCTGCCTCTGCATAAGGAACTTGGGTGTTTTCAGCACTTCTGCCGTGATGGCAGATGGCGCAATCCTTCAGGCGTTCCTGATGATCCCGATGCGGAAAATAGGCCGGATTTGCAGAATTGTCGGTTCCATCGGTGATCTTAATAACCTCTGGCCCTTTGTCATCTTGAGCAACGCTGATGCTCATCAATCCTGCGCCGCAGACAAACGCCAACGCCGCACCAAAAATCAATGCCTTCTTCATCACAGAATTCCTCCATACTAGATAAAATATAAAAAAATAACAAATGTTGGCTGATTTCACTATGTACTTTGGCCTGATATAGCTCGGAGAACTTGGTTTGTCAAGCAAGGAAAAAAGAAGACTTGTTTTTTTATCAGCTTGCACCATAGCTGTGCAAACCAGCTAACAGGTAATTGACTCCAAAGTAGGTGAAGAACACGGAAATAAAGCCAAGCACTGACAGCCAAGCAATACGGCTGCCGTTCCAACCTCTAGTAAAGCGAGCATGAAGGGTCAGAGCATAAATAAACCAAGTAATAATCGACCACGTTTCCTTGGGATCCCAGCTCCAGTATGTGCCCCAAGCCTCGTTGGCCCAGACTGCGCCGGTGATAATGCCTGCACTCAACCACATGAAGCCAAAAATAATCGTCTTATGGATGAGATCATCCAGTGTCCGTAAGTCAGGCAGATTGCCAAGCAAAGACTCTTGAGAGAACTTGCGGGTATCAGCCAACTGCCTGAGCAGATAGATAATCCCCAAGCCAGCCGCAACCGCAAAAGCTCCGTAACCAATAAAACAGGTAATAACATGCGCAATCAACCAATTGGACTGAAGAGCTGGGATTAATGGACTGATTTCTTTGCCGAGATCCTTGTCCAGAGAAGTGTACGCCAAGGTCAAAAAAGGAATCGGCATGACAAAGGCCCCGATTATTGGCAGCTTAAACTTAATCTCCAGCAGGACATAAAAAATAGCCGCACACCAAGCAAAGAAAACCAGTGATTCATACATATTGGTCAGAGGTGCATGACCAATGCCGAGCTGATAGGACTCATGCCAGCGTAAGCCTAGTCCAGTCGTCTGAATTAGAATGGCAAAAATTGCTAAACCTAACCCAGCACGCGCAGCGGTTTTATTGCGAAAAACAAAAAAAGCTATATAAGAGACCGAGGCCAGTAGATAGACTATAGTCGTGATGCCGAATAAGTACGAACTGTTCATCATATTTTTATTTTCCTGCAAAAATGGTTAGTTCACTCACGTATGCTCTTTGCCAAATCCCTCGGTTAGACGAGCAAAGGTCTTAGCAAAGCCGAGGCTGTTCTTGTTGGCCTGCCCGATAAAGGCAACTTTTGCTTGCCCGTTTTCTTCATGGACATAGGCCCAAATCTTGCGATGTGACATGAAAAAGGCTGTGTACAAACCAAGGAGCATGAGAGCACAGCCGCTGTACACCCACCAGACACCAGGGTCTTTAGAAACTTGGAGACCAGTGGCATATTGAGAGCTGATTTTTACTTCATATTTAGCAGTAGGCCGTTCCACAAGCACTGGCGTATTGTAGCGTACAGTGAAGGTGGATGGTGGCCCCTGCGAGTCCATGAACCAGATGTCAAATTCTGCGCCACCACCATTTGCGCTAGGAATTTCACGTATGTCCTGAATACGAAGCATTCCTTGCTCTGCGCCATTTTGCCAAGCAGTTGTGGCCTCGCTATTAAAGGGTAGCAGCGTTCGCTGACCAGTGCTCACATTTTTTAGGCGGATAACGGGCTTGCGCATATCATTATAACTTGACTGATAAAAAGTCACGCCTTTGTACTTGAGCGGTTTGTTGACCTCGATTTCCTTGGTCAGTATCTCTTTATCTCCTTCAAGGATGGTCAGACCAGAGACAAACTCCTTGGGCATACCGTTGTCATAAAAATCAATATCAAAAAAATTGCAGCGTACTGTAAAGCCAAGCGGCAGCGAATGTTCTTCCTCATCATAGGAAAAAATGCGATTCGTGCTCCGCTGCTCTGGCAGCAAGACTCCGCCTTTAAAAGCGAACTGCGGATTGTGAAGGATTTTCTCTGCCACAGTAGGGGAGCCGATAATGGCACCAAGGAGAATAGTCAAAATTGAAATATGAACTGCATAGACTCCGTAGCGAGTCCACGCCCCTTTCTGGGCAAAAAGAAGTAGACCATTTTCCTTATTCCGGGAAGCCGCTTTCCAGCCCTTACGAGTCAGCCACGCTGTAGCCAGCTTGCTTACGGCCTCGTGAGAATCATTGACCTGTACCTGATGCTGGAGTTTCATCTTGAGAAGCTGTTCTGGATCTCGCGTAAGATTGTCCATGCGTACTACTCGAACTACGCCGGGCAGACGATCTATACTACAGATCGCCAAATTCAAGCTGAACGCACCAAGCAAACAAAGAAACCAGCCTGAATTATACATGTCGGCCAAATTCAGCGACTGAATAATCTTTGCCTTTGCTGGCCCCCAAGTTTGCACATAATGCTCTGCTGGTTTGTTTTGCTGAATAATCGTACCAATGATCGAGGTAGAGGCAAGTAGCCCAAGAAGAAGCAGGGCAAGGTGCACTGAGGCGAGGAAAGCCCAGACTGGATTTTTTGCTTTAGCAGCCATTAATCAGAACAAGATATTGGAATAAAATATAAAGTTACGGGAAGAACACACTGAAGAAAGAACCCCATGCTCAAAGTATTCAAGCATGGGGTAGCGAGAGTGTCAATCTTTTTTAGCTCCCAAGCATGGGGAGACAGGGATAAGTGCAGCGATCAGGCAGGATCCTCTGTTGCTTCATCTTCAGGCGACGTATCGCTTTCCTCAAAAATATCAGGGGTGAATAGATCTTGCACAGAACGGGAAACTTTGGCAAGGTCCTCTCTTGGCATAACGTGTTCTTTGACCACCTCAATTTCTTGCGCCAGTCCTTTGTCTTCACTACAGATGTCGCATTGCTTGACGTGATTGTCAATAAACTGCATCATGCGAGCCGGGGCCATCGTATCCCGACTGACATGATTATGCCATTCTTTAATAAGACGAAAAAGCTGGTTACATTGCATAGAAAGAAATGGGGTCGGCTCAATGTTGATCAAAAAAAGACAGATGCGCTGCTGTTGTTTTTTTAGAGTTATTCGGTGGTTAAAAAAGTGAACAAAGAACAAAACAGCAGTCAGTACATTATAATAAAAATTCTTTTTTTTGGTCAATAGAATAAGCAAGCAACGGCAGCCAGAAAACTACTCTGACCACCGCTGTTCCTGATTAGGCCAGCTTATCTCCAGCAATATCCTTGCTAAAGAGAGCAGCCCCTTTTTTCATGGCGCAAAAATCACCGCACATGGTGCAGGTGTCTCGCTGCTCAGGCATTCTGCTTTGGCGCAGGTTCCGAGCAATTTCAGGAAAGAGAAGATGCTGATCCAGATCATTCCAGCGCATATCACGCCGGGCCTTAGCTGCTGCCTTTTCGTTCTCGCGGGCCTGTGGATATTTAGCAAGATCGCCAATCTGAACGGCAAGCCGGGCAGCTCGGACTCCTTCGCGGACATCTTCTTCATTGGGCAAGGCCAGATGTTCTGCTGGAGTGATATAACAAATTAAATCTGCACCATAGCGAGCCGAATGAGCCGCGCCAATAGCACTGGCAATATGATCATAGCCTGCGCCACTGTCTATGGGCAACGGGCCGAGCACGTAGTAAGGCGCATTGCCGCTCATTCGTTTTTCCAATAAAATATTGGCAGCAATTTCATCCAACGGTACATGCCCAGGGCCTTCGACCATCATCTGACAGCCCATCTCTCGACCTAATTCTGCCAGCTCACAGTTGACCACCATTTCCGCGACTTGGGCGCGGTCGTGACTGTCGTGAATCGCCCCAGCCCGAATACCGTTGCCAAGGGACAGCACGGCATCGTATTTCTTCATTAAAGCGCAAACCCGGTCAAACTGCTCGTAGAGCGGATTCTCTTTACCCGTTCGATCCATCCACGCGACCATAAATGTGCCGCCTTTAGATACCAGCCCGCCGTAGCGATACCCTTGCTTGCGTAGCCGCTCCACAGTCCAACGATTGATACCGCAATGAATAGCCATGAAGCTAACCCCGTCAGCAAGTTGGCGTTCAATAAGGTCAAAAAGCTGTTCTGGGTCGAGTTTGCTCGGATCAGCGTGTTGCAGGGCTGTTTCCCGAAAAGCCTGATACAAAGGCACCGTGCCGACTGGCAGATTGGTGGCTGCTAGCACTGCCCGTCGGATTGCGTTCATATCTCCGGCAGCAGACAGCTCCATTAAGGTATCTGCACCTTCTTCCTCAGCGATTTTGGCTTTGCGTACTTCCAAGTCAAGGTCGCAAATGTCGGACGAAGTGCCAATAGAGGCGTTTACTTTGGTGCGCAATCCTGTGCCAATGCCAACAACTTGCTGCTGTGGTCGCTGCGGATGATTGAGAATAACGATTTCTCCGGCCGCCACCCGACTTCTGAGCAGCTCTGGCTCTAAGCCTTCGTTGTGCGCTACTGTGTTGATGGCCTCAGTGATGATGCCTGCGCGGGCTGCTTCCAATTGGGTTTTCATGAATAACCTCATTCGCCTTGCCGGAAATAAAAAAGGTTCCGGCAGAACAATTGCTCTGCGGAACCTTTTGCCATCACGTTCCCAAATGATTTGAGCTTCAGTTCGTCTTCTGGCTTCCCCGCTCATCCAGCAACCTTCCCGTTTGACACAGTGGCGACAATCTGCTGAAGAGCTTGTTTGGGGTTACAGCATCGGGAATGCCACGGAATTGCACCGTGTTCCGGTCACTGAATTTCTCTCTGTTGATGTGAAGACAAATAGTACCCGATAGACGTTCTTGCGGCAAGCCTGATAACAGCAGCAGTGTTTCGCAATTTTTTCCTTGTTCCAGAGGTATGGACGTTTTTTTATGTTGCTTTTTTAGACTATTTGTGAGTATTACAACGAGAGTGTCATCTGATTGAACAAAAGGCTAGCTACTTTTGGCAAAAGAAGGTCTCCATTTAACAAGAGAGGTGTCTCACAGAAGAAATGCTTTACCACTTTTTTAAAGATGATCCTCGCTATTCACAAAATGAGTACCTCTCTTTAGTAGAGAACTTGTTCATTCAAAAAAAGTGCCTCGTCTCTTCAAAAGAGGCAACGCACTTTTGTAAAAAAATCGCTTGGTATGTATACGATTATCCAAAATCAGGAACGATGCCGGTGTATCGTTTTTGGAGTGATACAAATCAATCGCATTTCTACACTGCTTCCGAGGATGAAAAGAACTACGTTATTGCAACGTATCCACTTGAAGTGTGGCGATATGAGAGAATCGCTTGGTACGTCTATCCATGTCCATAATCGGTTGGAATAGGAAAGACCCTGAATCCCTTGCCGGGTTCAGGGCCTTTTTTTGCTTAGTAGCAACAATTCTTCTCAGTCCTTCCTAATCGGATTAACATCCCAGCCATCATCCGGTGTTCTTTGCCAGAATAATCCATGATAATATACCGCCCATCCTCCGCCAGACCAGCCTGGCACTTAAGAGTTGCTGCCTGTGCAGGTGACAAAGACATCCTCTAGGCTGGGGCGCACAACAGCGAGGCTATCCTGCGGCCCCATGCAAGGCTGCTGCTGAAGGAAGGGCAAAGGTTCGGCCACCGTGTTCTTGACCAAGACCCGCAGACGCGCACCAAGCTGGGCCGCAGCGAGGATCTCAGGTAGTTTGAGCAGTTCCTGCTTGAGTTGGCGCAGATTGGCTGAAGCAATCTCCACCACATGCGCACCCATGTTCCGCATCAGCTCGTCTGGCGGCCCCTCCACCCGTTTAATGCCATTCTCCAAGATGGCGAGACAGTGGCAACGCTCCGCCTCATCCATGTAATGAGTGGAGACAAGAATGCTGGTGCCCTGATGACTGAGGTCAAAGAGCTGCTCCCAGAACTCACGCCGGTTCTCCGGGTCAACTGCGGAGGTGGGTTCATCTAAGAAGAGCAGGGCAGGCTTGTTCAGTACCGCTGCCGCCAGACTGAGCCGCTGCCGCTGGCCGCCGCTCATTCGTCCTGCAAGTTGCTTGCGCCGCTCTTCTAAGCCGTAGAGGTGCAATAGCTCTGTGATGCGCTGTTTCTGCGCTCGGCCTGAGAGACCATAGATGCGGGCGATGAACTGGAGATTTTCCTGCACGGTCAAGTCATCGTAGAGGGAGAACTTCTGGGTCATGTAGCCGATGCGCAGACGGAGCTGCTCCGCCTCTTGAGGCAGATCCAAACCCAGCACCCGCACTGAGCCGGAGCTTGGCTCCAACAGACCAGTCAACATGCGGATGGCTGTGGTCTTGCCACTACCGTTTGGGCCAAGGAAACCGTAGATCTGACCTTTTTGAATTGCCAAGTCAAGCTCTTGCACGGCTTTTAGAGTGCCGAAATGGCGACTGAGTTGCACTGCTTTGATGACTGGCTCAGTCATGGAAGGTCAACTTGGGCAGGGATACCGTCAGGCAGCCGAGATTGGCTCTCTGGGAGCTGTACCTCGGCGAGAAACATTAGGCGAGCACGCTCTTCCTGATTAAGGGCATAGTAGGGAGTAAAGGCAGGTTCAGATGAAATCCAACGCAGTTGGCCAGTAATAGGCACTTCTAAACCATCTACATGGACAGTCAGTTTATCGCCAACATTGAGCTTGACTCGGTACGACTCTGGTACATATACACGGGCATAGGGAGCCTTGCCGATCAGTAATACAGCCAAGGTACTGCCTAGAGCAGGTCTCTCTCCTATCTTCCACGGTAAAGTATCCAACAGACCATCAGCAACCGCAACAATACTCAGTTCGTCTAGCTGCTTTTTTTCAAATGCCAAGGCAGCAGTGGCAGCATCTACTTTTGCCATAGCTCCTTGAAGATCTTCGGTACGTGCTCCGTTATTCAGCGTACGCAGATCTTCTTGCGCGATCTTCAGATTGGCTTGGGCGGTCGCTCTTGCTGATAAAGCCTTGTCTAGCTCACCCTTGCTGGTGATGTTCTGCCGCTCTAATCCGAGCAATCGCTTGTATTGAGCTTCGCTTTCAGTGAGCACAGCCTTGGCCCCGTCTATCTTAGCCACTAGAGCAGCACGCTCTTCTGGCCTTGCTCCATTACGTAATTTGTCAAGATTGGCTGCTGCCTGAGCCAGTTCTGCCTTTGCCTTGCTAACTTGAATCTTTTGCAAGGTGTCATTCAGCTGCACCAGTAATGTACCTTTTTTCAGGAGACTACCCTGTGGAACAGGTTGCGCTACAATCACTTCACTAACGGCTGCTGCCTGAGCAATCCGATCACGTTCTAGCGTACCAAGGGCAACCTTATTCTGCCTAGAGTTACTGTCACAGGCCGTTAGAAAAAGTAAGATAAAGAAAAAAAGATGACGCATGGTCATTTGTAAGCTCCCGGCTTTCCTGAACCCTACAGGTTTTGACACTTGCTGAAAAATAGAACTCGTGGCCCGCTCAACGTCACGAAAAGGCTTGAAATGAATAGTGTAATTACTGTTTAAGTCACTCGCAGTGAGAATGCAAGCTGGATTCCAAACTATGTTGTCTTTGGTCTCCTAGCCTTGGCTTATTATAGGCACATAAACATTACCTGTCTACACGCCAAGTTTGACAGTTTGTCACGAACGAGGTATGCTGGCGGCACAATTATGAGCAATGAATCACTGACCTCGCAGCCTTTAACGGAGCATCTGGCCGAGCTGCGTTCCTGCATTCTAATCTCTTTGGCCGCTGTTGCGGCTGGCTTTACTGCTGCATACGCCTTTATTGAGCCTGTGGCAGATTGGTTTTTTGCACCCTTGATTAAGGTCATGCCAAAAGGCAGCCATCTGATCTTTATCTCCTACCAAGAAGGCTTCTTTTTTTACCTTAAACTTGCCCTTGCCGCAGGAATCGTACTGGCCAGTCCAGTTGTCTTTGTACAAATTTGGCGTTTTGTTACTCCTGGTCTTTATCAGCACGAAAAAAAGATGATGCTGCCCTTTGCTGCGGTTTCTGCTCTCTGTTTCCTGAGCGGGGCAGCTTTTGGCTACTTTGTAGTTTTTCCACCAGCTTTTCGCTTTCTCCTTGGCTATTCCAGCAGTTTTTTAGAACCTATGCCAGCGGTCAGCGAGTATTTTTCCTTAGCACTTTTTCTACTCTTTGCTTTTGGCATTATTTTTGAGCTGCCAGTCTTCATGGTCTTTCTGGCCAAGATAGGCATTGTTAATGCACCTTTTTTAGCAAAAAATCGTAAATACGCTGTACTGATCGCCTTTATTGTCGCAGCAATTGTCACTCCAACCCCAGACCCCGTCAATCAGCTTATTATGGCTGGGCCGCTTCTGGTGTTGTACGAAATCAGCATTGTTGCAGTGCGATTTTTTGTCAAAAAGCCGCTGGCCCGCTCAGAGGAAAGCCGATGCTGACCTGCGGCGTGCTCACCCTCAGCGACAAAGGTTTTCATGGCCAGCGGGAGGATGGTTCCGGCCCGCTGCTGCAAGAAATTTTGGCAGGGCAGGGCTTCAGGATTGCGGCTTATACCATTCTGCCTGACCGCGAAGAGCTGATTGCCGCCACCCTTATAGACTGGGTAGAGCAAAAGCAGCTTGATCTGATCGTTACTACTGGTGGTACTGGAGTTTCTCCTTCTGACCGCACCCCAGAGGCTACTCGCCGCGTCATTGAACGAGAAGTGCCCGGCCTTGCCGAAGCGATGCGGCAGGCCAGCTTGGCTCAAACCGTGCAGGCAGTCTGGTCACGAGGTATTGCTGGAATACGTGGTCAAAGTCTGATCATTAATCTGCCCGGCAGTAAAAAGGCAGCACAGGAAAATTTGGCAGCAGTATTGCCAGCCTTAGAGCATGGCATTCGCAAAATGAAAGGGGACATGACAGATTGTGGAGGGTGATTCGCAGGAACTTGTTATCAGGGACTTGTTTCTCTGATGATCTTTATGAATATTTTTGATGAAAAAATGTGTCGCATCCCAGTGTGTTTTGAGACGATTTTTCTTGACATTGATCGGGCAACCAATTATTAAGTGGACTCACTTAACGGCTTATTGCGTGACGAAGATCAACTCTCCGCACAGCCGCTTCCAAGCTGCAACACGACTATAATAGAAAATTCACGGTAAATCGTAATAATGGCGGCCTTATTTGCCGTCATCAGGAAAATCCAATAGGAGGTAGTTAAATGCCAAGTTTCGTCAATCCGGAAAAGTGTGATGGTTGCAAGGGCGGCGATAAGACCGCCTGCATGTACATCTGCCCCAACGACCTGATGGTACTCAATGTTGAGGCAATGAAGGCCTACAATCAAGAGCCGGATGCCTGCTGGGAATGTTATTCCTGCGTTAAAATCTGCCCGCAGGGTGCAATCGCAGTACGCGGTTATGACGACTTTGTGCCCATGGGAGGTCAGGTGCATCCAATGCGCTCTTCCGACTCCATTATGTGGACAATCAAATTCCGCAACGGCAACATTAAACGTTTCAAATTCCCGATCCGTACCACTGCCGAGGGTTCAGCTAATGCCTACAGCGAAGTCAAAGGCACAAACCTCGATGACGAATGCTTGGCTATGGAGACTGCGCTGAAGGCTCCTACCATGATCGTGAAATAATAGTTTTAACTGAATCTGAATAGATTATAAGGAGATATCGAGATGGCTTTACCTAATAAGCCGAAAGGCGAGTTGCCTGCGGTTGCCAATCCTGAGATTGTTGAGCATGAAACTGACGTGCTGATCGTTGGCGGTGGTATGTCCGCTTGCGGTGCAGCATTTGAGATCAAAAAATGGGCACCTGCTGACCTGAAGATCATGTTGGTTGACAAGGCTGCTATGATGCGTTCTGGTGCTGTTGCTCAGGGGCTGTCTGCGATCAACACCTACATCGGTGAGAACCAGATCGAGAACTACGTCAAGATGGTTCGTAACGACCTGATGGGCGTTGTTCGTGAAGACCTGATCTACGATCTGGGCCGTCACGTAGATGAGTCTGTAAAGCTGTTTGAAGAGTGGGGCCTGCCAATTTGGAAGAAAGCTGAAGATGGCAGCAACTTGGATGGTTCTAAACCTGCTCCAAGCCTGCGTGATGGCGGCAAGCCAGTTCGTACTGGTAAATGGCAGATCATGATCAACGGTGAGTCGTATAAGTGCATCGTTGCTGAGGCGGCCAAAAAAGCTCTGGGCGAAGAAAACATCATGGAGCGCATTTTCATCGTTAAAATGCTGCTCGACAAGAACGTACCAAACCAGATTGCTGGTGCAGTAGGTTTCTCTGTTCGTGAGAACAAAGTGCATGTCTTCAAATGCAAGACAGCAATGGTTGCTTGCGGTGGCGCGGTTAACATTTTCCGCCCACGTTCTACTGGTGAAGGTAAAGGCCGTGCTTGGTATCCGGTATGGAACGCAGGTTCTACCTACACCATGTGCGCTCAGGTTGGTGCTACCCTGACCATGATGGAAAACCGTTTCACCCCGGCTCGTTTCAAAGACGGTTACGGCCCAGTTGGTGCGTGGTTCCTTCTGTTCAAGGCTAAAGTATCCAATGGTAATGGCGAGTTCTATGCCATGGGCGATGCAGCTAAAGAAGAGCTGAAGAAGTTTATGCCTTATGGTGCTTCTGCTATTACCCCGACCTGTTTGCGTAACCATCTGATGGTTAATGAGTTCAAAGAAGGTCGCGGCCCGGTTTACATGGCCACTGATGTTGCTCTGAACTCTTTCCTCGATGATATGCGTGCTGCTGGCAAAGACGAGAAAGAAGTCAAGAAATTCTGGAAGCATCTGGAGTCTGAGGCTTGGGAAGACTTCTTGGATATGTCCATTGGCCAAGCTGGTCTGTGGGCAGGCATGAACATTGAGCCAGAGAAAATCGGTTCTGAGATTATGCCGACCGAACCGTACATGCTTGGTTCTCACTCTGGCTGCTGCGGCATCTGGACTTCTGGACCTGATGAGAGCTGGGTACCTTCCATTGATGGTCCGCGTTCGCATCAGTACAAGTGGGGCTACAACCGGATGACCACTGTTGATGGTCTGTTCACTGCTGGCGACGGCGTGGGCGCATCTGGTCATAAGTTCTCCTCCGGTTCGCACACCGAAGGCCGCATTGTCGGCAAGCAGTTAGTTAGATATTGCCGTGACCATGCTGACTTTAAACCTGAGTTGGCTCAGACCGCAGCCGAGCTGGCCGCCGAGATCTACGCTCCGGTAACCCGTTATTTGGAGCATGTTGGCGCGTCCACCCATCAGGATGTCAATCCTAACTACTGCAAGCCGCATGGTTTGATGATGCGTCTGATGAAGGCCACTGACGAGTATGGTGGTGGTGTTGCTACCTATTACATGACCTCTGGTAAGATGCTCAACATCTGCCTCGACCTCCTGCGTATGCTGCGTGAGGATGCTGAGAAGATGGCTGCTGGCGACCTGCATGAGCTGATGCGTGCTTGGGAGAACTATCACCGCATTTGGTGTGTAGAGACCCACATTCGCCACATTGAGTTCCGTAAAGAGTCCCGTTATCCGGGCTTCTACTATCGCTCTGACTTCCCAACTTGCGATGACGACAACTGGAAGGCTTTCGTTAACTCTACCTTTGATCCACAGACCAAAGAGTGGAAGTGTGAGAAAGTTGAGTGCATCAACATCGTTGAAACCGAGCCTTGGATCTAATTCAAGCTGCTGCGGACAGGGCTGATCTTTTCAGTTCCTGTCCGGCATAGCGGTCTGCGCGGTTTTATCAGAGTGGAATCTCCAGACCTCGTCAACGGGGTCTGGAGATTTTATGTTATGAGACGAGGCTTTTTTATTTTGTTTGATTTGCGCCGCAAGGCTGCTGTCATGCGTTGCAGGTGAACCAGAATAAGCAATTTATCAATACCAGCAGTTTTATGGAGGTTTGGCATGAATGATGCTGCAAAAACTGAGGCAGTGCTGGTTGTTGGCGGCGGGATTACCGGCCTAACTGCTGCGCTGGAAGCAGCGGAAGTGGGCAAGGATGTGTTCATAGTTGAGCGCAATCCGTATCTCGGTGGTCGCGTAGCCCAGCTCAATCAGTATTTTCCAAAACTTTGTCCCCCAACTTGCGGCTTGGAAATCAATTTCAAGCGCATTAAAAACAACCGTAAAATCCGTACTTACACCATGACAACTGTGAAGTCAGTTTCTGGTGAGGCAGGAAATTATGAGGTGACACTGGAAACGGCACCACGTTATGTCAACTCCAACTGCACTGCTTGCGGCGACTGCGCTGAGGTATGCACTGATGAGATCGACAATGCCTTCAACTTTGGCATGAACAAGTGCAAGGCGATTTATCTGCCGCATGAGATGGCATTCCCGCGCCGTTATGTGTTAGCTAAAAAAGCCTGTTCTGCTGCCAGCCTTGAAGCAATCAAAGGAGCTTGCAAGTACAACGCCATTGACACCGAGATGGAGCCTGAAACATTCACGCTGCATGTTGGTTCTATTATCTGGGCTACTGGTTGGAATCCTTATGATGCCAGCAAGCTGGATAATCTCAAGCCAAACTCCTCACCTGCGATCATCACCAATATGATGATGGAGCGCATGGCAGCACCCAATGGTCCGACTGGTGGTAAAATTCTCCGGCCCGGCGACGACAAAGAAATTGAATCTATCGCCTTTGTCCAGTGTGCTGGTTCTCGTGATGAAAATCATCTCGAATACTGCTCCTACATCTGCTGCATGGCTTCAATGAAGCAGATGACCTATGTTCGTGAACGGTATCCAGATGCCAAAATTTATGTGTTCTACATTGATCTGCGTACTCCTGGTAAGTATGAGCATTTCCGTGAAAAATTGCGCACAGATGCTAATGCCCAGTTCATTAAAGGTAAAGTAGCTGACATCATTGCTGAGAGCGATGGCGGTGTAACCGTAGTGGCTGAAAATGCTGTTACTGGTGCAAAAATCCATCAGAAAGTTGATATGTGCGTTCTAGCCACAGGTATGCAGCCTGCGCTCGGTGAGCAAGGGAAGGCGCTTGGCCTAAAGATGGACCGCAATGGTTTTGTTGTATCTGAACCAGACAAAGGTATGATTGCTGCTGGTTGCGCTAGATCCGCTGCCGACGTATACACCTGCACCCAGTCAGGTACAGCCGCTGCCCTTAAAGCCATCCAGACCGCATAGCAGGAGGAGAAGACAACAATGAGCAAAGTATATGGTGCGTATCTCTGCACAGGATGCGGCATTGGGAATATTCTTGATGCTGAGGGCTTGAAAAGTGCTGCCTCTGAAAGCGGTATTGAAATGCAGGAGCATGAGTGCCTCTGCGGTGCAGAAGGTCTGGCCCTGATCAAAAAAGATATTGAAGAGAAAGGGATTAATACCGTAGTGGTCTGCGCCTGCTCGCCGCGTGTGCTCCAGCAGGAGTTCACCTTTGGCGAGGAAAGCATCACCATTCGCGGCAATCTGCGCGAGCAGGTGGCTTGGATTGCTGGCGAGGCGGAAAAGGGTGACGAGTTCATCCAAGAGCTGGGCGAGGACTATGTCCGTATGGCTGTAACTCGCGCTAAGAAAAGCGAACTGCCCAAGCCGTACCAGCTTGAGAACATCAATAAGAAAATTCTGGTCATGGGCGGCGGTCTTGCTGGTTTGACTGCTGCTTCAGAAGCTGCTAAAGCAGGCTACGAAGTTACCTTGGTCGAGAAGAGCGACAAGCTCGGCGGCAAGGCACTTGGCTGGCGCAAGATGTTCCCAACCAAATTCCCTTACTGCGAGTTAGAGCAGCCGAATGTTGAGGAACTGGTTGCTGCTGTGACTGGCAATCCCAAAATCACAGTTAGGACTGCAACTGAGGTTGCTCGTATTGGTGGCGCACCAGGTGCGTTCCGGGTTTCCTTTAAGGCAGCAGGCATAAAGAACGAATGGGATGCTCCGGCCAAAGTGACGGTCGATGAGCAGGAGAAGATCGACAAGGGCGAGAAGGAAGATCCCAATGCTGGTTTGGCAAAATATACAGCAGTCGATTCGGCAGCCGAGATGCACGGTGCAGTGGTTTTAGCCACTGGCTGGCGACCTGCTGATGTTTCCGAGTACGAGCACCTCGGTTATGGCAAAGTCAAAAACGTAGTCACCAATGCCGAGTTTGAGAAATTAGCGAAGGAAGGTAAAGTTCCTGCCAAGGTTGCTTTCATTCAAAGTCCTGGTGGCAAAGAGCATGACCGTGATTTTCCGTACTGCAACTCTGTCACCTCAATGGTGGCGTTGAAGCAGGCTCAGTATGTCTGCGATGACAACGGCGACAAGGGTCAAGCCTATATTCTTTATCAGCACATGCGCACTCCCGGTAATACCGAGTTGTTTTACAAAGGTATGCAGCAGCGGGATGGCGTGTTCATGACCAAGGGCGCAGTGACCAAGGTGGAGGAATGCGGCTCTGGCGTGAAGGTGACTGCCGAAGACACTCTGCTTGGTGAGAATGTGGAGCTGGAAGTGGATATGGCGGTACTGGCCGCAGGCATGGTGCCAACCACTGTAGACGCGCCGACTGTTAATCTCGCCTATCGTCAAGGCCCTGCTTTCTTGGATTTGGATCTGTTTGATGGCTATGCAGATTCGCACTTCATCTGTTTCCCTTACGAAACCCGTCGTACAGGTGTTTACACCTGCGGTGGTGTACGTAAGGCAGAAACAATGGAGGAGACCATCGACGACGCAACCGGTGCAGCTCTGAAAGCGATTCAATGTCTTGAGTCTGCTGACCGGGGTGTATCTGTTCATCCGCGTTCTGGAGATAAAACCTATCCTGATTTCTTCTTCCAGCGCTGCACCCAGTGTAAACGTTGCACTGAGGAATGTCCTTTCGGTGCCTTAGATGACGATGCCAAAGGCACTCCATTGCCTAATCCGACTCGCTGCCGCCGTTGTGGTACTTGTATGGGAGCCTGCCCTGAGCGGATCATTGGTTTTGCCGATTACAATGTTGACATGATCGGTTCCATGGTTAAGGCTATTGAGGTACCGGATGATGACGAGGATAAACTGCGCATTGCAGTTTTTGTCTGCGAGAATGATGCCTATCCAGCACTTGACATGGCAGGAATGCGGCGTAATAAACTGAACACACTGGTGCGCTTCATTCCAGTACGCTGCCTTGGTTCAGTAAACATGGTCTGGATCAAGGACGCAATGTCTTCTGGTATGGACGGCGTACTGCTGCTTGGCTGCCGCTATGGCGACAACTATCAGTGCCACTTTGTCAAAGGTTCAGAGATTGCCAATAAGCGTATGGACAACATTGGTGAAACACTTGGTACTTTGGGACTGGAACCAGAGCGCTGTGCTGTCCGCCAGATCGCTATCTCTGACTATGATAAGATTCCTAGCATCCTCGACGAATTTGTCGAATCTATTGTTGAGATGGGGCCGAATCCCTTCAAGGGCTTCTGATATCTTTCTGCTCACCATCTGATGTCGCTACCGGAGCAAAAAATTGTCTCCGGTAGTGGTGTTTTTTGGAAAATATGCAGCGGTCAGACAGGAGAAAATAATTAGGATAGGAGAATGAAATGTCTGTGAATGTGCAACCGGATATTGATTTTATCAAAGATATGAAGGAAGCTGGCGGTGATACGCTGAAAAAATGCTTCCAGTGTGCCACCTGTTCAGTGGTCTGCCCGCTGTCAAGCGATGAGAATCCTTTTCCTCGGCGACAGATGATTCTTGCTCAATGGGGTTTAAAGGATAAACTGCTGGGCGATCCCAATGTGCTGCTCTGCCATCAGTGCGGCGACTGTACTGCCTACTGTCCGCGTGGAGCCAAGCCAGGCGATGTCATGGGCGCAATTCGGGCTTATGCCTACAAGCATTACGGTTGGCCTTCATGGCTGGCCAAGTTAGCAAGCCGTGGCCAAAATTTGCCGATTCTTGTTGGTATTCCGGCCCTGATCATTTTTATCATGTATCTGATCTCAGGTTCGCATGTCCCGGCATCAGAGGATTTTATTCAATTTGGTTATGGTCATTTTTTTGGTCACTGGGATTGGAAGGCGATTCCTAAGACGACCTTCTTTATTGATTTTTTCATGATTCCAACTGCTGCGTTGTCTCTCTATGCTGCTTTTAGAGGAGTGACTTCCATGTGGAAGAGAATGGCTGAAAACGCTGGGGTAGGCAAGGCTCTGTATCAACCTTCTCCACTGCAGTTTGTTAAGGAGTTTTTTTGGCCATCAGTGTTAGAAATCGTCCGTCATGATCGTTTCAAAAAATGTGAAACAAATAAAGATCGGGTACAGGGCCATCAGCCTTTGATGTGGGCCTTTATCGCCTTGTTGTTTGTGACAAGTTACTCTTTCTTTGCCCAAGATATACTAGGACAGTTTTTCCCTTCGCTGCATGGACCAATGTCTATGTGGAATCCGGTTAAGATTATCGCTAACGTAGCCGCAATTGCTTTAATCACCGGAGCTGCTATTCTGTGGGGTAACCGTAATCAGATGGAAGAGCAGGGCCGAGCCAGTAATACCTTTTATGACTGGTTCCTGATCTGGATGATTATGTCTGTGGGTGTGACTGGCTTTGGTGCAGAGTTGCTGCGTCTGATCAATATTCCTTCACTGGGATATTTGGCTTATTATCTGCATTTAGTTTCAGTCATGATGCTGTTTCTCTATATGCCTTACACTAAATTTGCGCACTTAGTGTACAGAACTTTTGCCATGACTTTTGCACGGTATCGTGAATCTGCCTATGTCAAAAGCCCCTTGAACGGTAGCGAGAAATAAGTCCTTGTTTTTGTACTGTTACGCAAGTCAGGCTATTCTGGCTTGCGTTTTTCAGTAGCCTTTTCTTGAAAAAGAGCTTGACATTTGTACTTTTGTCGGTATAATATAGGTGCTGTATGCTGGCGTAGCTCAATTGGCAGAGCACCTGATTTGTAATCAGGGGGTTGCGGGTTCAAGTCCCATCGCCAGCTCCATCAGAGTGTGGCGGAGAGAAGCTGACAAGTTCGGCTGCTGTCCGCTGAATTCTGGAGCGGAGGGGTTCCCGAGTGGCCAAAGGGATCAGACTGTAAATCTGCCGGCTTATGCCTTCGGAGGTTCGAATCCTCCCCCCTCCACCAAAATATACGGACCCTGCGTTCTCGCCGGAGGCGGGTTGTCCGATTTTTATTGAGCAGCGCGGCGGGAATAGCTCAATGGTAGAGCATCAGCCTTCCAAGCTGAGGGTTGCGGGTTCGAGTCTCGTTTCCCGCTCCAAGATACATCCTTCGTGTCTTGTCGCGAAGAAGCTGCTTTTATTTGTAGGCCCACGTAACTCAGTGGTAGAGTACCTCCTTGGTAAGGAGGAAGTCACCGGTTCAAGCCCGGTCGTGGGCTCCATCATGAGAGTCAAGTGGTTGTTGGACAGCAAGGCAATCGGCTGGCGAGATCGTTTTTTTGTCTGAGGAGACAGAGTAATGGCGAAAGAGAAATTTGAGAGGACTAAACCTCATGTGAATGTCGGTACCATCGGTCATGTCGATCATGGTAAAACCACGCTGACTGCAGCGATCACTCGCGTGTTGGCAACAAAAGGGCAGGCTGAGTTCGTAGATTTCAGTCAGATCGACAAGGCTCCTGAGGAAAAAGAGCGCGGCATTACTATCGCCACCGCCCATGTTGAGTATCAGACTGAGAAGCGGCATTATGCGCATGTTGACTGCCCAGGTCATGCTGACTACATTAAAAACATGATCACAGGCGCAGCCCAGATGGACGGCGCAATTCTGGTAGTTGCTGCAACCGATGGTGCCATGCCTCAGACTCGTGAGCATATCTTGCTTGCTCGTCAGGTAGGTGTACCAGCGATTGTTGTTTTCCTGAATAAGTGCGATCAGGCTGAAGACGAAGAGCTGCTTGAGCTGGTAGAAATGGAGCTGCGGGAATTACTGAGTATCTACAACTTCCCCGGTGATGACACTCCTGTTATCAAAGGCTCTGCTCTGTTGGCGTTAGAGAATCCTGAAGACGAAGGCAAGGCTAAGTGTATCTGGGAACTGATGGACGCAGTTGATTCTTGGATACCACAGCCAGAACGTGATATCGACAAACCTTTCCTGATGCCAGTTGAGGACGTGTTCTCAATTTCTGGTCGCGGTACTGTAGCTACAGGCAGGATTGAGAGAGGTATTATAAAAGTAGGTGATGAGATTGAGATTGTTGGCCTTCGCCCGACTCAAAAAACTACCATCACTGGTGTGGAAATGTTCCGTAAGTTGTTGGACGAAGGGCAGGCGGGCGACAATGTTGGTGCGCTGTTGCGTGGTACCAAACGAGAGGATATTGTACGTGGCCAAGTTTTAGCCAAGCCGGGCAGCATTACTCCACATAAAAAGTTTAAGGCAGAAGCCTATATTCTGACAAAAGAAGAGGGTGGTCGTCATACTCCATTCTTTAATGGTTACAGGCCACAGTTTTACTTCAGAACTACTGACGTAACAGGCATTTGTACCTTGGCAGAAGGTGTAGAGATGGTTATGCCAGGAGATAACATCAGCGTTACCGGTGAATTGATTACACCGATCGCTATGGAGAAAGGTCTCCGCTTCGCTATCCGTGAAGGTGGCCGGACAGTTGGTGCCGGCACCATTACTGAGATTGTTGAGTGATATCGGTAATGCGAGTTAATTAAGACTCGCGTTGCCGGTCAAGACGAATTATGCAGGCTGCCGCCGGGCTAATGCGCACGGCGGCAGTTCTTGCTCTGTTTCAATTTAAGGTCTTTCTCATGAGAGATATTATCACTCTTGCCTGCAAAGATTGTAAGCAGCGCAATTACACTACGACTAAAAATAAACGTACAGTTCCACACAAGTTGGAGCTGAAGAAGTATTGCCGTTTTTGTAAAACGCATACTTTGCATAAGGAAACAAAATAAAGAGCGGTTGCTCTAAGCCACCGTGCTGTCGATTGATTCAGATGAACAGTGCAGGTCAGTAGCTCTAATGGTAGAGCATCGGACTCCAAATCCGAGGGCTGGGGGTTCGAATCCCTCCTGGCCTGCCATCTTGTAATATTGTGCAGCGATGACAGAAAAAAAGAAAAAAAACAGCAGAGAAGGGCAAGAAAACGAGAGTTCTATGATTTCGCCATATTCTCCAGCTGGTATCCGGCAGTTTTACTTAGAAGTTGCTGCTGAATTTAAAAAAATTGTCTGGCCTGACCGTAAAGTGACATTAGGTTTGTCTGGATTTGTCATTCTCCTCACAGTGCTCCTGTCAATTTATCTCGGAACTATAGATTTTATTCTGGGTAGGCTGGTCGGCTTGGTACTGCAATAGGGTAATCGTGTTATGGCCAAAAGATGGTATATAGTTCACACACATACCGGGTTTGAAGCGAAAGTAAAGGCAACGCTTGAGGAAAGTATCCGGCAGGCTGGACAAGAAGATATGTTCGGCGACATCTTGGTGCCCACAGAGCAGGTGATCGAAATGGTCAAGGGTGAGCGGAAAACTTCTGAACGAAAGTTTTTTCCAAGCTATCTGCTGGTGAACATGGAGATGAATGAGCGTACGTGGCACACTGTTGTTGAGACTAATCGTGTTACTGGCTTTGTTGGTATCAATCCTAGTCAAGCCCTTGCGAATCAAGAGATTTACAAGCTGATTCCAGCTCTGACTGATCAAGAAGCAGCAAAGATTATTCGCCGGATAGAGGAAGGTTCTGCAAAACCTATACCCAAAGTTATCTTCGAAGTAGGAGATGTGGTGCGGGTTACTGAAGGGCCTTTTGCTAATTTTGAAGGCACGGTAGATGAAGTATTCCCTGACAAGGGACGGGTTCGTGTGATGGTGTCCATCTTCGGACGTTCAACACCTGTCGAGCTGGAATACATGCAGGTGAGCAACAATTAGAGATTCCGCCCATAGGGGAATGACTCATGAAGAAAATACAAGCATATATCAAACTCCAGATTCCTGCGGGTAAAGCAAACCCATCTCCGCCTATTGGCCCAGCTCTTGGTCAGCAGGGCGTGAATATCATGGAGTTCTGTAAGGCATTTAATGCCAAGACCCAAGCTGATGGAGATACGGTTATTCCTGTAGTCATTACTGTTTACAGTGACCGTTCTTTCACCTTTATTACCAAAACCCCGCCCGCATCGGTGTTGTTGCTCAAGGCGGCTGGTCTTCAGAAAGGCTCCAGCAATCCTAAAAAAGATCGTGTCGCAGAATTGACCAATGCGCAGATCAAAGAGATCGCTGAGAAGAAGATGCCAGATCTTAATGCCTATGATGTTGATCAAGCCATGAAGATCATTAGAGGAACAGCTCGGAGTTGTGGTATTACCATCATCAGCTAAGTTGCCGTTATAGTTTAGCTGGATTTTTTTAATTCGTCCGTACCTGTCCTAGTGACCGCAGGAGCAGGGAGAACTGATGAGGTTTAATTATGCCTAAACACGGAAAGCAATATCGGCAGGCAGCAGAAGCCATTGATCGCAACAAACTCTATGAGTTGCAAGAGGCTGTCGAACTGCTCCTGAAAAATAGCTGCGCAAAATTTGACGAATCCATTGAGATCGCTGCACGGCTAGGGGTTGACCCTCGTCATGCTGACCAGATGGTACGTTCCTCTGTAATCTTGCCCCATGGTATTGGTAAAGAGGTTCGGGTTTTAGTTTTCGCCAAAGGTGAGAAAGAAGCCGAGGCACTGGCTGCTGGCGCAGATTATGCTGGGTCAGACGAGATCGTTAAAAAGATCCAAGAAGGTTGGTTAGATTTTGACAAGACTATTGCCACGCCAGATATGATGGGTGAGGTTGGTAAGATAGGTCGTATTCTTGGTCCTCGCAACTTGATGCCGAATGCTAAACTCGGTACAGTTACTTTTGATGTGGCGCGCGTTGTTGCTGAAACCAAAAAAGGTAAGGTAGATTTTAAGGCTGATAAAGCCGGTGTTGTTCATGCCTTAGTTGGGAAACGTTCTTTTAGTGCTGACAAGTTGTCTGAGAACATTGTTTCTTTAATTGATAAACTGATTCAGCTCAAGCCATCCACTAGTAAGGGAATCTATTTGCGGGCGATTTCTCTGGCCAGCACTATGGGGCCTGGGGTAAAGGTGGATCCGATACATGTCCGCTCTCTGATTAAGAGCTGAGGCAGATCAGAGCCGTTTTTTCAACGGCATTCTTTTTCGCAGCAATATTTGTTTCTACCCTATATAAACCTTGGGAAGGTCAGAGACAGCAGGTACGTTATGTTTAATAACCGTAAGGTTACCCGCCGAGACCAGCCAAATGAGTTTGCTCATCTGTTATTTCAGTTGAGTGGCTGTATGTTCGTGTTTCTTTTCCTGTTGTCCTGTGACTACCCCGTTTTTTCAAGGAGGTGTGCCTGTTGAATCGTGAAAATAAAGAGCTAAAGGTCAATGAACTTAAAGATACCTTTAGTCGGGCTAAATTTGCGGCGGTAGCAGATTATCAGGGCCTAAAAGTCTCGGAGTTGGAGAAGTTGAGAATCAGTTTGCGTGGACAAAACGCACAGATTCAAATAGCTAAGAATACTCTGCTCCGACTTGCTGTCAAAGACACCAGTTACGAAGGACTGGAGCCTTATTTTACCGGCAGCACAGTAGTAGCCTTTGGGTTCGAGGAGCCGGTTGGCCCAGCCAAAGTACTAACAGAGTTTAACAAAGATCTGGATAAATTACAGCTTCGTTCAGCAATGTTTGAAGGTGCTGTGCTAAATTCAGAGGAACTTGTTGCGCTGTCTAAGTTGCCTTCTAAAGAAGAGCTGCTTGGACAACTCTGTGGTGTATTGGCTGCGGTACCGACCAAGCTGGTACGGACGTTCAATGCCGCACCAAGCAATCTTGTTTATGCTCTACAGGCTATTAAAGAGCAGAAAGAACAGCAGGAAAATTAACCCTACGATATATTACATCAGGAGGAAGGAAAGATGTCCGAAGTTATTGAGCAGGTCGTTGATATTGTTTCGAAAATGACCTTGTTGCAGGTTGCTGAATTGGTTAAAGCTCTGGAAGATACGTTTGGTGTGTCTGCAGCAGCTCCTGTAGCTGTAGCCGCTGCTGCTGCTCCGGGTGCCGCTGCTGTAGAGGAAAAAACCGAGTTTGATGTGGTTTTGACCTCTGCTGGTGACCAAAAGATTAAAGTAATTAAAGTAGTACGTGAGATCACTGGTCTTGGCCTGAAAGAGGCTAAAGATGCTGTAGAAGGTGCACCGACAAATCTCAAAGAAGGTGTTTCCAAAGATGATGCCGCAGAGATCAAAAAGAAGATCGAAGAAGCCGGAGGCTCTGTGGAAATCAAGTAGTTTTGCTTTTCCGCTGTCCGCCTTGGGACGCTTATTTTTCAAGGAAGACTGTAGAAAACAAAAACAGGTAACGCTATAGAGGGGTAACTCTCGTAGCGTTACTGCGTTTTTTGTGGACAGGATGAAAAGCATTTTTTTCAGTTTGAGAAAAAAGCAACAATTAGATTAGCCAAGCTGATTTCTGCAGACAGATCACGAGGGAAACATGAAGAGAACACGCAAAGGATTTGCCAAAACACGTAAAGTTGTCGAGCCGCCGCATTTGATTGCTATGCAGCGGCATTCTTATGACCGCTTTTTACAGATACATGTTGATCCCTCGCAGCGAGAAGATACAGGTCTGCAGGCTATTTTTACGAGTATTTTCCCTATTACAGATTTTAACGGTCTTTGCACACTTGAATTCGTTGGCTATTCCTTTGGCGAATGCAAATATACAGTAGCAGAGTGCATTGAGCGCGGCATGACCTATGAGGTGCCGGTCAAGATCACGGTACGCCTGATTACCTTTGATCTTGATGAAGCCACTGGAGTAAAATCTGTTCGGGATATTAAAGAACAAGAAGTTTTTCTTGGTTCCTTACCTTTGATGACCGATGATGGTGTTTTTGTTATCAACGGCACAGAGCGAGTTATTGTCAACCAACTTCAGCGGTCGCCTGGTCTTTTCTATACCCACGACGGTGGTAAGTCGCATGTATCGAGCAAGCGACTTTATTCAGCTCGGATTATTCCAGTACGCGGTTCTTGGTTGGATTTTGATTTTGATATTAAAGATATTCTCTATGTCCGTATTGATCGCCGTCGGAAGCTGTTAGTAACCACTTTGCTGAAAGCGTTGGGTTATTCCAATGAGGAACTGCTGCGAGAATTTTACAAAATAGACAAAGTACGGCTGGAGGAAAATAAATTCTCTCTGCGGTTTCAGCCAGAAACCTTTATAGGTCAACGTCTTACTGCGGATTTGATTGATCCAACCGACGGCAGTGTGCTTGGTAAAGAAGGACGAAAAATTTCCAAGGCTTTAGCCAAAAGAATGGAAAAAGCCGGTATTCAGTCCGTAGATATTATTCCTGCGGATCTGGTAGGCCGTTTTTTAGTGGTTAACCTTGTTCATCCAGAAAGCGGCGAGGTCTTGGTTGAGTGTAACGAACCGTTGACTGAAGGTCTCCTAGAAAGTATTGTCGAAGCAGGAATTCGAGAGTTTGAGCTGCTCTTTATTGACAATGTCAATGTTTCAGAGTCATTCCGTAAAACACTGGCCTTAGACAAGGTACAGACCACTGAACAGGCTTTGATGGAGATTTACCGCCGTTTGCGGCCCTCCAGTCCTCCAACTAGGGAAATTGCCCAAGATTTTTTCGATAAGCTCTTTTTTGATTCATCTAGTTACGACCTGTCTGAGGTAGGTCGTTACAAAATCAATTCTCGCTTAGGCTTAGACACGCCGATTGAACAACGTACCTTGACAAAGAAGGATATACTTCTCAGTGTCAAGCATTTGGTGCGTATTAAAGATGAGCTTCTCGAAGGCGATGATATTGATCATCTTGGTAACCGACGGGTTCGGACTGTAGGCGAGTTGTGTGAAAGTCAGTATCGCATTGGCTTGGTACGGATGGAACGAGCAATCCGGGAACGGATGAGCCTCCAAGATGTGGAAACCTTGATGCCGCATGACTTGGTCAATCCAAAGCCAATAAATTCAGCGATCAAAGAATTTTTTGCTACTTCGCAGCTCTCTCAGTTTATGGATCAGACCAATCCGCTCTCTGAAGTGACCCATAAACGGCGGCTTTCTGCTCTTGGGCCTGGTGGCCTAACCCGTGAACGAGCTGGCTTTGAGGTGCGTGACGTACATCCCACTCATTACGGCCGGATTTGTCCAGTTGAGACTCCTGAGGGGCCAAACATTGGTCTAATTGTTTCCTTAGCCTGTTATGCAGAAGTCAATCCCTATGGCTTTATTGAAACCCCATATCGGATGGTCACAGATCGCGCTGTTGCACCAGAAATCAAACAGTTCACCGCACTACAAGAGCAGGGCTTGGTTGTCGCACCAGCCAGTACCCCTCTTACAGAAGATGGGCAGATTGCCGTTGATAACCTGATCGCTCGGATGGATGGTGAGGTTGTTATGGTACCGGCTGAGGAAGTTACAGCCATGGATGTGGCTCCAAACCAGATGGTCTCTATTGCCGCTTCGTTGATTCCTTTTTTGGAAAACGACGATGCAAACCGGGCACTGATGGGATCAAACATGCAGCGTCAGGCTGTACCGCTTCTTAAGCCAGCAGCTCCTTTAGTTGGCACAGGGGTGGAACGTAATCTGGCCCTCGATTCTGGTGCCTGTTTGCTGGCTGCTGGGACAGGAGTGGTTGAAGAGTCAGATGCCAACCGGGTTGTAGTACGCTATGACGAAGCAGGTACAGATGGTTTTGAGACCGGTATTGCGGTCTATCATCTCTCTAAATATAAGAAGACCAACCAGAATACCTGCTTCAATCAGAAACCATTAATGCTGCCTGGCCAACGAGTGGTTCAGGGTGATGTGTTAGCTGATGGCCCTTCTACTGAGTTGGGCGAATTGGCCTTGGGTAAGAATGTAACCATTGCCTTTATGCCGTGGCGCGGCTACAACTTTGAAGACTCGATTCTGATTAACGAACGGCTCCTCAAAGAGGACACCTTCACATCTGTACATATCGAGATTTTTGAAACAGTAGCCCGTGATACTAAGTTGGGTAAGGAAGAGATCAGTCGCGACATTCCTAATGTTGGTGATGACGCTCTCCGCAATCTCGATGAGTCTGGTATTGTTCGCATTGGTGCAGAAGTCAAGGCTGGCGATATGCTGGTTGGTAAGGTTACGCCCAAAGGCGAAACTATGCTTTCACCGGAAGAAAAATTACTCCGGGCCATCTTTGGTGAAAAGGCTGGCGATGTTAAAGACAGTTCTCTGCGCGTGCCTCCTGGAATAGAAGGGGTGGTGATTGATGCCAAAGTCTTTTCTCGCAAAGGCGTAGATAAAGACGAGCGTACCTTGATGATTGAGGACGAAGATATTCGCCGTATCAACCGGGACATGGAAGATGAGTTGCGCAGCCTGAAGAATGGTGTGCGTAACACCTTGGCTCATTTGCTTGTTGATCGCACTGCCAAAACCGATATTAGAGATAAAGAAGACAACATCATTCTGCCGCTCGGTAAAAAATTGAATGCAGAAGTTATCGGCCAGATTGATTTTGACCGACTACGCGGCTTAGATTTTTCTGAGCGAGCGAGATACGAAGATGATATTGAAAGCATCTTCAATAAGTATTCTCGCCAAGCCCAAGAGGTGCGTGCCCGTTATGAGGGCATGGTTACTCGGATGGAAAAGGGTGATGACCTCGCACCAGGCGTGGTCAAAATGGTGAAAATTTATGTCGCCACCAAGCGGAGACTGGCGGTCGGTGACAAAATGGCAGGCCGTCACGGTAACAAAGGCGTTGTTTCCCGCCTGCTTCCAGAAGAAGATATGCCTTTCTTTGCTGATGGCACGAGCGTAGATGTCGTTCTTAATCCGCTCGGTGTTCCTTCGCGGATGAATGTCGGCCAAGTTCTGGAATGTCATCTTGGTTTTGCGGCCAAGCGGCTCGGCGAGCAGGTTCAGCGGTTGGCTCAGGCCCAAGAATTAGACCAAGTTAAGGCTCGGCTTAAAAGTGTTTATTCTGAAGCAGAATATCAAGCCATCACGGAAGGTCTTAGTGATGAGGAGCTGTTGGATAAAATGCGGAAGTACGGACACGGCCTTCATATTGCCACTCCAGTTTTTGATGGCGCATCTGAGGCTGAAATCAGACGGATGCTTACTGAGGCAGGGGTCGATGAAGTTGGACAATCCACCTTGTATGACGGGATCACTGGCGATCAATTTGACAACCAAGTGACAGTTGGAGTGATGTACATGCTCAAGCTGCATCACTTAGTAGATAATAAGATTCATGCCCGCTCAACTGGTCCGTACTCGCTCGTGACCCAACAGCCGCTCGGTGGTAAGGCTCAATTCGGTGGTCAGCGTCTCGGCGAGATGGAAGTCTGGGCTATGGAATCTTATGGCGCAGCTTACACCCTGAAAGAATTCTTGACCGTCAAGTCGGATGATGTCGAGGGCCGTACCGCTATGTATGAGAAAATTGTCAAAGGGAACAACTTCCTTGACGCAGGTCTGCCTGAATCCTTCCATGTTTTGGTCAAGGAACTAAAAGGACTGTGTCTTGATGTCGAGTTGCTCTCCGACGAGGATGAGCAATGAGCGGCAGGTGGAAGGGAAGCCGTATTGGCCTGTCTGCATATTTTAATAAGAGAGGATAAGCTTCGTGGAAGAACTGTTCAGCTTTTTTGACAAGCCAAAGGGACCAGTGGTCTTTGACAAAGTTAGAATTTCCCTTGCCTCTCCGGCCAAGATTCTCGAATGGTCTCACGGTGAGGTAAAGAAGCCAGAAACCATTAATTACCGCACCTTTAAGCCGGAGCGGGATGGCCTTTTCTGCGCTAAGATTTTCGGCCCGGTCAAGGACTATGAGTGTAACTGCGGCAAGTACAAGCGCATGAAGCACCGGGGCGTAGTCTGCGAGAAATGTGGGGTTGAGGTTATCCAGTCTAAGGTTCGCCGTGAGCGTCTCGGTCACATCAAGTTGGCTGCTCCTGTGGCGCATATCTGGTTTCTCAAGTCACTGCCTAGCAAGATTGGCTCCATTCTTGACATGACCCTCAAGGAAATGGAGCGGGTTCTTTATTTTGAATCTTATGTGGTACTCAGTTCTGTGCTGGAAGATTTACCCCTTGGTACGCTTCTTAACGAGGAGCAGTATCGGGAGTTTTTAGAACGCTATCCAGGTGAGTTTGAAGTCGGCATTGGTGCCGAAGCCATCCGAGATCTGCTCAAGCAGCTTGAACTGGTCGAGCTATCCATTCAGCTCCGTCAGGAGATGAAGGATACCTCTTCTATCACTAGGCGGACTAAACTAGGTAAGCGGTTGAACGTTGTTGAGGCATTCCGCGACTCTGGTAATCGGCCTGAGTGGATGATCTTAGAGGTAATTCCGGTATTACCGCCAGATCTGCGTCCGCTGGTGCCTCTGGAAGGAGGTCGCTTTGCTACCTCAGATCTGAATGACCTCTACCGTCGGGTGATTAACCGCAACAACCGTCTCAAACGCTTATTAGAGCTGGACGCGCCAGATATCATTATTCGTAATGAAAAACGGATGCTCCAAGAGGCGGTAGATGTCCTTTTTGACAACGGTCGCCGAGGTCGTACCATTACTGGCCCGAATAAACGACCGCTCAAATCGCTCTCTGACATGCTCAAAGGCAAGCAAGGTCGTTTCCGTCAGAATTTGCTTGGTAAACGTGTTGACTATTCTGGTCGTTCGGTCATTGTGGTTGGCCCGCATCTGCGTTTGCATCAGTGTGGTCTGCCCAAGAAAATGGCTCAGGAGCTGTTCAAGCCTTTTATTTATAACCGGCTAGAGACACTTGGTTATGTGACCACGATTAAGAGTGCCCGGAAGATGGTGGAAAAGGGTGCAAAAGAGGTCTGGGATGTGCTTGACGAGATTGTCAACGAGTATCCAGTTATCCTTAACCGGGCACCAACCCTGCACCGTTTGGGTATGCAGGCATTTGAGGTGGTTCTGATCGAGGGTAAGGCTATCCAGCTTCATCCCTTGGTCTGTGCGGCATTTAATGCTGACTTTGACGGCGACCAGATGGCTGTCCATCTGCCACTTTCCGTCGAAGCACAGGTTGAAGCTCGCGTCTTGATGATGTCCACCAACAATATTCTTTCGCCTGCCAGCGGCAGTCCAGTCATCATCCCCAGCCAAGATATCGTTCTTGGCCTCTATTATATGACTCGGGAACGGCCCGGCGTTAAAGGGACTGGCTCGGTCTTCGGTTCTCCTGCTGAAGCACGGATGGCCTATGACCATGAGGCAGCGCATCTCCAAGCCAAGGTGAAGGTGCGGATTAAGGATGAAATTGTTGAAACCACTGTTGGGCGGATTCTGGTCGGTGAATTGCTGCCAGAAAAAATTCCTTTTGCAGTAGTCAATAAGGAATTATCCAAGAAAGAACTGAGCTTCTTGGTTGACTACACCTATCGGCACGCTGGGACAAAGGATACCGTTATCTTAGCTGACCGTCTCAAAGACTTAGGTTACGAGCAAGCTACACGAGCTGGTATCTCTATTTGCATCAATGACATGAAAATTCCGGTTAATAAGGAAAAGTTCATTGGTGAGTCAGAGCGCAAGGCCGTTGAAGTAGAAGAACAGTATTCAGACGGTCTGATCACAGACGGTGAAAAATATAACAAGCTGGTTGATATCTGGTCGAAGGCCACAGACAAAATCACCCAAGAAATGATGGCTGAAATGTCGGTGGATTTTGTTCCAGATGGTCAAGGTGGAGTTAAAGAGGTTAAGAGCTTCAACTCGGTTTACATTATGGCCGACTCGGGCGCGAGAGGTTCTAAAGACCAGATTCGCCAGCTTGCCGGAATGCGCGGCCTGATGGCCAAACCCTCTGGTGCAATCATTGAAACACCGATCAAGGCTAATTTCCGGGAAGGCTTATCCGTTTTGGAGTATTTCATCTCCACCCATGGTGCCCGGAAAGGTTTGGCTGATACTGCTCTCAAGACTGCTAACTCTGGTTATCTGACCCGCCGCTTGGTTGACGTTGCCCAAGATTCGACTATTGTCGAGAAAGACTGTAGCACCCTACGCTACACTTTGGCCGAGCCGCTTTTAGACGGTGGCGAGGTGATCGTTCGTATCGGCGAGCGCATCTTGGGTCGAGTGGCAAGCGATGATGTGGTTGATCCGCATAGTGGTGAGCTAATAGTCGGCATGGACGAAGAAATCACCGAGGACAAGGTAGAGGCTATTGAGGCCGCAGGCATTGATCAGGTGAAAATCCGCTCCGTGCTGACCTGTGAAGCCCGGCGAGGAGTCTGTGCTATGTGTTATGGCCGCGACTTAGGACGGGGGCATATGGTTAATATCGGCGAGGCAGTCGGTATCATTGCAGCCCAGTCTATTGGCGAGCCAGGCACTCAGCTTACCATGCGTACTTTCCATATTGGTGGTACAGCAAGTCGTTCGGTTGAGCAGGCCGAGGTACGCAGTCAGCGGAGTGGTCTTGTTAAATATCATAAGCTTCATTCAGTTGTTAATGCCGCTGGATTCAATATAGTAATGAATCGAAATGCGGAAATTATCATTGTTGATGATCAAGGCGTAGATAGGGAGCGCTTCCCTGTGCCTTATGGTGCAGAGCTGAAAGTTGCAGATGGTGAGCGAGTAGAGCCAGGCACCGTCATTGCTGACTGGGATGCCTTCTCCATTCCGATTGTTGCTGAAGTTGGTGGGCGAATCAAATACGGCGACGTGCTTGAAGGCGATACCATGCAGGAACGGATTGACCAAGTTACTGGTAAGGTTTCTCGTGTTATCATCCATCCGCTGGTCTCGAAACATGCCACGCCTCGAATCTCGATCAAAGATGAGCGCGGTCGGACCATGAAACTACCGGATGTAGAGCATGATGCCCGTTATCCGCTGCCAGTTGGCTCGATCATTAATGTGGATGAGGGAATGGACGTAGCTGCCGGTACGGTAGTAGCTAAAATTCCACGGGAAACAACTAAGACAAAGGATATTACTGGTGGTTTGCCTAGAGTTGCAGAGCTGTTTGAGGTCCGCAAACTGAAAGAGCAGGCTATTGTCACAGAAATTGATGGACGGGTAACCTTTGGTAAAGAACTGAAAGGCAAGCGGCGGGTTATTATTACCCCTGAACATGGCGAGCCTAGAGAATATCTGGTACCCAAATCCAAACATGTTACTGTGCATGAAGGCGACTATGTCAAGGCTGGCGACGCGCTGATGGACGGGTCTATCTTGCCGAATGACATCCTGCGCATCAAAGGTGAAGAGGCTTTGGCTCGTTTCTTGGTTGATGAGATCCAAGAGGTCTATCGTCTCCAAGGTGTAAAGATCAACGATAAGCATATTGAGACGATAGTTCGACAGATGTTGAAGCGGATTAGAATTACTGATCCAGGTGATACCAAGTTTATGATAGATCAGCTCGTGGAGAAATGGGTGTTCCATGATGAAAACGAGCGGGTTTTGGCGGAAGGACTGCAAGCAGCCTCAGCTGAACCACAACTTCTTGGTGTGACAAAGGCTTCACTCTCAACTGATTCCTTTATTTCAGCTGCTTCGTTCCAAGAAACGACCAAGGTGCTGACCAATGCGGCCATGACAGGCAAGGTAGATACTTTGGATGGCTTGAAGGAAAATGTCATCATGGGTCGGCTGATTTCTGCTGGTACCGGGCTTTCTCGTTATCGGATCAACAGAACATAGTAAACTGTATATTTTTTGTTTGACATGTATTGTATTGTGTGATACAATCTAACTCTCGCGTCTGCCCAAGGCGTGAATGCCGTTTTATATTTGCAAGGGAAAAAGTGTATGCCAACGATTAACCAGCTGGTCAGAAAAAAAAGGGAAAAGCAGGCCAAGCGTTCTAATACCCCGGCCATGCAGGGTTGTCCTCAAAAACGCGGAGTCTGCGTGAGAGTTTATACTACTACGCCGAAAAAGCCGAACTCGGCTTTACGCAAGGTTGCTAGAGTGCGACTTGCTAATGGTATAGAAGTGACATCCTATATTCCAGGAGTTGGACACAATCTCCAAGAGCATTCAGTAGTGCTGATCCGAGGAGGCCGTGTTAAAGATCTGCCTGGTGTACGTTATCATATTATCCGCGGCACTCTTGACACGCTGGGAGTTAATGATCGGCGGCAAGGGCGTTCTAAATACGGCGCAAAACGGCCTAAATAATTGCCTGAGTGATGTAAGATGCCGAGAAAAAAAGTACAGACAAAGCGTTTTGTAGAGGCTGATCCAAAATATAATTCTATTTTGGTAGCTCGTTTCACCAACGGTCTGATGAAAGATGGGAAAAAATCCCTTGCACGCCGTATGTTCTATGAGGCAATGGAACGGGTGAATGAAAAAGTGTCGGATGAAGAGCCAATGACTGTTTTTGAAACAGCTATGGAAAATGTCCGTCCTAAAGTCGAGGTGAAGAGCCGCCGTGTAGGTGGTGCAACCTATCAGGTGCCAATTGAAGTCCGGCCTGAACGACGTAATGCTTTGGCTATTCGCTGGATTATTAGTTTTGCCCAAAAGCGTTCTGGTCAGTCCATGTCAGAGAAGCTGGCGGCTGAAATTTTAGATGCCTACGGCAATCGAGGTGCATCCGTTAAAAAACGGGATGATACCCACAAGATGGCTGAAGCAAATAAGGCTTTTGCACACTATCGCTGGTAAAAAAAGTAGTAAGATTTGAAAAAGTCTATTGACAAGTTGCAGCGATTGCGGTAAAAAGCAGAACTTTTCTTCTGCAAGAGCAGTTAAGATTGTAGAAGATACTGAAATAGGCGAATGCGGATAGATCAGTGGTTGCAGAAGATTCATTGGCCAATGTACGCAATATTGGGATTACAGCCCATATTGACGCAGGCAAGACTACAACTACTGAACGAATTCTGTACTACACAGGGCGTTCGCATAAGATAGGTGAAGTCCATGATGGTACAGCTATCATGGACTGGATGGAACAAGAGCAGGAGCGGGGGATAACAATCACCTCTGCTGCCACTACCTGTTTTTGGCAACAGCATCGTATCAATATTATTGATACACCAGGTCATGTGGACTTTACGGTTGAGGTAGAGCGTTGTCTGCGGGTTTTGGATGGTGCGGTTGTTGTTTTTTGTGCAGTTGGTGGTGTAGAACCGCAGTCAGAGACCGTCTGGCGACAAGCAGACCGTTATCGAATCCCTCGGATCGTCTTTATCAATAAGATGGATCGGATTGGAGCTGACTTTGATCGAGTTGTACAGGAAATTGAAAGTCAGCTTGGGGCGGTTCCAGTTCCGATTGTGCTGCCCATAGGAAGTGAGGATTCCTTTGTAGGAACTGTTGATCTCATAGATCAGAAATGCCTCTTCTTTAATGAAGAAAGTAAAGGTGAAACAGTTCTTGTAACCGACATTCCTGAAGATCAGCAAAGCAAATCATCGGCTGCACGTTCGTATCTCCTCGAGAAGTTAGCCGACTTCGATGAGGGGATCATGGAAAAATATCTGGAAGAACAGGATATCTCACCTGATGAAGTTCGCTTGGCCCTGCGAAAAGCAGTTTGTTCGCTAAAGTTGGTGCCAGTGCTGTGTGGTACAGCTTTTAAAAACAAGGGGATTCAACCACTGCTTGATGCTGTGGTGAGCTATCTTCCTTCACCGTTAGATGTTCCGCCAATAGAAGGGCTTGGTAAAAACGGTGAGTCTGTAATGCGGCACGCGGATAGTAAAGAGCCTTTTGCTGCATTAGTATTTAAGCTGCAAACTGATCCTTTTGTCGGTGCGCTGGCATTCCTCCGGGTTTATTCTGGAGAACTGAAAGCTGGTAGTAGGGTTTTTAATCCACGGCAGCAAAAAAAAGAGAAAATTTCCAAGCTGATTAAACTTCACGCGAATAAACGCGAAGAAGTTGACCGGATCGAAGCTGGAGATATTGGGGCTGTAGTTGGTCTCAAATTTACTGGTACAGGTGATACCCTCTGTAAGGATGATGATTATCTTGTCCTTGAGAGTATGAACTTTCCTGAACCGGTGATTAGTATTGCGATTGAAGCGAAGACCAAGGCAGATGAGATTCGATTAGCAGAAAGTTTAGATAAAATAGCTGTTGAAGACCCGTCCTTTCGGGTTAGTCGCAACGAAGATACTGGGCAACAGCTTATCTCAGGAATGGGTGAGCTACACTTAGAGATTATTGTTGATCGACTTGCGCGAGAGTTTAAAGTTTCCCCGAATGTGGGAACACCGCAAGTGGCTTACAAGGAGACAATAACTTGTACCGCTGAAGGAGAAGGACAATTTCAGACTCCAAGTGGTGGCAAAGAGCAGTATGGTCATGTGGTTCTGCACTTTGCACCGGCATCACGTGGTACGGGTGTCAAATTTGAGAATAAAGTTGATATAAAACAGATTCCTGAGCTGTATCTCAAGGCAATTGAAAAAAGTGTTAGAGATTCGTTGGATTCAGGTCCATTAATTGGATACCCACTGACAGATTTGACAGTGCAACTTGTCGGTGGTTCCTACGATGAGGAACATTCTACGGAGATGGCTTTTGCTGTGGCTACTGCATTGGCTTGTAGAAAAGCAGCAACTGGAGCAAATGCAGTGCTGCTTGAACCGGTGATGGAAGTAGAGGTGATTGTTCCAGAAGAATATCTTGGTGAAGTCATTAATGATCTGAACCGAAAAAATGCACAAATAGAAGCAGTCGAAGCGGAGCGAAATCTCCAAGTGGTTAGAGCAAAGGTGCCGTTAGCTCGTATGTTTGGTTATTCAACAACCCTGCGGTCAGCAACTCAGGGGAGAGCTTCCTTCACCATGCAGTTTGATGCTTTTGCCGAAGTTCTAGCGAAACAGGCTGAGGCAATCATTCATAAGATTCGAGGCGTTTAGTTCATAACTACGACGGTAAGCCGCATGACGACTTGCTGAGTATGGCGGCAGGAAAGAGGAACCCATGATCAATACAGATAAAATTCGTATAAGGCTCAAAGGCTACGACTACAAGCTGCTTGACCAGTCGACTTCGGAAATCGTCGAGACAGCACGGCGTACAGGTGCAACAGTGGCCGGGCCGATTCCGCTGCCGACCAGCATCAACAAATACACGGTGCTTAGATCACCTCATGCGGATAAAAAATCCCGCGAGCAGTTTGAAATGCGGACCCATCGTCGTCTGCTTGATATTTTGGAACCGACCCAGCAGACGATTGACTCCTTGATGAAGCTCCAGCTTTCAGCAGGTGTGGATGTGGAGATCAAACTGCCTTAAAGTCAGTTTGGCTGAGTGGTGGGTTTCGTTTTTTGACAGAGTTTAGCGTTGACAGGTAAAAAGATGCCGAAGACAAATGGAATACTGGGACGAAAACTGGGCATGACCAGATTGTACAACGAATTTGGTCAGATCAGTCCTGTTACCGTCATAGAAGCTGGCCCTTGTGTTGTGCTGCAAAAAAAGACTGCTGGTAAAGAGGGCTACAATGCCGTGCAGGTAGGGTTCCGCGAGAAAAAACAGTCCAGACTGAATAAGCCAGAAATAGGCCATTTTAAGAAAGCTGGCGATGTTGGATATTATCATGTCCGAGAATTCCGGGTAGAAGATCCACAAGCATACGAGCTGGGCCAGCAAATTCTTATAAGTGAGTTGTTTAAAATTGGCGACAAAATTGACATCACGGGCCACAGCAAGGGGCGAGGTTTTCAGGGTGTAATTAAACGACACGGTTTCGCCGGTGGACGGAAAACGCATGGCTCCAATTTTCATCGGGCACCAGGTTCTATAGGGTGTAGTGCCTTTCCAAGCCGGGTTGTTAAGGGTAAAAAGATGCCTGGCCACATGGGTGTAGAAAAGAAGACTATCAAAAATCTCACCGTGGTCGATGTCCGTGAAGAGGAGAACATCCTGCTGGTCAAAGGAGCAGTTCCCGGCGCAAAGAACGGCTTAGTCAGCATTTATACTAAGGCATAAGCTGCCTTGCAAGGGAGATGACTCATGTCAGTTTGTGATGTAATGAATACCTCGGCAGAGAAAATTGCAGAAATTGAAGTAAGCGATAGTCTGTTCGCGGTTCCGGTGAATACAGGAATTCTTCATGAAGTAGTCTGCATGCAGCGTGCTTGCCGCCGTAGTGGAACAGCCTCAACCAAAACACGAGGCGAGGTCAGTGGCGGTGGTAAAAAGCCATGGCGGCAGAAGGGTACAGGTCGGGCTAGATCAGGTAGTAATAATTCGCCTGTCTGGTGCGGTGGTGGTACTGCTTTTGGCCCTAAACCAAGAGATTATAGCTACTCCATGCCCAAGAAAGTACGGCGTTTGGCACTGCGTATGGCTCTTTCTGCTCGCATGAGCGAAGGTAATTTGGTCATCCTTGATCAATTTGAAGTCGCTGCTCCAAAAACCAAAGACTTTGTCGGAGTAATGAAGAATTTCTCCTTCGACAACTGCCTGCTCGTCGCAGAAAAAGAAAATACTAATCTACAGCTCTCGGCACGTAATGTAATCGGTTATCAGATTATGCCGGTTGAAGGGCTGAATGTGTATGATATTCTCAAGTACGACAAGTTGATGATTGTCAAGTCCACCTTGGAACAGTTGGAAGCGAGGCTAATGGCATGAAAGTAATTTATGATGTGGTCAAAGAGCCGTGTCTGACCGAAAAATCCAACTATCTCCAAGAAACTCAAGGTGTAGTTGTTTTTAAGGTCGCTTCAGAGGCGAATAAGATTGAGATTCGTCAAGCAGTAGAACAGCTCTTTAATGTCAAAGTTGCTTCTGTCAGAACGGTGGCAATGCACGGCAAACAGAAAAGAATTGGAGCTAAACCTGCCGGACGCACCAGTGACTGGAAGAAAGCCTACATCAAGTTGTCTGAAGGGAAAATAAATTATCTTGACGAGCTGTGATATTGGTAGCTGAAGCACAGCTTTCTCTTCGGATTTGAGGATACAATAGAGAACGGACAGAAAAATGGCAATCAGGACCCATAAACCGACATCACCGGGCAAAAGACATCAGGTTTCTATCGTGCAGCCTGATCTTTCTGACAAGGCACCTGAAAGGAGCCTGCTCAGACCGTTGAAAAAAACTGGCGGCCGAAACGCCTATGGACGGATAACCTCTCGGCATATTGGCGGTGGCCATAAGCGTAAATACCGGGTTATCGACTGGAAACGCAATAAAATCGGTGTACCGGCTAAGGTCACTGCGCTAGAGTATGATCCAAATCGCTCGGCAAACATTGCTTTACTGACGTATCTTGATGGCGAAAAGTCGTACATTCTTGCCCCAGCAGGCATTAGTGTGGGCGATACGTTAACTGCCGGTGCAGATGCGGACATCAAGCCGGGCAACTGCTTGCCTATGAGCAATATTCCTTTGGGTACGATTATTCATAATGTAGAAATGAAAATCGGCAAAGGAGCACAGATTGTTCGTTCAGCAGGAGCAGCAGCACAGCTTATGGCTAAAGAAGGTAATCATGTTCTGGTTAAATTGCCTTCTGGCGAAGTGCGCAAATTTAATAGTCAGTGTCGGGCTTGTATCGGTTCAGTAGGTAATGCCGAGTATAGCAGCCGCAAGTTAGGCAAGGCAGGGCGGGCGCGTTGGGAAGGTGTACGGCCTTCTGTGCGTGGTGTGGCTATGAATCCAGTAGATCATCCTATGGGTGGTGGCGAGGGTAAAAGCTCTGGCGGACGGAACCCATGCTCACCGTGGGGTATGCCGAGCAAAGGCTACAAGACCCGTAGTAAGAAGAAAAGTTCTAACCGCGACATTGTCACCAAGCGTAAGTAATCCAGGAGAGTATCAGCATGGCACGTTCCATTAAAAAAGGGCCTTTTATCGACGGCCACCTGATGAAAAAAGTGGAGAAGGCGCAGGCATCAGGCAGCGGCAAAGTGATTAAGACATGGTCCAGACGTTCAGATATTATTCCTGAAATGGTAAGTCTGACCTTTGCTGTCCATAATGGCAAAAAGTTTATTCCGGTCTATGTGTCGGAAAATATGGTTGGCCACAAGCTTGGTGAATTTTCGCTAACCAGAACCTACCATGGACACGCAGCGGACAAAAAAGGCAAGCGCAAATAGTTGAGCCGGCCTGAAAATAGAGAGCAAGAGCAGGAGCTATACGATGGAAGCAAGAGCCGTCGCAAAATATATCCGAATCTCCCCACAGAAAGCGCGGCTGGTAGCTGATGTTGTCCGGGGGAAAGACGTGGAGAATGCGATCACGACACTCAGGTTCATGCCCAAAAAGGCGGCTGAGATTCTGCGCAAGGTGTTGGAATCAGCAGTTGCTAATGCGGAACAGACAGAGACCATTGATGTCGATACGCTGTATGTAAAGGAGATTCAGATTAATGGCGGGCCGATGCTGAAACGGTTCCGACCCAGAGCTATGGGGCGGGCAGGCAGAATATTGAAACGGACTAGCCATATAACCGTCATCGTTGATGAGCGGGGTCTGAACTGACGGTCGTTTTTTTGAGATCAAAACCGCACAGGGAACACGGAGGACACGTTGGGACAAAAAGTCAATCCCATAGGGCTGCGGCTCAATATTACCAGAACTTGGGATTCGATCTGGTATGCTGACAAAAATTACGCTGCCAATCTATATCAAGATCAGCAGATACGCGGCTATCTGAAAAAGAAACTGTATCATGCTGGAGTGGCCCGGATAGTAATTGAACGTACTGGTGAAAAGGTACGAATCAGGCTGTTCACAGCGCGTCCCGGAATAGTCATCGGCAAAAAAGGTGCCGAGATTGAAAACCTGAAGCGGGATATTGAACAGAAGTTTGGCCGCGAGTGCATGATCGATATTCAAGAGATTAGGCGCCCAGAGGCAGATGCGCAGCTCGTAGCAGAAAATATTGCTGGACAGTTAGAAAAGCGTATTGCTTTTCGTAGAGCAATGAAAAAATCTATTGGCACTGCGCTCCGTTTTGGTGTCAAAGGTATTAAAATTTCTTGCTCAGGACGTTTAGGCGGTGCAGAGATGTCCAGAACAGAATGGTTCAAGGAAGGTCGTGTGCCGCTACATACTTTGCGGGCCGATATTGATTATGGTTTCGCAGAGGCAAGTACCACCTACGGCAAGATCGGAGTAAAGGTCTGGATATTCCGTGGTGAAGTGCTGACAGATGGCGAACCAGCCCTTGACCAGTAATAAGGCATAGGTATTAAGCAATGTTAAGTCCACGCAAGGTAAAACACAGGAAGCAACATAAGGGCAGAATGCGCGGCGAGGCCCAGACAGGTTCGCAGCTTGCCTTTGGTGATTATGCGTTAAAAGCAGATGGCTGCGGGCGGATGACTGCACAACAGATCGAAGCTGCTCGTATTGCTATCAATAGAAAAGTAAAACGTGGTGGTCAACTTTGGATCAGGGTTTTTCCTGACAAATCGATTACCAAGAAGCCTGCTGAAACCCGTATGGGTGGAGGTAAAGGCGCGCCAGACTCTTGGGTAATGGTTATTCAGCCGGGCAGAATTCTCTATGAGCTGAAAGGTGTGCCAGAGGATGTAGCAAGAGAGGCTCTTCGCCTTGCTTCCTATAAGCTGCCGTTCCCGACTCGGATTATCACAAGGAGCAGCACAATATGAAAACAAAAGCTAGCGACCTACGGAAACTGAGTGGCGAGGACCTGCAGAAGAAAGAGCAGGAGATGCGTGAGGAGTTATTTAAGCTTAGGTTTCAGCATGGGATAAGGAAATTAGAAAATCCAGCTCGGTTGAGACAACTACGCAAAGATATCGCCAAAGTGCAAACTGTCCTGACGGAACAGGCGGCCTGATTGCTTCAACTCGGCTTGGCCTACTAATCAGCACCGGATCAACATACAAGAATGAGCGAGAAATCAAGTTCTAGAAAGACCCAAGTGGGCTTTGTGAAAAGTAACCGTATGGACAGGACAGTAGTCGTTACGGTTGAACGAAAAGTTCGTCACAAGCTATACGGAAAGTATATCCGCCGCCGGGTGAATTATATGGCCCACGATGCCGCGAATACATGTAATATAGGCGACACCGTATTGATTGAAGAGTGCAGACCGCTTTCAAAACACAAACGCTGGTTTGTTAGAAGTGTAGTTCAGCGGGCTGTCTGATCTGTCCGGTAGGATCTTTTGATTGCGTAATTTATTCAGGTGATACCATGATTCAGACAGAAACCAGACTGAATGTCGCTGATAATTCAGGGGCCAAAGAAGTACTTTGTATACGGGTGCTAGGCGGCAGCCGTCGGCGTTATGCCAGTATCGGCGATGTGATCGTCGTCACAGTGAAAGAAGCCATTCCAAACGCGAAAGTCAAGAAAGGCGATGTTCTCAATGCCGTTGTGGTTCGGACAACGAAGGAAATCAAGCGGCCTGAAGATACAGTAGTCCGTTTTGATGATAATGCAGCGGTGCTTCTTGCAGGTAATGGCGAACCTGTTGGCACACGTATTTTTGGGCCAGTGGCCCGCGAGTTGCGCTCGCTTGGTTTTATGAAAATAATCTCACTGGCACCAGAGGTGCTGTGAGAAAAGAACAGGAATGTGGGCCACAGGAAACGAGGACAGGATGATGCGGCAGGGACAAACAGGTTTACGGAAGAATGATCAGGTAGAAGTAATTGCCGGTAAAGACAAAGGGCGGGTCGGCAAAATTCTCAAAATTGATCGACAAGCTAATCGAGCTTTGGTCGAGCGTATCAATATAATGACAAAGCACCGGAAACCGGTCGATGCGCAACAGCCTGGAGAAATCCTCAAAAAGGAAGCACCCATTCATATTTCAAACCTCATGCTTGTCTGTCCTGAGTGTACCAAAACCGTCCGCATTGGAAAAAAGGTGCTTGAGGATGGTTCAAAAGTGCGGGTCTGCAAAAAATGTGGCGCGACCTTGACGGCATCTGGAAAGTAAGCTGCCTGCTAGCTGCGCAGAATGGAGTGATCTAAATGGCTACGATGAGAGAACTGTACGAAAACGAGTGCAGACCCCAGCTCCAAAAGGAGTTTGGCTATCATAATAGATTTCAAATTCCCAAAGTGGAGAAGATTGTTCTCAACATGGGATTAGGTGAAGCAGTACAAAATCCCAAAGTTGTGGAAAAAGCTGCTGGCGAGTTAACGCTCATCGCTGGGCAGAAGGCTGTTGTTACTCGGGCGAAAAAATCTATTGCTACCTTTAAGTTACGCGAGGGGATGCCCATTGGTGCCTGCGTGACACTGCGCAAAGAGAGAATGTATGACTTTCTTACCAAGTTAGTCAACATTGCCCTGCCACGAGTACGCGATTTTCGTGGTGTATCTTCAAAGGGTTTTGATGGCAATGGCAACTTTTCAATGGGCATTAAAGAGCATATCATCTTCCCGGAGATTGATTATGACAAGATTGAGAAGATTAGAGGGCTAAACATAACCATCGTCACCAGTGCCAAAACAGATGATGAAGGACGCGCTCTTCTTGCCATACTCGGTATGCCATTTAAGCAGCAGAAAACAGAGACTGTCGACCAGCAAGGCGGCAACTAACGCAGGAGATTGACAATGGCAAAAAAATCACTGATTGCCAAGGCAGCAAGAAAGCAGAAATTTGAGGTGCGGGCATATAACCGCTGTCAACTCTGCGGGCGGCCAAGGGCATATATGAGAAAATTCGGCTGTTGTAGGCTCTGCTTCCGCAAGCTGGCATCAGAGGGCAAAGTCACTGGTGTAACCAAGTCAAGCTGGTAATCTGGTAACGACTGAAGTAACGAAAAGCAATTTACAGAGGTGTATTCGGATGTCTATGAGCGATCCGCTGGCAGATTTTTTGACCAGAATAAGAAATGCCGCACGGGCAAATTTTGACACGGTTGATATTCCGTTGTCAAAGCTGAAAGTCAGCGTAGCCAACGTCTTGAAAAAAGAAGGGTACATCACAGACTATCAGATTGCAGAGCAAGGGGTGCAGAGCACCATTACAATTGAACTGAAGTACGGCCCGCATAACGAGAAGGTTATTACCGGTCTTCGCCGTGTTTCTAAGCCAGGACTGCGTCAATATAAAAAGAGTGATGCTATTCCTACGGTGATGAGCGGCCTCGGCGTTGGTATTCTGACAACATCTAAGGGTGTTATGTCTGACCGTGAAGCCCGCAAGTTGAATGTGGGCGGCGAACTTCTCTGTGAAGTTTGGTAGTAGCCTACCCTGAGAGGAGAGAGAAAATGTCACGAATTGGAAAAATGCCGGTCGCCCTTCCTAGCGGGGTTAAAGTTGAAATTCAGGGTACCCGAATTAAAGTTACAGGTAACAAAGGTGCTTTAGAGCGGAATATTCGCCCTGAGATTGCTATTGAGCAACAAGACAATCAATTAGTGTGCAAACCCAAAGGTGGTGGTAGGCAAGTTGCAGCCTACTGGGGCCTGACACGCACTTTGGTGCGGAATATGGTTACCGGAGTTGATCAGGGATTTACTAAGGTATTGGCTGTAGAAGGTGTAGGTTACCGGGCAGCAGCAGAAGGTTCCAAGCTGACACTTAATGTTGGCTATTCAAATCCAGTTCAGTTCGTTCTGCCTGCGGGTGTGTCTGCTTCTGTAGACAAAGGCAACAATATTACTATCTCTGGTATTGATAAAGAGCTAGTAGGGCAGACAGCAGCAACTATTCGAGACATTCGCAAACCTGAGCCGTATAAAGGTAAAGGTATCCGTTATGCGGATGAGCATATAGTTCGCAAAGCAGGTAAGTCCGGGGCAAAAGGTAAGAAATAAATCCGGCTTCAAGCGTTCAACTCAAGAATGAAGTGAAGGCATCATGGCAAAGCAAAGCAGTAAGCTGGCAGCGCGAAATAAACGGATCACAAGGATACGCAAAAAAATAAGCGGCACTCCTGAGCGTCCCAGAATGTGTGTTTTTCGGAGTAACCGTCATATTTACGTACAAATCATTGACGACACGAAGCACCATACGCTTGTTTCCATGTCCACTGAGGATAAGGAGTTTACTGCCGAGGAGCTGAAGGGAAAGGTTGCTCAGGCAGGTCGGGTTGGTGAAATAGCAGCCAAGCGTGCCCTTGCCGCTGGCATTAACAAGGTCGTTTTCGATAGAGGTGGAAATCTCTATCATGGTCGAGTTAAGGCTTTAGCAGAAGGGGCCCGGCAAGGCGGCTTGAGTCTTTAACTTGCAAGCGGCAATAAATTTCAGTTGATCGGAGGTGTTTCTTGGCTGATTTTAAGCGTGCCAAAGAAGGCGGTAATCAGGACGAGCTGATAGAAAAAATAGTCTATATCAACCGGGTTGCCAAAGTGGTAAAAGGTGGTCGCCGCTTTAGTTTTAGTGCCATTGTTGTTGTTGGTGATGGCAAGGGACGAGTGGGACAAGGTCTCGGTAAAGCCAATCAGGTTCCTGAAGCTATCCGTAAAGGTGTAGAACGGGCGCGGAAGGACATGCAGCAAGTCTCTTTAACAGATGTTTCTATTCCGCACTATGTTGACGGAAAATTTAAATCTGGTAAAGTGATGCTGAAACCGGCCTCCGATGGTACTGGAGTCATTGCGGGTGGTGCTGTCCGGGCGGTGTTAGAGGCTGCTGGAGTGCAGAATATTCTCACTAAATGCCAAGGTTCCAACAATCCCCATAACTTAGTCAAAGCCACTGTTGAAGGCTTACGGAAACTGCGGAGCAAAGAGGATATTGCAGCTCTCAGAGGACTGAGCGTGGAAGAAATCGCTGCCTAATACAGTGCTGCGGGTTGGTTTCCCACAATAATGTTGTTGAACACGGTTGAATCATGAGCGAGACAGTGACAGTAACCCAGATCAAGAGTGGTATTGGCAGCACGGAAAAAATTCGTGCTACGTTGACTGGCCTGGGCCTGACCAAGATGCAGAAGACAGTGACACGGAAAAATACTCCTGAGATCAGAGGGATGATCAGAAAGGTCCAACACTTGGTTCGGGTGGAGGGAGAGCAATGCTGAAGTTGAATAATTTGTCGCCAGTTGAAGGCTCTCGTAAACAGAGCAAACGATTGGGACGTGGGCAAGGTACTGGACACGGTAAAACTGCTGGCAAAGGCCATAAAGGAGCCAATGCTCGTTCTGGTGCGTCTTGCAGACTTGGATTTGAGGGCGGCCAGATGCCACTTCATCGTCGTCTGCCAAAAGTAGGCTTTACCAATAAATTCAAAACCGAATATTTTATTGTCACGCTGTCTGATTTGGACCAATTTGAAGCTGGAACTGTGGTCAATCGTGAGGCCCTGCAAGCCGCCGGTATCATTGGTGCTAAAGATAGTAGACTGCTTAAAGTATTAGCTAACGGCGAAATTAGCCGCAAAGTGACCGTAGAAGCTGACAAAGTCAGCCAAGGCGCACGAACAAAGATTCTTGCTGCCGGAGGCGAGGTCAGGGAGTAGCTCATGAGCGGACTTGCCAATGCAGCAAATATTCCGGAGCTTCGCAAAAGGGCTGTTTTTACGCTCTTGATGTTACTGGTGTATCGAATGGGTGTACAGATCCCCACACCAGGCATCAATGGTGAAGCTTTAGCTGCTTTTTTTGCTAAAAATGCTGGCACGCTGTTCGGCATGTTCAACATGTTTTCCGGTGGTGCTCTCCATAATTTTTCCATCTTTGCGCTGGGCATTATGCCCTATATTTCTGCATCTATTATCATCCAGCTCCTAACTGTAGTTATTCCCCAGTTAGAGAGTCTGAAGAAGGAAGGTGCAACAGGGCAGCGCAAGATCACTCAATATACTCGCTACGGCACGGTCGGTTTGGCTCTGGTGCAGGGCTTTTTCATTGCCTCTGGTTTGGAAAATATGAGCGCACCCACTGGTGCACCGATTGTTCTCCATCCTGGTCTTGAATTTAAGTTTATGACCGTGCTGACGCTGACTTCAGGCACTTCCTTTATTATGTGGCTTGGCGAGCAGATGACTGAGCGGGGAATCGGCAACGGCATTTCAATGATTATTTATGCGGGAATCATTGCCAGAATGCCTGCCGCAATTGTCAACTCTATTCAGATCATAAAAACAGGCGAGATACCCTTTATTGTTGTCCCGTTTTTGCTCATCATGATGTTTGCTGTGGTAGCTGTGATTGTTTACTGTGAGACAGCCCAGCGGAAGATTCCTATTCAGTACGCCAAAAGGGTAGTAGGGAGGAAAGTCTATGGTGGTCAGGCTTCCCATTTGCCCCTAAAAATTAATATTGCCGGGGTTATTCCTCCGATCTTTGCTTCATCGATCATGATGTTTCCGGCAACCATTGGCTCGTTCATCCAAATTGATTGGGTGCAACGGATGTCTGCGGCTCTGTCGCCGGGAACGCCCTATTATTACACCATGTATGTGGGGATGATCGTCTTTTTCTGTTTTTTCTACACTGCAGTCACCTTTAATCCTGACGAGGTCGCAGAAAATCTGAAAAAGAATGGAGGCTTCATTCCTGGTATTCGCCCTGGCAAAAAATCAGCCGAGTTTATTGATAAAGTGCTGACTCGATTGACTGTAGTTGGAGCGATATATCTTGCTGCTGTCTGTGTACTGCCAACTATTTTGATTCATAAATTTAATGTTCCGTTTTACTTCGGTGGAACTGCGTTACTGATCGTCGTCGGTGTTGCGATTGATACCATATCTCAGGTTCAATCTCATTTGGTCATGCGCAGCTATGAAGGTTTCATGAAGAGCGGAAAATTTAGCGGCAGAGGCGGACGCTAACTACAGGTGGCGACGACAGAAGAAAAGAGCATCATCGTCAAAACTACTGCTGAAATAGAAATTATGCGGCAGGCCAACCAGATTGTATCTGGGGTTTTGAAGATGCTTGCAGAAAATATGTCGCCGGGTCTAAGCACCATGCAACTCGACAAGTGGGCAGGAGAATATTGTCAAGATCATGGCGCGTTGCCAGCCTTTCTTGGTTATCGTGGTTTTCCAGGTAATCTTTGCGTGTCTGTTAACGAAGAAGTCGTACACGGTATTGCTTCGAAAAAGAGACGGCTGCGAGAAGGTGATATTATTTCTGTAGATTTTGGTGTACGTTACCAAGGGTTTTATGGTGATGCAGCCATTACTATACCGGTCGGAGCTGTTTCTACTAAAAAGAAACAATTACTTGATGTAACGCAGCAGGCCTTAGAGCTTGGAATACAACAGGTTAAGATTGGTAACCGAATTACCGATATTTCAAGAGCAGTCCAACAACATGTTGAAAAACATGGTTATTCAGTTGTCCGGGAATTCGTCGGCCATGGTATAGGCTCCAATTTGCATGAAGGACCGGAAGTGCCCAATTATGTCCAAGGTGACAAGTCATCGCCTCGGATAGTTGAGGGCATGGTTCTTGCTATAGAGCCGATGGTCAACGCCGGAACACATAAGGTGAAAGTGCTCAAGGATGGTTGGACGGTGGTAACAGCAGACCGACAGCCTTCAGCTCATTTTGAGCATTCAATCGCAGCAACGGCAGCGGGACCGTTGGTATTAAGCAGGCGGGAAGGGGAAAAAGTTCCTTTTTTAGCTTGAAAACCAAGAGAGTGGATGGAATCATATATGGCAAAAGAAGAAGCCATTGAAGTCGAAGGAACCATCATTGAGCCGCTGCCGAACGCTATGTTCCGGGTAGAATTAGATAACGGACATCGGGTTCTGGCACACATATCAGGCAAGATGCGGATGCATTATATTAAAATTCTTCCTGGTGATCGAGTAACTGTAGAGTTATCTCCTTATGATCTGACCAGAGGACGTGTGACTTTCCGCTCTAAAGGGGGCGGTAAAGGCAAATGATTATCGATAAGGAAGCTGATTATGAAAGTACGAGCGTCTGTTAAAAAAATATGCATTGACTGTAAAATTCACAAACGTAAGGGCGTGGTACGGGTCACGTGCAAAAATGCAAAACATAAGCAGCGGCAGGGATAATTCCGCGCATATTGCAATAAAGAGACGAGGAGTAGAATCTTGGCACGTATAGCAGGCGTGGATTTGCCACGGAATAAGCACATGGACAGGGCACTCACTTATATCTATGGTATAGGTTTGACAACAGCCCGGAAAATTTTGGACAAGGCCGATCTGCCCTACCAGATGAACTCCGATGATCTGAGCGGTGACGATGTAAATCGTATCCGATTGATCATTGAAGCTGACCATGTTGTTGAGGGCGACAGACGGCGCGAAGTAGCCATGGATATCAAGCGACTGGTTGATCTTGGAAGTTATCGAGGCCGTCGTCATCGTCAGGGGCTTCCTTGTCGCGGGCAGCGGACCAAAACCAATGCCAGAACTCGCAAAGGGCCAAAACGCTGAACAGCAGCCTGAACAATATGAGAGGGCACGTTCACGGCGGTGAACGTGCTGACACGGAGCAAAAATGGCAAAAGAAAAAAAAGGTGCAGCTAAGGGCAAAGCCCGTCGTGAACGGAAGAACGTTCAAGAGGGCATTGTTTTTATTTATTCGACCTTCAACAACACACTGGTCACCATTTCCGATAAACTGGGTAATGTGCTGTCTTGGTCCAGTGCTGGCGTGATTGGCTTCAAAGGATCTCGTAAATCAACACCTTTTGCAGCCCAAAATGCGTTGAGCGATGCCGTTGCCAAGGCAAAAGAGCATGGCTTGCGCAAAGTTGAAATTCGTGTTAAAGGGCCTGGCCCAGGTCGTGAGTCTGCGCTGCGCGCTTTAAGCAGCACAGAGTTAGAGATCAGCAGAATAGTTGATGTTACCCCTGTTCCCCATAATGGTTGTAAACCGCCCAAGCGTCGGCGTGTTTAAGGGAACAAAGCCGGGTTGCTGTTTTTTATTGTACGGTCGCTGCCAGCATAGTGCTGATCGCAGTATAAAACCGATACTGATTTTTTGTTTGGAGGATTGCTGAAGTGGCCAGATATACGGGAGCTTCCTGTAGAATGTGCAGAAGAGAAAACTTAAAGCTGTATTTGAAGGGCGAACGCTGCCATTCTGATAAATGCTCTTTTGAACGCCGCGCGTATGCACCGGGTCAGCATGGACAGAATCAGTTTAAAAAGAGTTCTGACTATGCAATCCAGCTTCGTGAGAAACAAAAAGTTAAGCATATGTACGGGATGCTAGAAGGGCAGTTCCGTCGTTACTTCCACGAAGCTGATCGGAAAAAGGGTGTTACAGGTCATAATCTCTTAGCTATCCTTGAATGCCGCTTAGACAATGCGATCTATCGCCTTGGTTTTGCCAGCTCTCGCGATCAAGCAAGACAACTTATCCGTCACAATCATTTTCAGGTTAACGGCAAAAAAGTTGATATTCCATCCTTTCAGCTAAAAGCTGGTGATGTCATCATGCTGAAAGAAAAAAGCCGCAAGAATCCTCTCGTGCTGGAGAATCTCGAAGGTGCCGTTCGTCGGGGAGTGCCAAGCTGGCTGGAATTAAACAAAGCCAACTTCCAAGGAACAGTGAGGACTGCCCCGGTTCGGGATGAGATTACCATGCCAATCAACGAGCATCTTATCGTCGAACTGTACTCCAAGTAACCAAGGTTAGGTCTTGCATGGCACAGGAAATCCGGGATGACAATCCCTTTTACAAGAACTGGCATAATTTAGTTATGCCGGAACGGCTGGAGGTTACCAAAAATACCCATACGGCTAGATTTGGTAAATTCATCTGCCAGCCATTAGAGCGTGGTTTTGCAGCAACTATTGGCAATGCTCTGCGTAGGATACTGTTATCTTCTATTCGAGGAGCCGCTATTACCTCTGTGAGAATAGAGGGCGCGGATCATGAATTTACAACTATTGACGGTGTCCATGAGGATGTAGCGGATATTATTCTCAACCTGAAACAGGTACAACCAAAGCTGAATTCATCCGAGTCAAGAGTTGCCTTTATTAAAAAAACTGGTCCTGGCCCGGTGACTGCTGCTGATATTGATGGCGGCCTTGGCGTAGAGATCATGAACCCTGAGCAGCCCATCTGTACCATAACTGGCGAAAACACGACCTTTCAGGCTGAATTAGAGATTCAGTGGGGTAAGGGGTATGTTGCTGCTGAGTGGAACAAAAGGGAAGACCAGCCAATAGGTGTGATTCCCATTGATGCGGCCTTTTCTCCTGTACGTCGAATCCAGTACGTAGTCAGTCAGGCTCGTGTTGGTCAACATACTGACTATGATCGTCTGACGGTGGAAGTTGAGACAGATGGCTCTGTACTACCTGAGAATGCACTTGCCTATGCAGCTAAGATTCTTAAGGAGCAGATGACTATTTTTATCAACTTCAACGAGCAGGAAGCTGATATCCCGGAGAAACTCAAAGGCGATGGCGATTCTGCCGATCATCCAGCCTTTCTTGATAAAAATGTCGAGGATCTGGAGCTTTCTGTCCGTTCAGCTAATTGTTTGAAAAATGCTGATATTCAATATATCGGTCAGTTGGTACAGAAGACAGATGCCGAAATGTTGAAGACCAAGAATTTTGGCCGTAAATCACTTAATGAAATTAAGGCATTGCTTTCGCAGCATAATTTAAGCCTTAATATGAACCTTGAAGGCTGGATTCCGCCGCATGAGCGTGAGCGGGATAGAGATTACGAGGAAGAGTGATTTGCCACATCTTGGCGGAGTTGACTTTTTGATTTTCTGACAGACAAGGACAGAAGAATGAGACATAGAAAAGCGGGCAGAAAACTGAATCGAGATTCCGCCCATCGTTTAGCCATGCTGCGTAATATCGTCACCTCCTTACTGGAGCATGAACGAATTGTCACCACGCTTCCAAAAGCCAAAGAGGTGCGGCGGGCAGCAGAAAAAATGATCACTCTTGGTAAACGAGGTGATTTGCATGCACAGCGACAAGCAGCAGCATATATCCGTTCCAAGAGTATTGTGACTAAACTCTTTAAAGAGTTAGCTCCTCAATATGCTGAACGGCAAGGTGGCTACACTCGTATCATCCGTACTGGCAATCGGCCAGGCGATGCTGCTCCTATGGCTTTGATCGAACTGGTTAATTACGAAGAACCAGCACCGACGCAGTCACAGGTTAGCGACCAGCAGTAAGATAGCAACTTCTTTTAAAAAGAGTACAGCCGGTTGGATGCTTGTCATCTGACCGGCTTTTTTTGTTATGGATACAAATTCTCAGCAGGCTATCTCGGCTTGGCCAGAACTTGGCAAAGAGCCATTTCAATTTTGCTGCCATTCTGGAGTGAGTTGCTTTCTCTCCTGTTGCCGCCAAGTTGAGTTGCGGCTTTTTCCCTACGATGTGCTCCGCCTCAAGGAGCGGCTTGGCCTTCCTTCAGCAGAATTTCTCCAAGAGTACACAAGGTTGGAGCAAGGGCCGCATCCATTTTTTCCAGCAGTAATGCTCAATATGCGAGCTGATGGTGAGCATCTCTGCCCTTTTCTTATGAAAAGTGGTTGTTCGGTGTATCAAGACCGCCCATCTGCCTGTCGTACCTATCCCCTAGAGCGAGCTATTGAGAAAACGGCTGCTGGTTCCTTGCAGAGTCACTGGTTCTTAACCCAACATTCTTATTGCAAAGGGCATTTTGAGGGACACTCTTGCACGGTTAAACAGTGGGAACGGGAACAACGGCTGACAGAATTCAATCTTTTCAATGATCTCTGGGCAGAAGTAGATGCTTTGTTTGCTACTAATCCTTGGCAGGGAGAAGGACAAGCCGGGCCGCTTCAGCAGCTTGCCTTTATGGTCTGTTATAATATTGATGCCTTCCGCGACTATGTCCAGCAGCATAATCTCTTGGCTACGTTTCATCTTGACCGAGACCGCCGCCGCCGAATTGAGACGGATGACAGTGAGCTGCTTAAATTTGGCTTTGATTGGCTGCTGCATGTTCTTGCTAATCGTCGCACCCTGATTTCCCGTTGAGTTTTATCCATTCAGCAGTTCCCAGAGAAACACTCTGAGATCCTCTTCAGTTCTCTTTCATCCAAAATGATTGTAGTTCATCAGTCCAATGTCTACTGTAGTTTGTGGTTTTTCCATGACAAAAACAGATAGTTGGTCTATAGTGCAGTCCTGCTGAAAAAAGGTGGGTGCAACGCCTACTCGTTCTGTTTTGCAATTTGCTACGGAGGTTATTGAAATGAAAAAGTTTATTTCCCTTGTTCTGGCTGTGTCGCTCATGTTATTTTTCTGCCTTCAGAGCAGCGCGTGGAGCAAGTCATCGCTGTTGATGCAGATTCCTTCGATTTTGGCTGGGTCGAAAGGCGGAACGACGACGGTTAATGACAATGTGACTGTCATTGATGAAAACAGCTCGGCTGAGATTGTCGGCACAACCCTCAGCGCGGCAGGAGAAACAGAACTTCAGTTGTCTGGGGATTTGGCAAGTTCGGCGCAAGACGGCTCCATTTTGTATCTGCTGCCCGGTGCGGATGACCGTTTTCCTTTTGGCATTGCTGGTAAAGTGATCAGTGCGAGCAGCAATGCTGACGGAACGAAGACAGTTGTTTTGGGCGAAGCAACCTATGCGGATGTGGTCAAAGAGGCATCTTTTAACATGAATAACATCACGTTGGATGCGAGTAATTTCGTTGGCGTGATTGCTCCGGCGGCTGTTGAGGCGGCATCACCTATGTCGTCAGCACTGGCCAAAAGCGCGTCCGATGGAAGTGTTTATTCGTTCCGGGATGGTGCGGTTGTGGTCAGACGGGCGGCGGATAGAAGCGGGGCGATGTATTCGGCGGCGGAAGGAGGAACAATAGACGCTGGCACGGTGTCTCTTAATATCAAGATTCCTATTGATAAAATGGAAACTGAAGACAGCAGTGTGTCTGCTGGTGCTGAATTTGTAATTACTGGCTCACTATCAAATATCAAACTTACCAATGAAATTGATTTTAACTTAAACCCGTTTCAAGGTAGTCCAGGTCTGAAGTCAATGGACATGCACGTGGATGGTGATTACGAATTTGATGTAGGATTCCATGGAAATGGATCAGTAAAATTTGGCTATTTTTCACAGGCTTGGAAAGAAGTCGAAGGAATAGCTTTTAAAAAATTTGGTATTGGTTTTAAACTTACCGGCTTATCATCAGATGATAAAATAGGGAAATTCCCTCTTGCCGGTTTGGTGTTTTCGGTGCCATGCAGCGGAAATCCTAATGGTTTTTGTCCAGTGGTAACTGGCGATACGTCTTCACCATTATATCAGGCTAAAGCGTTAGGTGTTATTGTTTGGCTCTACTTAACAGATATAGGGCAATTTTCTCTCGATGGAAATTTGACTATAGCCCATCTTAATCCTGTTAAATTATCTATTGGCCTTCAGAAACCATCTGGTCATGATTTTAAAATAATTAGCTCGTTGACTAAAAAAGATGCGTCATCCTGCGTGATAGAAGCTCTTAAACTTGACGGGACTGCTGGTTTTGAACTTCAAGGTGGAGTTTCAACAGATATAGATGTTTTTGTAGCTGGAGTGCGTGTTGCGAATGCCGGAGCAGATATAGGAACACTTTTGAAAATTCAAGCAACTTGGAATGGTGGTTATTTGTGTATTGGCAGTCCTAGCTCGCCAATAAGTTGGGAACAAGGTGAGGGCATGTGTCTTTCAGGGGGCGTGGGAGCGGGCTTGATAGCTCATGCTGCGGCACAGTTAGGTATTGAAATTGATACCGTTTGGGCAGTATCTGGTAGCCGGCGGTATGGATTTCAAATCCCTACAGATGACGAAAAGGATGACCCTGGCCTACATGGATTATGGTATTATACATCTCTTTTTGATACGTGCAAAGAAGGAGGAACTGTCATTTCTAAAACAGGCCGAATCTGGATGGACAGAAACCTCGGTGCTTCACGGGTTGCAACAAGCATAGATGATGCTGAGGCTTTTGGAGATTATTATCAATGGGGAAGGCTGGCAGACGGGCATGAAAAAAGTACGAGCGGCACAACTACAACACTCAGCTCAACAGATATTCCAGGACACGGCAATTTTATTATAACCAAAGACCTTTGGCAGGGAGATTGGAGGAATACTGTGAACAATAATCTCTGGCAAGGAGTAAATGGTATTAATAATCCATGTCCTGCTGGATTCCGCTTGCCAACTTGGCAGGAATGGGAAGTAGAAATAGAACAATATGGCCATAGTCAGAATGCGTTGTTTAATTCCCCGCTGAAACTGCCTGCAGCTGGAGGCCGTTATTATATTGATGGGTCATTTTATGGTCAAGGCTCTGCGCCGCATTACTGGTCATCGACGACTTTGCAATGTATAACTGGGGATGGATGTGTATATTATCTTTTTTCTGATGAAGAAGGATTTTGGCTACGCGACACTGACGTACGTGCAAACGGTTTTTCAGTCCGCTGCATCAAAGATTAAACTCTGATATGCCTCATCTCTGTTCCGGCTTTACCACTGAAGCCTGCGCTGCTGTTGCTCGGCTTCAGTGGCGCAGGCACTGAGCAAGCTAAATCTAACCATCAACAACTTTGCTGATCTGGTATTCTCGTGTCCAAACTATTCATCAGTAATAGCCAGATAAATTCATCGGTAATCCCCCTGACCGTTTATCGGTAATAGCCGAAACTATTCATCGCTAATCCCAACGACTGCTTATCGGCTATGCTTTTCATCGGCGGATAGCCGTTGCTTTCGTTCTCCCGCTCCTAACGTGCCCGCTGGCTCCTCAACTTCGGCTTTAATTGGCTGCGGCATGTCTTTGGCAATCGCCGTACCTTGATTTCCCGTTGACTTTTCCCGCATTCAGGCAAGATGTACTTGCTGTCCAGTCTTGTTTGTGGTAATAAAGAAAGATTTCGCTATCGTGACCTGATCACAGGTTGCCTGCAATCACACACACTCCCTTTTTCGCCCTTTGGTGTTCCCTTTGTGGGAATCGGGCACAGGAGTGGAGGAATAACCATAAAGTATTAAAGGAGCAATAATGGCAGTAACAGTCACCATGCGGCAGATGCTTGAGGCCGGTCTGCATTTTGGACATCAGACCAGACGCTGGAACCCAAAAATGAAGCCCTATATCTACGGGCCACGCAACGGAATCCATATCATCAACTTGGATTCCACAATGCGCATGTTCCGCAAAGCCTGTGCTTATCTGACCGATGTGGCGGCCGATGGAGGTACCATCCTTTTTGTTGGCACAAAGCGGCAGTCCCAAGCAGTGATTAAGGAGCAGGCCCAGCGCTGCGGCATGTTCTATGTCAATCACCGCTGGTTGGGCGGTATGATGACCAATTTTCAGACCATTAAAAATTCGGTGGATCGGCTGAAGAAAATTGAGGCGATGCAGAAAGATGGCAGCATCAATCGTTTTCCCAAGCATGAGATCCTTAAGATAGAGAAGGAACGGGTGAAGCTGGAGCGCAATGTTGGTGGAATTAAAGAGATGCGGAAGCTGCCAGATGTATTGTTCATCATTGATCCTCGCAAGGAAGAGATTGCCGTTGATGAGGCCCGGAAGCTCGGTATCCCAGTTGTTGCCCTGACCGATAGTAACTGTAATCCAGATGGTGTTGACTTGATCATTCCTGGTAATGATGACGCAATCCGAGCTGTGAAGCTGATTGCTTCTCAAGCTGCCAATGCGATTCTTGAGGGCCGGGGAGTAGAAGACGAAGAAATTCCAACAAACATTGATGAGCTGGAAGCCGAGATGAGTGCCAGCACGTCTGAGGAACCGACTGAAGCCTAAGCAAGAAAAGGGCTGAAGGCGTTGAACGAAAAGGGGCTACGGTAAGCCCCTTCTTTTTGTGAGAACTGCTGCCGGATCAGTCCGGCTGATTATTTTTTATTGCAGAGAAAGGAGATAATGATGCAAATCACCAGCCAAATGGTCAAAGAGCTGCGCGACAAGACCAATGCAGGCATGATGGACTGCAAAAAGGCTCTGACTGAGACCCAAGGTGATATGGAGAAAGCCGTTGATTACCTGCGCCAGAAAGGTTTAGCTGTAGCTGCAAAGCGGGCAGATCGTGCTACGTCAGAGGGTGTGGTAGAATGCTATATTCACAGCAATGGTAAACTAGGTGTCATGATCGAAGTTGGCTGCGAGACAGACTTTGTCGCTAAAACGGATCAATTCAAAGCGTTTGCTAGGGATGTGGCTATGCACATTGCTGCGACCAGCCCTGTTTCTATCCGTAGAGAAGAGATTCCACTGGAACTGATTTCTCGTGAGCGCGATGTTTATATCAGCCAAATCAAAGAGGAAGAGGCTAAAACTGGTAAGGCAAAGCCTGAGAATATTGTTGCCAAGATTGTGGACGGCAAAATTGACAAGTTTGTTGCTGAGAACTGCCTTTTAGAGCAGAAGTTTGTTAAAAATCCTGATGTTTCTGTTCAGGATCTGCTCAACGAACTGGTTGTTAAGATGGGCGAAAATATTTCGATCAAGCGTTTCAATCGCTTCCAGCTTGGTGTTGCATAACCAACAAGTTCGCTTTTTTCTGTTCCCTTATTTGACGGAGAATTTACCATGCCGTATCAGCGTATCCTTCTCAAGATTAGCGGCGAAGCTCTGATGGGCGATGGTGCCTACGGCATCAGTCCAGCTATGATTCAGTTTGTTGCCCAGGAAATCAAGACCGTATATGAGCAAGGGGTACAGATCGGGCTGGTAATTGGTGCAGGTAATATTTTTCGTGGAGTTGCTGGTGCCGCAGGCGGTATGAACCGGGCCGTAGCCGATAATATGGGGATGTTAGCCACTGTCCTGAATGCTTTAGCCATGCAGGACGGACTAGAGCGGGCCGGAGTGCCCTGCCGAGTGCTCTCAGCTATTGCGATGCAGAATGTCTGCGAGCCATACACTCGTGCGGGTGCTTTGCAACATTTGGAACAGGGTAGGGCGGTGATTTTTGCCGCAGGTACGGGGAATCCCTATTTCACCACTGATACTGGCGGGGTGCTGCGTGCCTTAGAGATCGGTGCTGATGTGATGATGAAGGCCACGCGGGTTGATGGCGTGTATGACCGCGACCCGGAAAAGGACAAAAATGCCGTCCGCTTTGACCGCCTCACGTATACGAAGGTACTGCACGATCAGCTTCGGGTTATGGATGCCGCAGGCATTTCTCTTGCTCGTGACAACAATTTACCCGTGCTTGTCTTCAACATGAAGCAGGAAGGCAATATTGCCCGAGCAGCAGCAGGCGAGCAGCTAGGAACGCTGATTACGGCATAAAGTCATCAAGAGAGCTGTTTTATTCTTTATTCATCCAATTATTCTATATAAGGAAGGAGGTGATAAATAATGAAGATCGTAAAAGTACAAAAACGAGCTCATGGTCGCTGTAAGTGCAAGAATTCTTGCTAATCAGGAATAAGGGTCTTGTCTGTTGTAAGGCAAGACCCTTCTGTTTTTTATACATAAAGAACGTCAATGAATTGGAAAGAGACATATCTTCGTCTTGCTGACGATGTTGCCATAAAAGTACTTGAACAGCCCTATTTATATAGCCTCTCTCATGACGAACTTTATGAAATTAATGATGAAGCAAAAGATTTTTTAGAACAATGTGATGGGACAAGTCTCGGAAAAGAGCTTACTGATAATGCTGAATTTGTCGAATATTGCCTGACAGAAAATTTGCTTGAAGCGTCAGACTCTCCTTCGCCAATTAAGGTGCCTATTGTCTATGGGCTAAATCCTTCGTTACGCTATCTTGAGTTAAACCTGTTGCATAAATGCAATTTACGATGTGCTCATTGCTATCTTGGTGAGCAAGATCAAAAAGAGTTACCACTTGCAAGTGCAATACAAATTACAGAACAATTTGCTGCTCTTGGCGGTCTGAGATTAGTGATTACTGGTGGGGAGCCGCTGCTCTATAAAAAATTACCAGAGTTCCTTGATACCATTGCCCCATTAAAATTACGCCGCGTTCTCTTTTCAAATGGCACGTTGATCAATGATCGTACTATTAAAGAACTCAATGTAGACGAGATTCAATTCAGTCTTGATGGTTGGGAAGAAGGCCATAACAGATTACGAGAAGCAGCAACATTCAAAAAAACAGTTGATGCCATTTATCTTGCCAAAGCAAATGGCATTGATGTCTCCATTGCAACAATGGTGCATAGTTATAATTTAGATCAGTTTGATCGGCTCCAGAGTTTTGTAGAAGAGATTGAAGCAACAGACTGGGGCATTGATATTATGACCGTGACAGGCAATCTTGCAGCGCACCAAGATTTTGCCGTCCCCTATGAAACTGCTGCACCTTTTCTCGATTATGGTTATGGCGGCGGCTATCATGGCTCTTCAGAAGGGTATGCTTGCGGTAGACATGTTTTAGCGGTTCTGCCTGATGGAAGTGCCGTAAAATGTACCTTTTATCAGGACTCGTTAGGCAATGCTGTTGAAGACTTGAAGCAATGCTGGTTAAATGCAAAGCATATACCTCTTAATGATTTGACAGAATGCCAAAAATGTCCAGCTCTTGCTGATTGTAAAGGTGGCTGTCGTTTTAGAGCTAAGACACCACTCGGTCGTGATCCTTTCATGTGTATTGCATACGGGATAGATGCTCCAGAATAAATATGGCCGATGATAGAAGAATTAAAATGCAATGTCTGTTGCACAACAGACAGAAACAGCGGCTAATTGTAGGAGAGAGGATACCAGTTTTAGCAGATTTGTCGCAGTTAACAAACTTGATGTTCATTGCTTTTAAGGATTCAATTGATGAAGATCAAGTAGATATTTTACATCCAGCAACTGAAGTGAAAAAACTTTTTGCTGGAGAATATGGTATTTTTTTATCCTCCTGTTCAAGGGTTGTTGAAGTTGGAGAAGAAATTGTCAGTGCAACGCTTCTTACCTTATGGAAAGGCAATCCACTTGTTGCTTTTATCATGACCTGTCCAACGTATCAACACAAAGGTTTTGCGCGGCAATGTTTAATCAATATTATGAGTGATCTTTTTGATTCTGGTTATATTTATTTAAACCTTGTAGTGAGTGCTAAAAATATACGCGCTGTTACTCTGTATCGCAGTTTAGGTTTCCGAAATTGCATAACAGACTATTAATTTTTTCATGCGAGCAATATATCTAATTGTAATTGTTGTGGTAAGCTGTCTTCTCGTACAAACAGCAGCATTCGCCGCAACAGAATTTTATGTAACATCTCTTGATACGCATCAGAGAATATATTGTGACTCCTTGGAGATTAAAAAATCAACAGTTACGTGTGACACCAGCTCATTAGCCATTACCTATGATGTTACGGCAATAGCCAGTATAACTGTTGTCAATAAAGGAACAGAGTATAACTTTCAAAATTTGAATCAGGATGCAATAAGGCAAATTAATGCTTTTAATTCTGAAAATATAGCTCAAAAAATACGACAAGAACAACGCAAAGAGGTTTGGACATCACTTGGCATATCCGAACCTACCCTGATCAAGCAATTGGCATCTGTCAGCAACTTTTCAGATGCTGTGAAATTGCTAAAAGATCAATATACTGAGAATGGCTTTGTCGGATTACTACCTATTCTCATTCCTCTTCTTGGAATTCTCGTTTTTTTTATCGGAGTACTTTGGTATCTTGTCTCAGCGTTTCAAGTCAGCACATTATGGGGATTTGGTTGTTTTTTCTTGCCTTTTATCATTCCGTTAATTTTTCTTGTTACCAAGTGGAAAGCTGCATCAAAGCCATTTATCCTTATGATACTAGGCATAGTTTTTACTCTTTCTGGAGTATTTTTCTTTGGTGTAAAAAAGAGAGGCGACAGCTCTCCTATCAATACAACAACGAACGCTTCTTCTTTTAAGAAACCTGAAAGCAGCAAATACACATGCAAAGGAAAAACATTGTGTTCCCAGATGACCTCTTGCGAGGAAGCTACGTTTTATCAACACAACTGTCCGGGAACTAAAATGGATGGTGATGGTGATGGGATTCCGTGCGAACGACAGTGGTGCAAGTAATTAAATTTTAATCAGGTAAGTGCCAGCTCTTCCTGATATTTCATTTAGATAGTGGAGAAAGATCATGGGAAATCTTGTTGTTGATGAAGCTGAATCAAAAATGGCCACCCGGATTGATGCCCTAAAGCGTGATCTGACCAAAATCCGCACAGGCCGTGCCTCGTTGTCCCTGTTAGACAGTATTAAAGTGGATGCTTACGGTTCTAAAATGCCTCTCAATCAGGTTGCTGCCTTGACCATCCCAGAACCTCGGATGATCTCTATTCAGCCTTGGGATCCGCAGATGCTGCCAATTATTGAAAAAGCTATTCTTGCTTCGGATATTGGTCTGACACCATCCAGCGATGGCAAGATCGTTCGTTTACCTATTCCGCAGCTCACAGAAGAGCGGCGCAAGGACTTGGTCAAGCAGGTTAAAAAAATCGCGGAAGAATTTAAAGTTGGTGTTCGCAACGACCGCCGTGATGCCAATGAGACCCTGAAAAAGCAAAAAAATGACAAGGAAATCTCAGAAGACGAGATGACCCAGCACCAGAAGGATGTACAGAAGTTAACTGACGATTTTATCAAAGAGATTGACTCTATAGCTGAAGGCAAGGAAACAGAGGTCATGGAAGTATGACCTCTGTACCGGTCATTCAGCCGCTACCTGTTCATGTCGCTATTATCATGGACGGCAATGGCCGCTGGGCCAAGGAGCGACATCAGCCCCGGCTTTTTGGCCATAAAGCAGGAGCCGAGTCTGTGCGTGAGGTGGTTGAGACGGCCCGCGAGGTTGGTATCCGCCACTTGACTTTGTATGCCTTTTCCACCGAGAACTGGCAACGGCCTGGTCTGGAAGTAAAAGGGTTGATGGCCCTGCTCAAAAGCTATCTTAAAAGTGAACTGGCCACGATGAAAAAAAACGGCATCCGCTTGGGCTGTTTTGGCCAGAAAGAACGGCTACCGGACGATGTGCAAGCCACACTTGATCACTGCATTGCCGAAACCGTCGATAGCACAGGAATGCGGCTAAATCTGTCTCTGAGCTACGGTTCGCGGGCTGAAATGTTGGGGGCTATGCAGGAAATTGGCCGTAAATGTGCCACCGGGCAGCTCAGGCCGGAGGCAATTGACGAGCAGCTTTTCAGCGAGCATCTCTATTCTGCCGGGCAGCCTGACCCGGACCTGCTCATCCGCACCAGCGGCGAGCAGCGGCTTTCCAATTTCCTTCTTTGGCAGCTTTCCTACGCCGAGCTGTATTTCACCGAAACCCGCTGGCCGGATTTCCGCCGAGAACAGTTTCTTGAGGCATTGCAGGTTTTCGTAAGTAGGCAGCGGCGCTTTGGCAAGACTGGGGAGCAGGTATGACGGAACTTCCTTGGCCTCAAAAGGGTGATAAAGCCTTTCTGGAAGGAAGAGCATGTCACATGTGTGTTGGATATCGTGTCGATTCTCTTCCTATTATTGCTGATGGCTTCAAAAAAGCGAGTGATATTTTAGTAGAGTATTTACAACAGCATCATCGTGATGACAGCTTAGTACCTCCTATACTATTTGGTTATCGCCAATGTCTTGAACTTCGTATTAAAGCACTAACAGCCACAAAAAACGCCTTAGAAGTTGGAAAACCAGATTTTAATAAAGGGCATGTTTTAAAGACACTTTGGAATGGTATCAGGGCATACCTGTACGAACAAGTAGAGCAGGAGGAGTTGGAAACATTACAAGTTACCGAACAGGTAATTATGGAGTTTGACGATAGAGATAAAATTGGTGATGGGTTTCGATACCCTGATGAACTTGAGCAGTTTCACGTTGATTTATTGAATATGCGTGAAGTAATGGACAGAGTTTGTATTTTCCTTGATTCATTTAATGATATGCTTAATGCCAAACTGAAGCGGTCAAAAAACATTTGAACAGACAATAACATGGAACGCATAATCCCCGGTCTGCTCATGGCTGTGCTGTGGGTGCTGCTGCTGTTTCTGGCCCCGCCGTTGCTCTTCTGGTTAGTCATAACAGCAGCGGCAGCGATAGCCTTGCGCGAATTCTTCCGCATGGCAGTCAAAACTCCTTGCTCCGGCACATGGACGCTGGCTATTTCTGCCTGTCTCCTGCCGGTTTTAGCCGCCTTCACAGGCACAGCAACGGCGGTGCTGACCGGCGCGTATCTCGCTCTACTGGGCGTGGCTCTGTTATCGATCTTTTTTTACAGCCGCTTTGCCGACCCCTTGGCCTTTCTTTTTAACGCCGGTTTTTCTGTATTCTATATTTCCCTCTGCTGCGGCTTTATAATTCTGCTGCATGAACAGCCAGAGGGAAGCAAATGGCTATTACTCCTTACTGTCATCACCGCTGGTTCTGATACAGGAGCCTATTATGCAGGACGGGCCTTTGGCAGGCGCAAGCTCTGTCCGGCTGTCAGTCCGGGCAAGACAGTAAACGGGGCACTGGGCGGAGTGCTGGCCGCAGCCGCAGCCGCAGTGCTGCTTGCCTGTTTTCTTTTGCCGGAACTTAGCAGCATCAAAATAGCCCTTGCGGCTGTACTTCTCACTGCCGTGGGCATTGTTGGTGATTTGACTGAATCTGTGATCAAGCGCGGTTCCAGTTGCAAAGATTCAGGCACCATGCTCGGCGGCCACGGCGGTTTGCTTGATCGGGCCGACAGCCTACTTTTTGCCGCACCTATGTTGTATCTTCTTATCACATCAGGATTTTTTGCATGAAACTGCTTTCCCTGCTCGGTTCGACCGGCTCTATCGGCAGAAATGTCCTCAATGTGGTTCGGGCTTTTCCTGACCGTTTTAAAATGGTCGGACTGGCTGCTGGGTACAATGTCACTGAGCTGGCCGAGCAGGTGTTGGAGTTTGAGCCGGAGTGCATTTCTGTGGCAAACGAGGCAGTAGCAGAGAAGCTGGCCGATTTACTACCTGCTGTCTGGCAGGATAAAATTTTCCACGGCGAAGAGGGCAGCAGCAAAGTTGCCACCGTGTCGTCCGCAGAAATGGTTGTTTCAGCAATGGTTGGTGCTGTCGGCCTCTTGCCGACTTTGGCCGCCATTGCCGCAGGTAAGGACATTGGCTTGGCCAACAAGGAAACCTTGGTCATGGCCGGGCGACTGGTCATGCAGGCGGTGCAAAAGCACAAGGTCGCTCTGCTGCCAATTGATTCGGAGCATTCCGCAATTTTTCAAGCTCTTGAAGCTGGCCGCCGCGAAGATGTGGCCATGCTCATTCTCACTGCCTCTGGCGGGCCATTTCGCAATCTGTCACAAAAGCAGCTTGCATCTGTCACGCCTAACCAAGCTCTGGCGCATCCCAACTGGGAGATGGGAAAAAAGATTTCTATCGACTCAGCGACCCTGATGAATAAAGGGCTGGAAGTGATCGAGGCTCGTTGGCTCTTTGACATTCCAGCAGAAAAAATCCAAGTCGTGGTGCATCCCCAGTCCATTGTTCATTCCTTGGTTGAGTACATTGACGGCTCAGTGGTGGCCCAGCTTGGCATTCCTGACATGCGGATTCCCATCGCCTATGCGCTGTCCTATCCTGAACGGCTCAACCTCGGCCTGCCGCCGCTCAGTCTCTCTGCTTGCGGCCACCTGAGCTTTGAACAGCCAAACTATGACCGTTTCCCTGCCTTAAATTTGGCCTTTGCAGTGCTCAAAGAAGGCGGAGTCAAGCCTGCGGTACTTAATGCGGCCAATGAAGTTGCGGTTGCGGCCTTTCTTGACAAAAAAATCGCGTTTACTGATATTGCAAAAGTGGTTGCAAAAGTGCTCGATCAATTTGCTGGTGGTGATGATCTTGATCTAACAGCAATTTTGGATGCGGACAAGATGGCGCGGAAGCTGACGCGGGAAGAAATCAAAAAATTACAACAAGCTAGAATCTCAAACGTATTATAAAAAAATATGACAGCAGAAATATTGGCCTTAAAGCCCTATCTTGAGACAATCAAAACATATTGCACCAAGCTGAACAAAGCAGAGCTGATTGACTTGCTCTGTCTGGCAGCTCTCGACATTCCTGCTGAGGAACGAAGTGCCTTTCTGGAAAATTTGTCAATTGTTTCTGCACCAGTCGATATTCCGCAGACAGCAGCAAGCCAAGATGATAGCATCTTCGCCAAGATAGAAAAACTGCTAGATGATATTGCCGATTGGCAGAAATCCGTTGAAGATGGTTCGTATCACGAAGAGCATTGGCAAGACGGCGACTATTACGATGAGGAAGAATTCCCCAGCATTTCAAAAGAACAGCAAGAATCTCTCGAAGCCTTGTTTGCTGAGGCGGACAGACTGTTCCTTGCTGGAAAGCTCGATCTTGCTGGAAAGGTCTATCAGCAATTGATTGAGCTGGCCCTACACGGCGCAGAACTTGAGTATTGGATCGATTACAACGACCTGAATATTAGCTGGCGGGAAACTTTGGCCCGATATTGCCGCTGCGTCTATGAAACATCCTCTGAAGCAGAGCGGCCTAAGCGAATGCTTGCGGCACTGGAAGCAGAGCGGAAAACCGAGGCGGAGGGGCAGCTTTTTGGGGCTGGTTATAATCCGGCAGCGGAAATTTTTCCCTCGCTTCAGGATGTATTTGACGCACGACTTGGCGAGCTGAACGGCTGGAACGATTTTCTCAAGAAAATTCAACAGAACTTGCGTGGCCTAAGCAGCAGCCGAGCGACACTCCTGCATTTGGAGGCGGTTCACTGGCTGGATGGCATCCAAGGGCTTGCGGCAGCAGTTTGCCAAAGCAAGATTCCTGTTGGCTACTTGTATTGGTTAGATATGCTCCGGGAGCAGGAGGCTTGGGACAAGCTGGCGCAGGCTGCGCAAGAGGCATTGCGTGCCATGCCTTATGATCGTTTACGGGTTTATGCAGCAGCTCAGTTGAGCTTGGCAGGCGAGAAAACAGGCGACAAGAGCCTTACTTTGCAAGGCAAACGGGAGCAATTTTTTTCCGAACCGCAGGAGGAGCATTTAACTGCTCTGCTGCAAGAAGCAGCCCAGCAGAAGAGCAGCGAGGCGGAATTGGGCAAGGTGCTTGCTTATCTTGAAGCGGCACCAGTCAAAAAAAAGTCGGTTTCTTCTCTGCTGCACATCAACCAGCCGGACTTTTCCCTGCTCAAGATCAAAACTATGCTGCTTTTGGGAAAACTGCGGGAAAGCTATGCGGCAATCGACCAAGAGGCGGCAATTGGCTGGTCCGGTGATAAAAAAACGACCGGGGTTGTTTATGTAGGCATTTTACTTGTTTTGAGCAAAGGAAACGCTAAGGCCAAGACCATTCACAGCCTTTTTGCCAGATATATGCGCGGTCGCGATGGCAAGGGTTTTATCGCAGATGAAATCCAGAAACGTCTGCTGCAAATTTCTGTCTCAGATTCTCAAGAAAAAGAATGGTTCCAATTTGTTGAACGGATTTCCGCTGCCCGTGCAGAGCATATTATTTCAAATCAGTATCGGAAAGGATATGCCAGAGGGGCGGAAGCCTTGGGCGGCTATATGGAATGCTTGATTCTGCATGAGCAGCAAAGTAAGGCTGCTGAACTGCTCGATTTAAAAAGAAATCAGCAGTACAAGCGATATCCAGCTTTCCGCCGTGAATTTGATGACGTTGTAAAAAGTTCGCCGCTGCTGGCCAGTCTGTAGTAATCAAATTTTTTAAAAATAATCATATTTTATGAACGCCATCATTTCTTTCCTTGTAGTCCTCGGCATCCTGATCTTTGTTCATGAGCTGGGGCATTTTCTCTTTGCCAAGCTCTTTGGTGTGCGGGTGCTGAAATTTTCCCTTGGCTTTGGCAATAAGCTCATCGGCAGGACGTGGGGCGAGACCGAATACCTGATCTCCGCCTTTCCGTTAGGCGGTTATGTAAAAATGTACGGCGAACAGCCGGGCGAAGAAATCGCTGAAGAGGAAAAGTCTGTTTCTTTTTCGCATAAAAAGGTCTGGCAGCGTTTCTGGATAGTCTTTGGTGGGCCACTTTTTAATCTGCTCTTTGCCCTGCTAATTTTCTGGCTGATGTTTTTGTTAGCCGGACGACCTGATCTCGCTGATACGACCAAAATCGGTCAGATCAATACAAGCTCTCCTGCGGAACAGGCTGGTTTGAAGGCAGGGGATCTTGTTCTGTCGATCAACGGCCAGCAGATGCGTTCGTGGGAACAGATCGCTGAGACTGTGAACAGCTCCAAAGGCAAGGAGCTGGAACTTGTTGTTCAGCGGGACCAAGAGACGCTGCATATTAAGGCTGTTCCGGTTCTGACAAAGGTGAAAGATATGTTGTTTGGTGAGGAAACTGACGAGAAACGGTACCTACTCGGCATGGCCCGCAGCGAAGAACTCATCTACACAAAGATTTCTCTGCCTGAATCCATCAGTCTAGCGTTTAGTTATACATTGAAGCTGATCGTCATAACTATTATGGGCTTAGTCAAGATGATCCAGCGAGTCATTCCAGCTTCTGAGCTAGGTGGGCCGATCCGTATCGCCGAAATTACAGGTGAACAATTTAGGGCTGGCTGGCTGCACTTGGTGCATTTCACAGGTCTGCTTTCGGTTAACCTTGGTGTGCTAAATCTGCTGCCGATTCCTATTTTGGATGGTGGCCATCTCACCTTCTTGAGTATTGAAGCCATTCGTCGCAAACCACTCGGTGAAACAGCTATGATTCGTGCGCAACAGTTTGGTATGGCATTACTCGGCACCCTAATGGTCTTTGTCTTTTACAACGATATTGCCCGGCTCGTGCATCGCTGGATAGGGGCCTCTTAAACTGCTGTGGCTGACCTCGCTCTCATCCTTTCCCTTGAAACTTCTGCGGGCTGCGGCAGCGTTGCTTTAACGCGCGGCGGCATCAACGGCGGTAGACTGCTGGCCGAGGCATCTGCGCAACCAGAAATCACTCATTCTCGCCAGCTTCTCAGCTCAGTTGAATGGGTGATGAAGGCCACCGGAGTAACATGGCAGGATGTGGATGCCGTTGCCGTCAGTATTGGCCCTGGTTCTTTCACTGGTCTGCGCATCGGTTTGGCCGCCGCCAAGGGGATTGTTTTTGCTACCGGCAAACCATTGCTCGCTGTACCAACCTTGGATGCCGTGGCGTTGTCTTGTCTGTCTATAGATGGTGGTCCGCTCTGGTGCCTTCTTGATGCTCGCAAGAAAGAGGTTTATGCTGCCTGCTACAATACAAACGGCCAAATCAGTCCAGCAGAGGCTATTCGTCCAGAGTTACTCGCAGAAAAAATCAAGTCGCCTGCGGCTATTGCCGGGCCGGGTCTGGCAATATATCATCATATTTTTGCTCCAATTAAAGGGCTACGGTTCATCTCACCAACTTTAAGCAGTCCCAAAGCCTCCCTAATTGGCTTCCTTGCTGCTGAACGTTTAGCACGAGGTGAGTTGTCTGATCCAGCTCTGACCGTTCCTCTTTATGTCCGACGGTCGGAAGCTGAACTCAATTTGAAGAAACAGACTCAGATTCAAACAACTTAACCTGTATTTGTCCTGCTCTGCTAATACCGGATTGCCGTTATTCTTATTTTTCCTTTCTTTAATTTTGCTGCTTGACAAGCTGTTCTCCATCATGGACAATTTATAAAAAGGCAGTGTGCAAGATTTTGACTTTACGTTTAAAAAAGCCCGTCACTATCATTTCATGCGTGGAGGAAGATGATGAAGAATAGCATAAAAAAAACAAGTGTCTTAGCGGCGGTAGTAGGTTTATCTCTTGGTATGACATCAGTAGTTATGGCTCATGAAAAAGGAGATATTCTTGTCCGAGCAGGTGTGGTTACAGTTGTTCCTTCTGGCGATAGCGGTACGGTTTCCGGCTTACCAGACGGCGTGAATGATGCCAGAGTAGATGTGGAAAACGACAGTCAGCTTAGTCTTACTGGCGTGTATATGTTGCAAGACAGAATTGGCTTGGAGCTGCTCGCGGCAACGCCTTTCACACATAATATTGTTGGTAAAGGAGATCTTGCAGGTGTGAACGTGGGCGAAACCAGCCATTTGCCACCAACGTTGTCTCTTCAATATTATTTTGGTGGGAAAAACTCTCGTTTTCAGCCCTATGTTGGCTTGGGTGTCAATTACACAATGTTCTTTTCTGAAGAGGTGGATGGCAACTTAATCGAGACCCTCAATACATTGCCAACCATTGCTGGACTCGGCGGGGTAAAGTCCGTTGATATGGAATTGGATGATTCTTTTGGTTTAGCTGCTCAAGCTGGTATTGATGTACAGGTAAAAGATAACTGGTATTTGAATGCCGCAGTTTGGTATATTAATATTGATACCACAGCCACGCTGAAAACAGATCTTGGCACGACGCATGAAGTAGATGTTGACGTTGACCCTTGGGTTTTCAACGTTGCTGTAGCTTATAAGTTCTGATCCTCCCTCACGCTCCTCCTCAAGCCGCCGGTCAATTTCGCTTTGACCGGCGTTTTTTTCGGCCTTCTCGATGACTGAGACAGCAAAATCTTGATCTTTACCTTGACTCTGTTTAGAATACTGAGAGAGAGGCGTGTTTAATCATTGCTGACCAAGGTGTGCTATGACGGATGATAAAAAAAAGCTGAACTGCTGGGAATTCAAGAAGTGTGGACGGGAACCTGGCGGTAACAAGGTTGCCGAACTAGGCGTATGCCCTGTAGCGACAGAACAGCGAACAGATGGCATCCATCAGGGAAGCAATGGTGGCCGCTGTTGTTGGGTTGTAACCGGTTCTCTCTGCAAGGGTGAACGGCAAGGTTGCTACACAGAAAAATTTGGCGACTGTCGGCACTGTGATTTTTATGAATTGGTCAGAAAGGAAGAATCACCAAATTTTAAAGTAGGCATTACAATTCTTAATGAAATAAAAAAGAAAGGCTAATCCCTCCTCTGATGTTCTGATCTGTTTTACTTTTTGCTAGAATTGTGCATTGTTGCAACTCCAATTCTAGTGCGTAAGTGGCCTCATATCCGTCATGAATAATTTTATCTGTAAGCTGTTGCTGACGGTACTGTTGGCTGCAATACTTTTCCCACAGATTGCTCTTGCTGAAGAGCTAGTCAACGCGGCAGTCTATTGGCCTGTTGAGAGTGCTCGTCCCGGCGACACCTTACCTTTAGCCGTTGCAATCCAAATTCAAGAAGGCTTTCATATTAACGCTGATGCTCGCCAAATCAGCCAGTCCAACGATTTTTTCACGCCCTATCCTAGTCGTTTGACAGTGAGCAAACTTGATGAAGGCTTAGTTGCCGAAACTCCACTCTATCCTCGTGCCAAACGGTTTAAAGCACAATATGCCAAGAATGGTCTGATGTCCTTTGCAGGGCAAATCATCATTTACCTGCCAATTAAGTTTGCTAACGAACTCAGTCCCGGAGCAACAGCAAATCTGGATGTAGAATTTGAATATCAGGCCTGCACAGACAATCATTGTTTCCTACCACAGACAATCCGATTGGCAAGCTCTTTAGAGATCAAGGAAACGTCCCCAGTCTCAATCAACCAAGACCTGTTTGCGCAATACAATGCCCGTCGGCTTTCTCTTGGTAATCGGGTTGATTTTCGCTTCTTTGGTTGGAAGTTTGCGATTAACAGTTCATCTTGGACAGGATTGCTCTTACTCCTCAGCATAGCTGCCTTTGGTGGGATGCTACTCAACTTTACGCCTTGCGTCCTCCCGTTGATTCCGATCAAAATTATTAGCCTGTCTTATGCAGCAAAAAATCGGCGGCAATGCCTGTTATTAGGTGCTGCGATGTCAATCGGGGTTTTGGCCTTCTGGCTGGTATTAGGTAGTTTAATTGCGTTAGTAAGCGGCTTTAGTGCCACAAATCAACTTTTTCAATATCCATTTTTTACCATTGCTGTAGGAATAATTATTGCAGTTATGGCACTGGGCATGTTTGATTTTTTTGCGCTCCCTCTGCCACAATGGCTTTATCTTATTCACCCAGAGCAAGATACGCTGTATGGTTCCTTTGGTTTAGGAATTCTCGCTGCTGTTCTATCCACGCCTTGCACCGCGCCATTTATGGGGGCAGCAGCGGCGTGGGCAGCTACCAGATCGCCAACAGCTACCTTACTGGTTTTTGCCGCCATTGGTTGTGGCATGGCTTTGCCCTACCTTCTCCTTTCTGCCGCCCCACATCTGGTAGAAAAAATGCCGCGCAGTGGTCCAGCGAGTCTGCTGGTTAAGCAAGTGATGGGACTCCTCATGCTGTCTGCTGCTGTTTATTTTATTGGCATTGGGACAAAAACGCTGTTTGCCTCACCAGTCGGGCCACCAAACAAGCACTATTGGTGGCCAGTAATGGCTTTTGCTGTTAGTGCAGGTGGATGGCTTACTTGGCGTACATTCCAGCTTGCTCCTCGCTGGCCTTTGAAAACGTTTTTCATCAGTCTTGGCCTGCTGATCATGCTATTTTCTACGTATAGTGCGTTCAAACTAACAGAACAAGGTGGAATCAATTGGCTCTATTACAGCCCAGAACGTTTTGCTGAGGAAAACGTTGCAGGGAAGACCGTAGTCATGATTTTTACTGCCGAGTGGTGCCTGAACTGCAAAGCCTTAGAACAAAGCGTGCTCGAAAGTTCCAAGATTATCCAACTTTTGAATCGTGATAATGTCGTACCAATGAAAGTTGATATAACTGGTAGTAATCCTACGGGACGAAAAATGCTCCAGCAGGTTGGTAGACTAAGTATTCCGCTTTTAGTAGTTTTTGCGGCGCACGGTAAGCAGGTCTATAAAAGTGACTTCTATACCACAGAAGAACTCTATGAAGCAGTTATGCAGGCATTGCAGGAACCATAAAATTTCCCAGTACCGACCGGCGCATAAAGTTGTTGACTTCCAGACAGCAGTTCTGTAATCATTTTTGGCGATTGGCAGTCAATGCGGTACAATCCTATAAAAGGAGTAACGTCATGAGCATTAAAATAGGTATTAACGGGCTAGGACGGATTGGCAGGAATATCTTCCGGGCACTAAGTGAAGACAAAAATTTTGCGGACATCGAAGTAGCAGGCATCAACGACCTGACTGATGTTAAGACTATTGCGCACTTGCTCAAATATGATTCAGTCATGGGTAGGTTTGCTGCTGAGGTTACTGCTGGCGAGCGCAGTATTTGTGTTAATGGCAAGGAGATTCCAGTCAGTAATCATCGCAATCCCGCCGACATACCTTGGGGCGAAATGGGGGTAGAATATGTGCTTGAGTGTACAGGTATCTTCCGCGATGAAGATTCAGCCAAGGCACATATAGATGCAGGCGCGACCAAGGTTATTATCTCGGCACCAGCCAAGGGCGCGGTTAAAACTATTGTCATGGGGGTAAATGAAGATGAATACGATCCAACAAATCACCATGTAGTTTCTAATGCCTCTTGTACTACCAACTGTTTGGCTCCCGTAGCACGAGTAATTTTAGATAATTTTGGTATCAAACGTGGTCTGATGACCACTGTTCATGCCTATACTGGTGATCAGCGGCTCCTTGATTTTCCCCATTCTGATTTACGCCGGGCGCGGGCCGCAGCACTGTCTATGATCCCAACCAAAACTGGCGCAGCTTCAGCAGTTGCCTTGGTTATTCCAGAGCTGAAAAATAAATTTGATGGTTTGGCTGTGCGGGTACCAACGCCGAATGTTTCCTTGGTGGATGCAGTTATGGAAGTGGAAAAGGAAACCACGGCCGCTGAGGTTAACAAAGCCTTGCAGGAAGCAGCGAATCGTTATCTACGATACTGCGAAGAACCGCTTGTTTCTATTGATTTTCAAGGTGATCCACACTCATCCATTGTTGACAGCCTCTGTACCCGCGTCATGGGCACTAGCGTCAAGGTCATGAGCTGGTATGACAACGAATGGGGCTATTCCAACCGAATGCTGGATCTGGTTCTGCACATGGAGGCCAACAAGGCTATCTGATTTTTGGAGAAGATGATGAAGAAGATGATGTTCGCTGCTGCGCTGCTCCTGCTGGCTGGAACAGCAGGAGCTTCTGAAACACAATGGAGCTATTCTGGTGCGCATGGGCCAGAGCACTGGGCTGAACTGAATCCGTCCTTTGCCCTCTGCGCCAAGGGTGTTAATCAGTCACCAGTCAATATAAAAGGCTGCATCAAAGCTGAACTAGAGCCATTACATTTTGACTATAACGGCCTTGTCACTATAATTAAGAATAACGGTCATAGTATTCAGGCAGATTATGCCGCAGGTTCTACCTTGACTGTTGGCGGCAAAAGTTTTGAGCTGCAGCAAATTCATTTTCATGCACCGAGCGAGCATCAGGTGAAAGGCGAGTATTTTCCGCTAGAAGCCCATTTTGTTCATGCTGATGCTGAAGGACATCTGGCAGTGCTGGCTGTTCTTTATGACTATGGGAGCGAAAATGAAGCATTGAAAAAGCTTTGGCAGCAAATGCCGAAAAAGCCGGGGCAAAAGGAAGGGATGGCCTCTCGGGTTCGGGCAGAAGAATTACTCCCTGAGCAACGAGATTATCTACGCTTAAATGGATCGCTCACCACACCACCTTGCACAGAAGGGGTGCTTTGGTTAATTATGAAGAATCCAGGTATGGTTTCTCAAGCGCAAGTAGATGCCTTTACTGCGGTTATGGGTGGCACAAACAATCGTCCAGTGCAACCTCTGAATGCCCGCACAGTGCTCCGCTAAAGAGTTTTTTCCCTCTGCTTAGTCTAGTTGTTATTGACTGAGCAGAGTATGCCATAATGGCTGTTCAAATCTTGCAATGTGTGTTGTTTCAGAGTATCATAAATTGTATTTTGTAGATAGGAGTAAGGAGAATGCTCCTAGACCGCAAGAGCGGGAATTATAACTCAGAGAGGCTATTTTTCTCCTTGACATTCCAATCTGCGGTGCTGTAGTTAATATAGTATATCTTCTTGTAATCTATAATCATGTTGAAGATAACTAAAATATCTATGTGCCATTAATTTTCTGGAGGAGAAAAATTATGGAAATCAGGTTGAATGGAGAGTCCCGTTTCATTGAGGCACCTCATTTGACAGTAGCAGGTCTGCTCGAGATGGAGCAGGTCATGTCACCAGAAATGGTAGCTGTCCAAATTGACGGTGAAATCGTACACCGCTGTGCCTATCATGACACTGTAGTCGGTGACAGCAATCAAGTAGATCTGCTGTATTTTATGGCTGGAGGCTGATACAGTCTCTCTTGGATAAGGTTGGCAGCCTTGCTGTTGACCTAGAATAATCGATATAACTCTAACATGATAACCAGCACTAGAGATGTTGTAATGAGGTGTCCATGCTGAATCTGACAGATGAACAGATGGACCGTTATAGTCGTCACCTGATTCTTAAAGAGATCGGCCCAGAAGGACAGGTGAAACTATTACAATCCAGAGTACTGGTAGTAGGCACCGGCGGACTTGGTTCGCCGGTTTCTCTTTATCTTGCCGCAGCTGGAATAGGAACTATTGGCTTAGTGGATGCCGACGCAGTAGACATTTCCAATCTTCAGCGACAAATTGTTCATACCACTGCCGATATTAACCGGCCCAAAGTAGAATCCGCCGAAGCTAAACTTAAGGCGATCAATCCTGAAGTCAAGGTTGAGCCGTGGCTCCTCTACTTAGATGCTTCCAATGTTGACGAAATTATCCGGCAATACGATTTTGTTGTTGATGGCACTGATAATTTTGCCACCAAATTTCTGATCAATGATGCCTGTGTACTTGCAGATATTCCCTTTTCGCATGGTGGTATACTTCGCTTTGATGGTCAGACCATGACTGTCTTGCCAAAAAAATCAGCTTGTTATCGTTGCTGCTTTCATGAACCGCCGCCTGCTAAATCTGTACCAAGTTGTTCTCAGGCGGGTGTGCTCGGCGCAGTGGCGGGCATGTTAGGTACTATCCAAGCCGCTGAAGCTATCAAGTTCATCACTGGGGCAGGCACGCTTCTTACCGATGTACTGCTGACCTTTGATGCTAAAACTATGAATTTTCGTCGAGTTAATCTGCGGCGACGAACTGACTGTCCAGTCTGTGGTGACACACCTACTATTCTGAAGGTACGAGATTTTGAAAGGGAAAGTTGTGGAATTCAGACGAACGGTTCAGACTGATTCAGCTAAAGGCAGTTTAAGAATAAATCGACTACCACCATCGGGCGGAGATTCAGCAGTAACATCACCTTGATGCGTCCGAGCAATCGCCCGGACAATGCTTAAACCGAGGCCACTGCCGTCAGTGCTGCGAGCAGCAGCAGAGCGATAAAAACGATCAAAAATACGTTTTTGATCTTCTTTGCTAATACCGATACCGGTATCAATGACGACAATTTCAGCAAAATCAGCCCGGCTAGCTAACTCAACCGCAACAAAACCGCCAGGATGATTGTATTTTACGGCATTCTCAACGAGGTTTAATATAGCTTCTGTTAATGTGTCTTTGTCGCCTAATACACTAACTTCATTATTTAAAGCCATACTAATTGCAACATTCTTCTTCTTGGCCAACGGTTCGGCCATTCGTACCGCATCTGCAACACAGCTTTTCAGCGAAATTTGCTGAAAAGTTCCAGCATCAAGGATACCTGAATCTAAACGAGTTAAGGTCAACAGACCATTAATCTGTTCGAGCATGGTACCTGCCACAGTTCTGACTTCCTTCAAGCTCATCGCATACTGGTCTGCTGCTCTGGTTTTGCTCAGGGAAATATCGCATTCAGCCTTGATCACGGCCAATGGTGTTTTCAATTCATGGGCAGCATCGCCAAGCAGATTTTTTTCTGCCTCAAAGGATTGATTGAGCCGCTCTAACAGGGAATTGAATTTACTAGCTAGTCGCCGTAGCTCTCGTACCTGTGTTTGTTCGACAATCCGAGCATCTAAGTTTTTATGACTGATTTTTTCTAAGGCTATCGCAAATTTTTCCAAAGGACGGAGCGAGAAGGAAGCGATAATCAGACTGATCACACCGATTAAAAAAATCACTACTGGCGTGACAATCAAAAAATAATTTGCCAGCCGATGGATCATCAACATGCTTTCGTTGATGTTTTCAGCAACTTCAATCCGAATTGGTTTGTTCAGGAAATTGAAATCATGGCGCAAAACCCGCAGCGGCTCGCCGTTCATGTCAGTAAGTTGATATACCCATTCCTTAGCCTTGGCATGATACTCTATCGGCTCACCAGAGGTTAGATTAAAGTTTTTATCTGGCAAAGAATCTGCAGCTGCCAGCAACTCACCATCAAGAAAAACCTTATAATAGTGGCCAGAATCAGGGGTCATGTAATCCCCCTGCATGAACTCATTCGACTCACACTCAATGGTCACACCGTCATGACTATGCACCAAGCCTTTAACAAACTGTAGATTAGCATGGAGCATTCTATCTAAAGAATCTTCAACCACATAATGCAGTTTGATATGTAAGGCGTAACCAAAGCCAGCAAACAGGATAGTCACAGAAACAAAAATCCAGAGGAGCAGGCGGCCTTTAATCGAATTGACGAAAATCACAGTTCCTCGCTCAGGATATAGCCTTCGCCCCTTTTGGTATGAATTAGAGGAGAGGGATGATCCCTGTCGATTTTTTTACGTAAGCGATTGATATAGACATCAATAATATTGCTGTCTAGGTCAAAATTCATGTCATAGACATGTTCAGAGATTTCCGTTCTACTGATCACTCGCCCTTGGTTCAAAGCGAGATATTCGAGAATAGCATATTCTTTGGAAGTGAGCGAAATGTCAACACCGCCTCGCCCCGCAGTTTTAGCATTCAAATCTAAGTGTAGATCAGCGATGCAGAGCTGCGATGCAGGCTGCCCTTTATTTCGCCGGATCACAGCGGTTAAACGAGCAAGGAGTTCGGCAAAGTCAAAGGGCTTGGGCAAATAATCATCTGCACCAATGTTCAGCCCTTTGATTCGGTTTTCCACCTCACCTCTGGCGGTGAGCATGATGACCGGCGTTTCAATGCCCTGTTCCCGCATCCGGCGCAGCATAGTAAAGCCGTCCATCTTCGGCATCATAACATCTAGCACTACCGCATCATACGGAGCAGTTTCGACAAGATAGAGTCCTTCTACACCGTCATAGCAAATATCAACAACAAAGGCATTTTCTTCCAAGCCTTTCTTGAGCAGGTTTGCCAAGCGCTTCTCATCCTCAACCACCAGTACTTTCATTGAACGTTCCTCTACTGCTTGTTTAGGAAGAAAATATCTTTCCAGACCTGATGTCCAGTCAGCGAATGGGCAAGCACTGCCCCAATATGCAGGACTAAATAGACAGGGATGAGCACTGTGCCAAGTTCATGTGCTTCCTTAACGAGGGACATGAGACCGTGCGCTTTGGCTCCCCGTTCCATAAAAAAATACATCAGGCTTCCAGTAGCTGCAAGCCAGGAAAAGACTATCAGGCCGAAAAATTGCACCAAGCCAGCTAGACCCTGCCGTCTGTTGTGTTCAGGAAGTTTGAACTTGGTTAGCACGGTTACATCTCTGCCTGTTTGCTGTAGCCGTTCTCTTGTGAAAGGAAACCAAGTCGATAAGCGGGAACCTTGTGGGCCGATCAAACCGTAAAGAAAATACAAACAGAGAGCAGTGAACACGGTCAAGCCAACTCTACCGTGGAGAAGAAAACCTGCATGTTCTATTTTTTTATAGTCATTAGCTCCGTCGCTAGTAAGGAAGGCACTAAGTACCAAAGCAATCATTGCTACATGCCAGAAGCGGACTGCTGTACCAAGGGGAGCAGTTTCAGCGGCGGAAACGTCTTCTTTTGTTGGTATCATTTTGTTATTTCCTCATTTTTTTTCTTATGAAAAACTAGATACATTATACCGAAAAAATCGTCGCAATCAAGCCAATCGATTGCACGATTCGTTTCTACTGTGCAGATTTACTCAGAAGCGGCGTTAGTTCTTGCTGTCTTTAATCGCAATGGAAAGAGCGAGAAAGTCAACTCCTTGCAGCACCCCTTTGACCTCAACGCTGGCTCCGACGGCTACCTTGCCCTGAATCAACGTCATAGAGGTCACAGCAATGAAACGATCATCAATGACCCAAATACCTACAGTACCCTTTTCTGGCAGTTTACGAATAATACCAGTGAATGTATATACTGGTTCTTTTTCATACGCTGCGCCCGGCTGATAAAAATGAGGACGCGGCTGCTCTTCTGCTTGCACTGTCCCTGCGGAGAAGCAGGCGACGAGAGCGGTCAGCACAACAAAGATCTGACTGTAGCAATTCTTGGGCTTCATGATATTTTTGTTGGGGAGGGAAAGTTACTACTGGAGACTACCGAGGCGATAGCTCGGTCTCGGTAGTCCATTGGGAGGTGAGAACGTTTAACGGTTAGGGCCTTTCTTGCTTTCTATTTCATAGGCAACAAAGGGAGTACCGCCGCCCTTGACCTCAACATTGGCCCCTGCGCTGATCGGGCCATTCTCCTGCTTGATGCGGGTGCCATTGTTGACAATCACATCACGCCCGCCGATTCGCCACGTGCCAAAAAAACCAGTTGGAGGCAGAGACTCCACCGGGCCGGTAAAATTTACCCCAGCCATTGCTGGCGGAGGTGGGTTGACTGGATTGACCGGCATTCCCCCGCGTTTCACTTCAAGCTCATAAGCGATCAGGGGATTGCCATTTCCTTTGACTTCAACATGTGCGCCAACACCAATTCTGCCATACTCTTGTTTTATAAAAGTGTTTTGATTGACGACCACATCCCGTCCGCCAATTCGCCAGATTCCGGCGAAACCTGTCGGCGGCATGGCCTCTACAGTACCATAGAACTTATAGGCTTCATAGCGTTCTCCTCCGTAGTAGGGCCTATTGTGCTCATATCGCTCGCCCCGCTCGCCATATTCATAGTATTCGTCTCTACTGGCCTGAGCAGAAGCTACGAAAAGGGATAGTATGCCGAAAGTTGTAAGTACAAAAGATGCAGTTTTCATGATATAAGATCTCCTTTTTTTGAGAACAAGGTTTAATTGTGCTCTGCGGTTATCCGCATGATTCCATCAGCGATAAACGTGTGTGACATCTTTTTTATGATCGTCGTTTACCACGCTTTACTTCAATTTCTTCAGCAACAAAGGTGTTATCAGAATAATAACCTTCTACTTTAACATAGACACCAGGAGCAAGTCTGGCTCGTTTCTGCTCAATCTCGGTGCCGCGAGTGACTGTTACTTGTCTCCCATTAACGAGCCAAGTTCCAGTCATGCCATTTTGTGGTAACGCATCAACAATACCATAAAATTTAGCGTTGCTCATGCGGGAATATCGATCGTATTCGTACTTATGTGAGTCGGCCCATGCTGGGCTTGCACATAGTGCTGCGCAGGCGGTCAGCAGAAGTAATACGTATTGCAAGGTTCTCCTCCTTTTTTTTACAACAGAATGTTGTTAACTCTGTTTCTTTTTACAAAAAAGGGCCACCATAATCAAGATGATTGTACTGGCTGCCCTTTTTCTTGTCAGCGTCTGTGGTATCTCAGCAGTACGGAAAGGATGCAATCAGTCCACTCAGATGACAGAAGATATTTTAACGACGGTATTCATACATCTCATGGTTTCCGTAGCCGTTGTTATAATATTCATTTCCAGAGTACCCGTTGCTGTAATACGGGTTGGCATAGTTGTTACGAACAGCCCCACGATAACGATAATCATCATTATACTCATACCGCTCATGGTTTCCGTAGCCATTATTGTAATAGCTATTGCCATAATAGCCAGAAACAGGTGCGCTGACATAGGGATTGTAATAGCGGCCATGCTCATATCGTTCGCCGTGTTCGTAATAATCGTCACCGCTGGCTACAGCCGTTCCCAAGAACAATCCTGTAAAGAAAACGCCGCTGATCAACCCTGTTAAAAACCTTTTCATGATCCAATCTCCTTTTTTTACGTTATGACCTGTTGTTAACCTTGGAGCACTAGGCTCTGTGCTCCATTCCTCATATTTCCAGAGTACCAAATGAAAGATGAACAGATGATGAAAGATGATGTTTTTCTTTACCACTTAACTCATCTTAACGACTGTATTCATACAGCTCATGATTCCTGTAATTACTGTTATCGTAACTGTTGCCAGAGTAGCTACTATTTACGGATGGATTGACATAACTATTTTGGATGGAAGGGCGGTAGCGGTAGTCATCATGATCATACTCATGCTGCTCATGGTTTCTATAGCCATTATTGTAGTAACTATTATTATTGCTGGCATAGGGATTGTAATAGCGGCCATGCTCATATCGTTCGCCGTACTCGTAATGATCATCACCGCTGGCTACAGCCGTTCCCAAAAACAATCCTGTAAAGAAAACGCCGCTGATCAATCCTGCCATTATTCTCTTCATAATAAAATCTCCTTGTGCCATTTTCTCTTTTTATCGTCGTTGAAGCTCAGTTACCGTGCTTCATCCTTATATTCTCATGATACCAAAGAGAATATGAATGAAAGATGAAAGATAATCTTTTTTTGCCCATTGAATCATTTTTCTGTTTGTTTGTTATCGTTAATCTGTCAAGCCCCGTATGATAATATACCAAAAAGGAGCTGGCCGTTGTTTCGAGCTTGGGAACGGATCAGCAAGATATTGTCAGAAGAAGAACAGCCCGGTTTGTCATCATGAACATCACACTACATAAAAGAGCGCGGACGCCTCCTGCAATCCGTCGAGAAATTCAGCAATCTGAACTTTCTGAACGGAAACTCGCTGTTCAATACGGTATCAGCAGGGACACGGTCCGCAAGTGGAAACGGCGCGATACGGTTGAGGATTATTCGCACACTCCGCATAATTTGAATACGAGTCTCACGCCTTCCCACGAGGCGGTCGTCATTGAGCTGCGGACGGCTCTGCTGCTTCTCATAGACGATCTCCTTGTTGTTACGCAGAAATTCTTGTGTCCATCCATGTCCCGCTCCGCTCTTGACCGTTGCTTGAGGCGGCACGGAATTTCAAACTTGAAGAAGCTGTTCCCTGAAGAGGAGAAACAGGAAAAGTCGTTGAAAACATTCAAGGATTACAAGCCAGGCTTCGTTCATGCCGATATAAAATATCTCCCGCAGATGCCAGATGAAGAGAGCCGAAAATATCTGTTCGTTGCCATTGACAGGGCGACACGATGGGTTTATATGGAAATCCACGCCTCGAAAACAGCGGAGGCAGCCCGCTCTTTTTTGAAGAATCTCATTGAGAAGGCTCCGTTCGTCATTTCAAAGATTCTCACAGACAACGGCAAGGAGTTCACAGACCGGTTCTGTCCGACGGGAGAGCGGGAGCCGACTGGAAAACATCTCTTCGATCAGGAATGTGCGGAACACAGCATTGAGCATCGTCTGATCAAACCGCGAAAACCGCAGACAAACGGCATGGCTGAACGCTTCAACGGTAGAATTAAAGAAATTATTCAGCAGACTCGCTTTGAATCAGCCCAACAGCTTGAAGAAACCTTGATCAGGTATCTTGATATTTACAAC
>JAPEVH010000013.1 GCA_026645415.1 Candidatus Electronema sp.
CTTCTGGAAATGGATTGCGGAAGACCAAGCTCAAAGGCTAACTTTCCTTTATTGTATTGTTTTTCATGGTAAATTCAATACACTTTCTAAGTGAAAATCGTCTTGTCACTCATGGCTCACCATTACCGGGAAAAGAGGCGGTGGAGCTGTATCAGGTGCTGGCAGATTCAAGAACTGTCTACAAAAGGAGCAGATAGGATATCTGCTCCTTATTTTTCACCCTATCTCTGCCAGCACTTCACGTAGTCCTTTAATAACAGTATCAATATCCTCTCGGCTCACAGTCAGAGGAGGGATAAAGCGGAGTGCTTGCATTCCAGCAAAGTTAATCAGCAAACCTCGCTCAAACATCCGTCGGACTATCTCCATACCAAGGGCAATACCCTGCTCCGTCAGAACTAAACCAAGCAACATACCGCGTCCGCGCACTCCAGTACAGAGCTGCGGGAACTGCTGCGCTAGTTCTTGCAACTGTTTGACAAAGTAGCTGCTCCGCTTGCCAAGGTCTGTGAAAAAATGCTCAGTCAGCATGGTTTTCAGCACAGCCACACCTGCTGCCGCTGCCACGGGATTACCACCAAACGTAGAAGCATGAGTACCCGGTGTAAAGGCCGCTGCAATTTCGGTGCGAGTTAGCATGGCTCCAATAGGCAAACCATTGGCTAGAGCCTTCGCCAGGGTCATGATATCTGGTATCACACCAGTTTGCTCATAAGCAAAGAGACTGCCGGTACGACCAACGCCAGTCTGTACCTCATCAAAGATCAGAAGCAAGCCATGCTGGTCACAAATCTTCCGTAATTCAAGCAAGTAGTCTGCTGGCAAAGGACGCACCCCGCTCTCGCCCTGAAGCGGCTCACAGAGCACAGCGCAGGTCTTTGCGTTAATCAGTCGCTCCAGCTCCTGCGGCTCACCAAACTCAGCATGAACAAAGCCCGCAGGCAGTGGCTCAAAGCCCTTGTGGAACTTGGGCTGACCAGTAGCAGCTACTGTTGCCAGTGTCCGCCCATGAAAAGAGCCAGTTAAGGAGATAACCTCGTAGCGTCCTTCCCCGCTATAGATTCGGGCTAATTTGATTGCCGCTTCATTCGCCTCAGCCCCAGAGTTGCACATGAAAACCCGATCAGCAAAACTATGGGTGGTCAGCAGTTCTGCCAGCTCAGTTTGTGGCTCAGTGTAGAACAGGTTAGAAACATGCAGGAGCTTCTGGGCTTGCTTACAGATGGCTTCCGTTACTACCGGATGGCAGTGACCAAGAGAACAGACTGCAATTCCAGAAAGAAAGTCCAAATATTCCTTGCCATCTGCATCCCAAAGGCGGCAACCTTCACCTCTGACGATGGCTGCCGGAAAACGGCTATAGGTACCTGCGAACACAGCTTCGCCTCGTGCTATCCAGTCTGAATTTTTCATAGCATGAAATTGAATAAAAATACCCTTGGCCAATCGCCGAGATGGATACTGAAAAGTCTATCATATCAGGGCATACTAACCAGTAAGAGAGGAAAAATCAATTGCCAACAAAAAATGCGAGTGCTTACGCACGTTATTTAACTGCCTCTGATCAGATCAAGTAATTCATCCGCGCTCATTCGTGCACCTGCATCTGTGCCTTCAAGCAGCGAATTAGCCAGATTGCGCTTTTCATGATGCAGGCGAACAATCTTTTCCTCAATGGTGTTAGCCGTTACCAAACGGTACACAGTTACTGGCCGTTTCTGGCCAATGCGGTGCGCTCGGTCAGCGGCCTGATCCTCAACTGCTGGATTCCACCACGGATCCATGTGGATAACATAGTCTGCGGCAGTCAGATTGAGACCCAAACCGCCCGCCTTGAGGCTGATTAGGAAGAGGTCGCCCTCGCCAGCTTGAAATTCGTCCACTTGCCGGATACGATCTTTGGCTGGAGTAGTGCCGTCCAAATACTTGTAAATGATCCCTTTTTCGTCTAAATATTCACGAATCAGAGCAAGATGACCAGTAAACTGGCTGAAAATTAAGGCTTTATGTCGCGACTCCAGCAGTTCCTCAACGACCTCGCCAAAGACCTCCAGTTTGCTTGAGGGAATTTTGCTGGTTTGGTCGATCAGTTTTGGATTACAGCAGGCCCGCCGCAGGCGCATGATTTCAGCCAAAATTTGCAGATGCCGTCCAGCCTTGGGATCGCTGCCTTCGATGTTCTCCAGAGCCTGCTGTCGGACAGCCTCGTAAAAGAGCATTTCCGAACGTTTCATCTCTACCCGTAGGGTAATTTCAGTACGCGGTGGCAGTTCGTCCAGCACCTGCGACTTAATCCGGCGGAGCATAAAGGGCCGAATCAGTTTCTTGAGCTGTCGCCGAGCAGTACGATCGCCATGTTTTTCAATCGGAATGCCGAAACGACTATTGAACTGTTTATAGGTGCCGAGCAGACCGGGATTGATAAAGTTGAACAGGTTCCACAGCTCGCCAAGATGGTTTTCAATCGGGGTACCCGTAGTGATTAGGCGAAACTTGGCTTTCAGACGCATAGCTGCCTTAGAACGCTTGGTTGCAGCATTTTTGATGGACTGGGCCTCGTCCAAAACTACCGTTTGCCAGTCTACTTGTTCGAGCAAGTCCACCTCTTGCTGGAGTAGGGTATAGCTGGTAATCAGGATGTCCCGCTTGCCTAAGTTCTTAACCGTAGCTTTCCGTTCCTCCGCATTACTCAGGCTGCGGATACTCAACGTAGGGGCAAAACGAGCTGCTTCCTGCTCCCAGTTCATGCAGACTGAAGTCGGCGCGATGACTAAGGTAGGGCCGTCTGGTGTCCGGTCAAGAATAACGGCCAGCGACTGAAGCGTCTTGCCAAGGCCCATGTCATCCGCCAAACAGCTCCCCACACCAAGATGCGCCAGCCGAGACATCCAAACAAAGCCTTCCACCTGATAGTCGCGGAGTTCAGCCTGCAAGGTTGATGGCACTTCTGGAACAAAATCTTGGACAAACTCAATCCGAGCTACCTGCTTACGCCAGCCATCGTCGGCTTGAGTATTAGCCTGCCGAGTCAAATCATCCAAGGCCAAGGCCGCAAGGGGATGAATACGGATGTCCTCTTCGTTGTTTCCGCCCTTGCCCGCGATTTCGCTAAAGCGAATTAATTCCTCTAAACGGTTACGGAATTCTTGCGTCAGAGCAAGAAACTGCCCTTTGCCAAGCGGAATAAAGCGACTATGAGCCTCACGCACCTTGTCCAACAAGGTTTTCAGATCAATAATCTCATCTTGATCCACTTGGATATGGCCAGATAGAGAGAACCAATCCTGCTGGCCGGTACGAATGTTCAGGTTGAGCTGGCCAATGCCAGCCTGCTTGCGTACAGCTAACTTTTCACCTTCTGGCCATTCCAGCACTGCTCGGTCGCGGATTTCCTCCAGCTCCAGCAGGGCTTGCAGGCATTCCTCTGGGTCAAGCAGATGCCATTCGCGGTCGTTCTCTTGCTCTAAATCAGTAGCAAGGTCAAGAATGGGACAGCTTTCCTCAATCTCGCGGGCCTTCTCCTCTTCTAAATGGAGATTGCGACGGGTTTGCATTCGTCGTCCAGCAACCTCAGACATCAGGTTAGCCACACCTACGCCTGGTTTTAGATATGGCCCCTTGCGCGAGAAAGGTTGGACAAACATCTCGAGCCGGAAGCCGCTTCCATAAGGAATAATATGAATATGAACCGTAGGATCCGCTTCAACGACTTTGACATCCTGATCCGCGCTCCCCACATCAATCGAAGAATGTACGGTCATAAAGGAAGCCATATTGCCAATGGCGTTGAGCACTTGGCTGCCTGCTTCCTCTGGGTAACGTTTCCCGCCCGGGCCAATAATACCTGCCACGCGGCGATGTTCTTCGTTGATTTCCATGACCCGGAAGCGGGTTGGTGTCTCCTGCCAAACAGTTACCTTGCCCTCGCCAATCTCTTGGAGAAAATGGATAAACAGGTAAGCATCTTGCGATTCAACCATCAACTCTGGCTCGCCAGCTACAATTTCAACTGGCACATTAGTTTTTTCAAGAAAAACTAGAGGATGGCCGACTAAAGCCGGTAACGCTATGTTCAGATCAAAATCGCAGCCGCCATTGCGGGAATTTGGATCAGCAACTTGGCGCAGGGCAGCGCAAATTTTTAGATCTTGCGGGCTGAGATAATCCACGATAGAGGGCGGCATGAGCCGATTTAGGCCAACGCCCTTACCTTTGGTCCACTTGCTGCCAGCCTTCTTTTTTTGCTCCTTGGCTGCCAAGGTCAGCTTGCCATCGGTAAACTCCACGGTCCAAGCGAGACGGCTGGTCTTTTCTGGCTGCCGTGCTCGCCCGGTGATGCTGATCAGCTCCTCCAGGCTCTGCTGCCACGACTCATCATTGGGGGTAATTAAATGGACGAGGCTGCGACAATTACTCTTCTTTGCCAGTGCTTTTGAGGCCTTGGCCATGTCTTTACGGTTTGAATCAGCCGCAACGAGAAGTTGGGCCGCCTCCATAGCCAGCCAAGAGTAGTCATTGGCTTTGGCTTTTTTGTACAGTGATTCCAGCCCTGTTTGTAGCTTCTCTGGTAGCCGTACACCCATCCATTGGAGAGTCAGCGCAGCAGTCAAGGTATTCAGGCTTCGCTCTTTTTGTTCAAAACTTTCTGTAAGAACACGCAGGTCTGGCATAGCTCCGTCCGCAGCAGCTGCATAAGCTTCAAGAAAACGGAAAGGCAGTTCCTCTGGACAGCCTTGGCAACGACTGAGAACAAGGGCGGCGGCTCGCCGAGCAGCAGTAATATCCTCTGGCTTATGCCGAGCGAGCAGAGCCATAAGGCAGAACAGGCCGTTGCTGTTAAAGAAAAAACTACCCTCTGGGCCAGCGTACTTGTTGAGTAGAGCCAGATCCTCTTCAAAGAGTTTCAGTGCCTCTTCGGTCTTGCCTTGCAAAAAGGCTGCGCTGCCAGCAAACCCAGAACCTAGGAACGAATCTGGATATGCGGCCAAAAGCTGGTCTAATTTTTTACTATCTCGGAGCAGATAATACCCTGCCAACATTCTACGGAACGGTACGCGCTCGTCATCGGCTAAGGTAATTTTTTCCTCATCCTCCAAAAAGGCAGCCACTTCAGGGTAATCAACCGCTTGTTCACCACAGTGGCGAAATATTTCATTAAGCAAGTAAAACTGAAGAGAACCAGGCAAACCTCGGAACCAATTTGCTTCAAAATGCTCGGCGACAATCTGTACCGCAGGCGGGTCCACGCCTTCCCGATCACGGCAATGCTCCTTGAGAAAGAGGGCAGCCTCATCAATTTTGTCAAAGTCTCCGCTATGGATACCAATGCGGAATTGACGTAAGGCGCGGCGGCAACGGGTTGACCATTTGCCATACATATAGGAAACCGGGGCCTTCTGTTCTATCAGGGCTGCCAATTCAGTAAAATGCCCTGCGGCCGCCGCTTGGCGAGTAAGTTGCTCTGCCAGATCAAGAGGGCACTGATTAAATTCGTTCAGGAGGCCGATTTCTCGGAGTCTGCTAACCGCATTATCCAAGCCGTCTCCACTTACTTTTTGTATTATACCGGGTAGTTCTGCTCCAGTTAAACAGGCACTGAGAAAGGCTGTTGAGACCGGCTCGTACACTATAGAGATAAAGGTAAGCAGAAACTGCTCCAAAGATGGCAGACTACGGACCAAGGTCATTTGATTATTTTTTTGCTTTGACTGGGGCATTTCTTTGTTGCACAGGCAAAGATTGAGGAGATTGGAAAAACAACAGGCGGGGCCTTCCCTCCCCGCCTGTTACACCAAAACTCAGGAAGGAAGGCAGCTATTTCAGCAAGGACTGGTTAATCTCAATTTTTGCAGTAGCCTGAAGGCTACCCATCCACGCTGTGAGTAGGTCTCGCTGCTCTGCGGCAAGAAGTTGATGCTGCATCTGCTCGTCTGCTTTATCGGTTCCAGGCTGCCGCTCCTTGATTTGATAGACAAACCAAACATCGTCTGCCTGTACAGGCTTGGCCGGGAGATTCTCTTTCCATGCCAGCTTAAAGGCATCCTCCAGCACCTGAGACGGCGGCACATCCTTTCCGTTTGCTGCAGAACGTTTAAGGAAGTCAGTTTCTGTCACTACAGTACCCTCAGCCGCTTGCAAGGTTTTCTTCTCCCGGCTACTGGCAAGCAGATCAGCAGCAGCCTTAGCAGCCAATTCTGCGGCTTTTTCCTTGGTATAATCGGCTACTACCTTCTCATGTACTTCTTCAAGTTTGGGCAATTCTGGCTCTTTCAAATCATCGGCAAAAAGAACAGCATACCCATCTCTCAGCTCAATAACTGAAGACAGTTCACCTTTTTTGAGTTTGAACGCAGCATCAAGAAATTTAGGATCTTTGGGCAAGCCCTCTGCTGGTTCTTTTTGCGAGAAATAATCGCTCTGCTGCACCTGTTCTTTACTCTGCTGGCTGTACTTATCCAAGCTACCCGCCCGCATGATGTCTTCATAGGCTGCTGCGGCTCGCTTAAAGGTCAGGCTCTTGGCCTGCTGCCGCCGAAGCTCTGCGGCAATACTTTCTTTTACTTCCGCAAAGCTACGTACAGACTCTGGCCGGATTGCTTCCAGTTTGATCAGATGAAAACCAAACTCTGTTTCCACTGGCCCTTTGATTTCACCCGGTTGCATAGAAAAGACGGTTTTATCAAAGGTAGGCACCATACGACCAGCAGCAAAAAAGCCAAGATCGCCGCCTTGCTCTTTATTCGAGGTATCGTCTGAATACTGCTTGGCCAAGGCTGCAAAATCAGCATCTTTGGCCTGCGCTAAAGCCAGTACTTCTTCAGCCTGCTTTTGCTTTGCCACCCGCTCTGCTTCTGAAGCACCTTCTTTTACTCGGAAGAGAATATGACGGGCATGACGCTGCTCTGGCTGCTGATAACGCTCTTGGTCTTCCTCGTACTTGGCCTTTAGGTCTGCCTCAGCAATCTGCACCTCTTGTTCCTCATCGCTCTGCTTAAAGAAGAGATATTTAAGGCGGATTTTTGGCTCAGAACGGTAGTTCGGCTTATTTTTCTCAAACCAAGCAGCTACATCTTTTTCATCGGTCTGCACTTTATCCTGAAAAGAACTTGGCTCGAATTTGACATAGGCCAGTTTGATCTGTTCGTTTTCATAGGCGAGCCATCGTTGCGCAGCATTGTCTGGCACAAAGGCAAAGTTGCCAACTAATTTTTGTACCCGTTCTGTGTGCAGATCAGATTGTAACCCTTTTTCAAAAGAGGCTGGAGTCAGTCGATTCTGGGCAAGAATATCTTTGTACCGCTGAATGCTGAACTTACCATTTTCTTCAAAGGCTTTCATCTGGCCAATTTTTTTCTGCACAGGCAGATCACTGACACGGATGCCCGCTTCTTCGCCGCCCTGTTGCAGCAGCACTGTCTGAATCATGCGGTAAAGCACCTGATTTTTAATCCCAAGCTGTTCTGCAAAGCCAGGTGGCAGCTTTCCGCCAAACTGCTGCCGTAAACCCTCAATCGCCTGCTCATAAGAGCGTATATAGTCTTGGTAAGGTATTTCCGTGTCATTGACTACAGCAACTGCATTGCGCCTACCATTTAGATGCGTACCGACTCCCCAGAAGACGAAAACGATGACAATGACTAAAACTATGCTCTGAATTAAAGGCGATTGCGCCTGTTTGCGTAATACATTCAACATGTTGCTTTTGTCTCCAATGAAATTCTAGTCCAAAGGGGTTTAATCTATTCTGACTTGATCGGCTCAACATAGCATGTTGTCAGCCAAAAAGCCAATTATTGCGCATCTACTTGCCAAAGAGACTTTTCGTTGACGCAAAAAAATAAGAAGAAATCTTGACAAAGAAAGTATCATATAGTATGAGTTCCATTCATCATGTGACCAGTATAGCCAATGAACAGGCGTTTATTTATTTCTACTATCTTATCCAAGGAGAGAAAACATGCCAACTATTGAACACAACGCAAAATCTTATGAGGTTGATGAGGACGGTTTCTTGCTCAACGGTTCTGAGTTTTGGGATGACAACTGGGTTGATTATGTCAAAGGCGTTGAAGGTATCGGCAACCTGACCGAGGAGCACCAAAAAGTTATTGATGCACTCCAAGAGTATTACAAGAAAAACGGTATTGCTCCTATGGTTCGTATCCTTTCCAAGACAACAGGCTTTCCGCTGAAGCGGATTTATGAGCTGTTCCCGTCTGGACCTGGTAAAGGAGCATGTAAGATGGCTGGTTTGCCTAAACCTACCGGTTGCGTTTAATTGTAGTACATCTCGTAGTTGTTTTGCAAAAGGCCACCTAGTAAGGTGGCCTTTTTTTATTGCGATAATACTACTCTATCCAAGCAGCGTATCTGAAAAGGCGAACGAAGTCTTACTGTTCTTGCAATGAGAGCTGTGAAATCCTCCCAATAGCGAGCCTTATCAGGAAAAAAGAATCTTGAAGATGAGCGGCTATACAGGTATAGTTATTAGGTTTTCATTTTGTAATTTCATGCAAATCGAGACGAATTGCTCATGACCTTTCCCATTGATACTGCGGTTACTCTGCTGCGCAAAGAAGTTGCTGGATACAAGGTTCCAGTAGTTGATCTAATTGCTGCCCAAACCAAAGACCCTTTCAAGGTGCTGGTGGCAACCATGCTCTCTGCTCGCACCAAAGATGAAGTGACAGCAACAGCGGCGCGCCGGCTCTTTGCCCAGGCAGAAAATGCAGAATCTCTTGCCCAGCTCTCCATTACTGAGATCGAAAAGCTCATTTATCCAGTTGGTTTTTTTCGTAATAAGGCAAAATATTTGACTGCCTTGCCTACTGCCTTGGTGCAAAATTTTGGCGGCCAAGTGCCAGATACGGTAGAGGAACTAATCCAGCTACCGGGTGTTGGGCGAAAAACTGCCAACTTAGTAGTGGCCATTGCCTTCCAGAAATCAGCCATCTGCGTGGACACCCATGTTCACCGGATTATGAATATCTGGGGTTATGTGCAGACCAAAACGCCCTTGGCAACGGAAATGGCTCTTCGGGCTAAACTGCCAGAGCAATATTGGATCAGCATCAACTCTTTGCTGGTCGCTTTTGGGCAAGGCACCTGCAAGCCCCGCTTTCCTCATTGTGATCGCTGTGTGTTAGCCGACTTCTGTCCTCGCATTGGTATCACGCCGCGCAAAGTACCACGTAAACAGGAAACACAAGCTGCTGTGCTCCGCTGTGTTTCGTGGAATGTCAACGGCCTGCGAGCAATACTAGGAAAAGGCTTTCTTGATGCTTTCCATCAGTTGGACGCAGATATTTTTGCTCTGCAAGAGATTAAGGCTTTGCCAGAGCAGCTTCCAGAAGAAGTGAGAAATATTCCCGGCTGGCAGGCTTTCTGGTATCCAGCAAAAAAGAAGGGTTATTCTGGGGTCGCTGTCTTTAGCCGCAAGGAGCCGTTGCAGGTGATTTATGGACTAGGGCACGAGGATTTTGATCAAGAGGGCAGGGTGCTGACTCTTAAATTTGCTGATTTTTACTTTGTTGCCGCTTATTTTCCCAATGCGCAAGATGGGTTGCGGCGGATAGATTACAAGTTAGCTTTTAATCAAGCCATGCTGGCGCATCTGAACCGGTTGGCGGCGGAAAAAACAGTGTTGCTCTGCGGAGATTTGAACGTGGCTCACAAGGAGATTGATCTTGCTCGGCCAAAAGATAATGTCGGTAATCCTGGTTTTTCCAATGAAGAGCGAGCCAGTATGGAAGCAATTCTTCAGGCAGGATATGTGGACACGTTTCGTCTTTTTCATCCAGAGCCCGACCGCTATAGTTGGTGGAGTTATCGAACAGCAGCACGGAAAAGGAATGTTGGTTGGCGGATTGATTACTTTCTCGTGAATACAAAAAGCCAACACCGAGTACAAGCAGCAGAGATTCATGATACAATCATGGGATCCGATCACTGCCCAGTGAGTATTGAATTTGTTTGAGCGTGATGGTTGCGACTACAATAATCAACAAGGATACAAAATGAAATTTTTCATTTGTTCCCCAGCATGACAACTTTGTAAACAGCTTTAAATATATCATGGGTCTTGAAGAGTATCTGAAAATAAACAGCGATGAATATTTTTCTCTTTATGAAAATATTAAACAGACTGCTGGTGACATATGGAAAAATGCGAGGTTAGGTTGGTTCACCAATCATGGAACAGCCCATTCTCAGACAATAGTCCGTCTGCTTGATCAGCTCTGCGGCGATTTGCTGGCGGATGAACAGCCTTCAGGATTGCAGACTGATGAGGTCTTTCTGCTGCTCGCCGCTGCGTGGCTGCATGATATCGGAATGCAGGACTTGAGCGGGCTGAACGGTAAATCTGTGGATCAGCTCACCGAAGTAGAATGGGAAATAGTACGGAAACGGCATCCTGCCCGCGCCCAGGAAATTATTGCAGCCTCAGCTCCGGGTTCTCCTCAGCCGAATCCTTTCTTGGCTACCTTGAAGCTTAACCGTAATGTCTGTACGCCCTTATCACTTATTTGTATGGGGCATGGCTCCTCATATTATGAAGAGGCTGTGAGTCGGCTTGCGCCCAGAACTTTTGATATCTCCGGCAAAGGTAAACCGATACGCGGTACCTTGCTGACTTCTCTGCTTCTGTTGGCAGACGAGCTGGATCTCCATTTCAGTCGAGTCGATGACGAGGTCAATTATCCGTTGTCAAAGATCTCTCTGCTGCATTATTTTCGTCATCACTTTGTCAATCATGTCGAAGTGGCAAAGATTACTCCGATGGAAAAACAGGTTCGAATAACCTTGGCCCTGCCGGAGGAAGAGCAACACAGCGACTGGGCAAAGGCTTTGCAGGATTGGCTGAACCAAAAACTGAGAGCTGAACTGCATCGTACAGATGAATACATTCAGAAAGGTTTTGATAATCGCCTTCACTGGGCGGGTCAACGTATTGCATTCATCATAGACAGAGCAGAACGCTACGAGAAGAAGCTGCCGTCCAGCGAGGTTATCAACCTGCTGCGGCGAGAAACCTCCCATGTGCTGGATTGGAAAGAGGCTGCAAAGACTATCAAGGGTCGCTTTACAAGACGGACTGGCGGTGCCGTCCTGATCAAAGGAGGAGCGGAACAGGGTAACGGGCATTTTTTCATTCATCTATCTCTACTGCTGAACTGCCTGCATGACGGGAAGACACCCGGACAGCGGCTTGCGAACATGGAGTTCATGGGCGGTAATATTTGCGGCACGTTGGATCAGATTGTTTTCTCTCTTTATGAGAAATTATTTAATGAAGAGCTGATCGCCGAATCTGCTGAGGCGATGGATGCTTTTCTGGCAAAACTCAAGGCTACGGATATGTTTTGCACGGTTTTTTTGCAGAATTATGATTCAGCCTCGCCGAAAGAATGGAATAAACTGGCGGCAGTGCTGACAGATCCTGCAATCCGGGAACGTTTTCTGTTTGTGATCAACACCGAAGAACGGCTGGATGATGCTGAATCCTTTGAACTTCCCAATGAATTTAGCGAACAAGATATGATTTGCTATTTCGAAAAGCTTGGACATTATGGTGCAAAGGCACTGGAAAAGAGCACCATGCTTCGTAAGATACAGGAGACTGAACCTAAACCCTGTGCGGATACAATTCTCAAGTATGCAGTAATCCTGAGTTGAGTGGCAATGACTTCCTTTGACCTGAACAGCCTAATCTGGAGCACCATCCCGGAGGAGGAGAAAAAAGCCTTTATCCTGCTGTCAGTGCCGATCTGGTTTGACGAAGAGCTGGGGAAAAAATTGCTGACCGCCTTCTCTGTCGGGCCGACTTTCCTAGTTGCGCGGGTGACCAGATATCATCATATTGTGTATCGCTATGAGGAAGAAAGCTGGCATATTGCTGACGGACTGCGTACTTTTTTGTTGGAAAAAACTGAGGAGTTCAACTTGGAACTGCCATCTGTTCATGTCCTGCTGATTGAGCATTACCGGGCGGCTGTGCAGACGGCGACAAGGTTCCGCAAACAGGAATATATCTATCTCCGTTTGTATCATCAGGTGCAGACCGATGTTCGGGCCGGACTGCGGGCCGTCTTCAGAGAATACCTTACCTTGGAAGAGCAGGACAGGCTGCTCAGGCTACCTTCTCTGGTGCGGCTCTGCGAAACCATTCCGGTCAAAGTTGATACCGAAACGGAGTACCGGCTGCTGAAAATCAGGAACCGGCTGCTTCATACCCCCTGCGGTAAGGTTGAGTTGGAGGAATTTCGGGATGAGTTGAAGGGCATTGCGCATGATGCCGAGGAAGCAGTCTTAGCCGAAGAGGCGGACAGGCTGCTTCTGCCTGTTCTCGAGCAACTGCCTGCGAGCAAGCCTAACCGCAAGTTGAGGAAGAAAACTGAAAAAAGACTGGATCAGAAGAATGCTGCCTTTTGTTTGCTTGAGAAGCCGGAGCAAGAGGCTGGCAACACAGGAACGAGCGCATTTTTTGCTGAACATGTACAGAAAATTGTTGCACAGATTGTCCATATGCACCGCCAAGGTTTGCATCAGGAAGCTTGGGAGCAAGCAACAGGCTATCTGGTGTCAGTACAGGAAAACCAAAAATCCTACTTATGCAAAAGCTATTGTAAGATTGCCAGCTCAATTACTGAAATTTCTGACAGTGTTGAATGGCAAATTCAGTACTTTGATTTGGCTACTAAGGCCAATCAATTTGACCCTGTTGCCCTGAACGGCAAGGCGGAGCTTCTGGCGCGGCTTGGCCGGACTGATGAGGCTCTCCAGCTCTTTGACAAGGCGCATCAAATTCAGCCCAACAACGTGGTTGCCCTGAACGGCAAGGCCAATCTGCTGACCAAGATCGGACGACTAGCTGAAGCCATAGAGCTGTATCAGAGCATCCCGGCCAGCATCGCTGATCAATACACCCGCTGCGGCTTGGCGTTCCTCCTGCTGAAAACAAACAGCGGCGAAGAGGACATTGCCGCCGCGCGACGTTTGTTTGCGGAAGCGGAAAAAATCGAACCGCTCAACATGTTGGTTCTGCTTGGTCTTTGGATAAGCCATGCCCGCCTAGGAAATGCCGAACAGATGGAACTCTTCCGCCGCCGTTTTGAGGACTGCCAAGCCGCGCAGGAGCGGTGCAACGTTTTCCTTTTAGCGGAAGAAATCGCGCAAAAGGAAGCCGAGCAGCAACTTGAGGAAATCAAGTGCCTGATTACGGTCTGGGAAATGGCGTTTCAAGCACAGTATCAGCGGGTTGTTGACCGGGTTGTTCCCTACGCCCTGCTACATCTGAGTGCCCAGCAGCGGCGCGCCTTCTCGTTCTGCTGAATGGCTGAAAGCATGATTGCAATCTGCGAAAGAAAGGAAAACTTGAGATGCAGTTTCAGCTCACAGGTTGAAAGGGTGAAGGTAAAAAACAGCCGCAGAAGCTGTTCAATAGACAAAACATAGGACGAATGAGGAGATATGAGCTTAATCACTTGGGACAGCAGCATGAGCGTTAATGTGTCAGGGATTGATCAGCAGCATCAGAAATTAGTTGCTATGATCAATGAGCTGCACGATGCTATGAAGGCAGGACACGGCAAAGATGCGCTTGGCAAAATACTGACCGGCTTGATCAGCTACACAGCTACGCATTTCAAAGCAGAAGAAAAGTATTTTGCTGAGTTTAAATACCCTGATGCTGCAAATCATATCAAGGAACATGTAGCCTTTGTGAAAAAGGTCTCTGATTTCAAGAATGACTTTGAGCATGGCAGACTGACTGTCTCCATTGAGACCTTATATTTCCTCCGAGACTGGCTCCAAGGCCATATCAAGGGCACCGATAAAAAGTACAGCAGTTTCTTTAATGAGAAAGGCTTGCGGTAATCCGCAACGCAGTACAAGACGCGGAAGTTTTTCAGGCCGCATGACCATGAACCTTACAAGCAGGCAAGCATGACCACAGAGACAGTGCAGGAAGAAGCCCGACCCGAAGTGATTCAAACCGTTGACATTGAAAAGGAGCTGCGCAAATCCTATTTGGATTATGCGATGTCCGTGATTGTGGGCCGCGCCCTGCCGGACGTGCGCGACGGCCTCAAGCCCGTGCATCGACGCTGCCTCTATGCTATGCGCGAGTTGGGCACGCTCCACAATCGACCCTATGTCAAGTCCGCCCGGATTGTCGGTGATGTGATTGGTAAGTACCATCCGCACGGCGACACAGCAGTCTATGACACCTTAGTGCGCATGGCTCAGGACTTCTCTCTGCGCTATCCCTTGGTAGATGGTCAAGGGAACTTTGGTTCTATGGATGGAGACCCACCTGCGGCCATGCGTTATACCGAGGCCCGGATGAGTCGCCTCGATCAGGAGCTGGTCGCAGACATAGAAAAGGATACGGTTGATTTCATTCCCAACTACGACAGCTCACAGCAGGAACCAACTGTGCTGCCTGCCCGGATTCCTAATCTGCTCCTCAACGGCTCGGAAGGTATTGCCGTGGGCATGGCAACTAAGATTCCGCCGCATAATCTTAGCGAGCTGATGGATGCGCTGATTGCCCTCACTGAGAATACAGACATCACGGTGCTGGAGCTGATGGACTATGTGTCTGGCCCGGATTTCCCAACTGGCGGCTTCCTCTGCGGCAGAGCAGGTATTCGTGATGCTTATGAGACTGGACGCGGCAGACTGGTTATGCGGGGCAAGCTGCATGTTGAGCACCGTAAGAAGGGCGAAGGTGAAGCCATTGTGGTCACTGAGATCCCTTATCAGCAGAACAAGGCTGATCTGGTGCTGCGCATCGCCCTGCTGATGAAAGAGAAGCGGATCACCTCGATTGCTGATGTGCGCGACGAATCCGACCGGGACGGCCTGCGTATTGTCATGGACTTGAAGAGGGATGAGAACCCAGATGTCACCATAAATCAGCTCTTTACCCTCACGCCTTTGCAAAAGAGCTTTGGCGTGATCATGCTCTGCATTGTCAATGGCAGACCAGAGGTGCTCAACCTCAAAGAACTGCTCATCCACTTCCTTGAGCATCGGCGCACCGTGGTCTATCGGCGCACCGCCTTTGAGCTGGGCAAGGCAGAGGAACGCGTTCATCTGCTTGAAGGACTCAAGATAGCCTTGGATAACCTCGATGCGGTGGTCGACCTTGTCCGTACTGCTGCTGGGCCGCCTGAAGCCAAGGCTATTCTAACAGAACGCTTCAACCTGTCTGAGCTGCAAGCACAAGTCATCCTAGATATGCGCCTCCAGCGGCTCACCGGCTTGGAGCAGGGCAAGATCGTCCAAGAATACGTGGAGGTTAAAGGGCGGATTACTGAGTTGCGGCAGATACTGGGTGACGAGTCCTTGATTATGGAGATCATCCGCAAGGAGTTCCAAGAGATCCGGTCGCAGTATGGTGACGAACGGCGCACCGAGATCATTGACGCACCAGATGAGATCCTGCCTGAAGACATGATTGCGGTTGAGGAGATGCTGGTTACGGTCTCGCATAACGGCTATATCAAGCGCAATGCTCTCAGCCTTTACCGGGCGCAACGCCGGGGCGGCAAGGGTGTGGCAGGTATGGCAGAACTCAAGGACGACTTTGTCTCTGGCCTGTATACCGCCTCCACCTTGGATACCTTCCTCTTCTTTACCAATCAGGGCCGAGTCTATTGGCGCAAGGTCTATGAGCTGCCTGAAAGCGGACGCACCGCCAAAGGCCGGGCCATTGTTAATCTGCTGGAGCTGGGCGAGGGCGAGAAAGTGGCCGCTATCCTCCCCATAGCAGACCTAGCCCATGCCGATGAGAAGCTCTCTGTGCTGACCGTGACTAAGAAGGGGATTGTTAAGAAGAGCAGCATTGCAGATTATAGGAAACCAGTACGTAAGGGCAAGTTTGGCCTGACTATCCGTGAGGACGACGAGATCCTCTGTGCTGCCATTACCTCTGGTGAGGATGAGGTCTTCCTTGTGACGCGCCACGGCTTATCTGTGCATTTCAATGAAACCGATGTCCGGGTAATGGGTCGGCTTGCTGCTGGGGTCAAGGGCATCACCCTGACTGAGGGCGATGAGGTAGTAGGGGCTGTGATCCTGAAAAACAGTGAAGCCTCTATCCTGACTGTGACGGAGAACGGCTATGGCAAGCGCAGCGCAGTGTCAGAATATCGGCTCCAGCGGCGTGGTGGCAAGGGCGTGCAGGCAATCAAGACCAGCGAGCGCAACGGCTTGGTGGTTGGTGCTCTGCAAGTCGAGGACAGCGACCAGGTCATGCTGATTGCTGACTCGGCCAAGGTCATCCGCCTGCCTATGGACTCTTTCAGGGTGATTGGCCGCAACACCCAAGGTGTGCGGATGATCAATCTTGGTGACGGGGAAAAGGTAGTGGATATGTCCATCCTTGCCCGTACCTCTGCTGAGGTCGAGGTTGAAGAGGACGAGGCAGCAGCGGCGGATAGCAGCGAGGAGTGATGATACCCACATGGGCACGGTGCGCTGTGCCCATGCCCGGCTCCTTCTTTCTGTCGGAGATCCCAGCCTGCGTTGCTGCTATTCAGGATGCTCCTCCGGTAGGGCTACCTCATTTGAAGTTTTGCCTGCTGCAAAAGAGAAAGGAGGAACCGATTGTCCCAACCGGCTTTTTTCCGTTTCCCCTTAACGCTTCCTTTTGAATTTTTGTCTGATTTCAGTATGTTCAAAGCAATTTTTCTAAGGAGTGAAAAATTCTGCGGAGCATGTCCG
>JAPEVH010000029.1 GCA_026645415.1 Candidatus Electronema sp.
CGATAACGGCAAGGAATTTTCTTTTCATGAGGAGTTCTCCGCCGCTCTTCAGGCTGAATGCTTCTTCGCTCACCCTTATCAGGCTTGGGAACGGGGACTTAATGAGAATACGAACGGACTTATACGCCAATATCTCCCAAAAGGAACTGATTTCGATATGTTGAGCCAGAATGACATCAACTTGATCATGGATCAGCTCAACAACAGGCCAAGAAAATCTCTTGGCTTCAACACGCCAAAAAAGCTATTCTTGGGAACCTGCCAAAAAGTTGCACTTGGAACTTGAATCCACAAAATGGTAGAGCTACGATCAGCACATAGAAACGCGGAGCCTGCCAAGTTTTTTCACAGCAGAGCATTTGTTTGCAGATACTCGCGGATCAGGGCAGCATCTGCATCCATGACTTCACAGCGGCTTTCCATATTGGCAAGTTGAGCCAAGGTAGGTGGCAACTCGACTTCCTTGCCAATGGCCTTTTGTACTGCTGCACCAAATTTAGCCGGATGGGCAGTAGCAAGACAAACCACAGGCCGATCTTGCTTTACATCGAGCGCAGCCCGCACCCCAATAGCTGTATGCGGATCAAGCAGATAGTTATGCTCCTCATAGATCGAGCGGATGGTGTCTATGGTCTCTTGTTCAGAGACGGAACGAGAGGCAAAGTCACGGCGCACTTGCTCCTTAAACTGGGACAGATCCATACGTCCAGTGGCCGCAAACTGCTCCATCTCTGCCTTCACCTTGCTGCCATTTTCCTGATGCAAATAATAGAGATAACGTTCAAAGTTCGAGGCAATCTGAATATCCATTGACGGACTAAAGGTTGGAATCACCTCTCCGGCAATGGAGTAATCGCCTTGATTGACAAAGCGGCTCAGGATGTCGTTGGCATTGGTGGCAAGAATCAGTCGCTTGATGCAGCCTTCTGGCAACAGCCGCTTGGCTACATAACCAGCAAAGATGTCGCCAAAATTACCGGTTGGCACCGAGAAATCGACCGATGCAAAGCCTTGTTTGCGCAGCTTGAGAAAGGCAAAAACGTAATATACAACTTGGGCTAGCACCCGCGCCCAGTTGATGGAGTTGATTGCGCCAAGCTGATATGTGTCACGGAACTCTAAATCATTAAACAGTGTTTTAACAATGGCCTGCGCATCATCAAAAGTGCCGCGCACAGCAATATTAAAGACGTTCGCATCTGTGACCGTAGTCATTTGCAGAGCTTGAATCGGACTGGTGCGGCCATGCGGATGAAGAATGAAGATGTTGATCCGCTGCCGGCCGCGCACTCCATAGATCGCCGCGCTGCCGGTGTCGCCGGAGGTCGCACCAATGATGTTCATGAAGCCGCCGCTCTTGTTCAACTCATATTCAAAGAGATTGCCCAGCAGTTGCAGGGCCACGTCCTTAAAAGCCAAGGTCGGCCCATGAAACAGCTCCAGAATATATAGCTCACCGACTTTGCGCAGCGGGGTTATATGCGGATGGCGGAAGGTGCTGTAGGCCCGCTCAATCTGATCTTCCAAATCTGCGCGGGGCATCTCACCAGTAAACAGGGAAAGCAGCTCTAAGGCAAGATGCTGATACGAAAGAGTTTGCCACGCATTGAGCAGGGTTGGCTCCACGGTTGGCAGGTGTTCAGGGAGAAGCAGGCCGCCATCCCGTGCCAAGCCCATCATCACTGCTTGAGCAAAATCAACAGGGGCAATACCACCTCTAGTGCTAATATATTTCATTTTTCTTACACAATAGCTTTATCTTTAAATGAGAGAGCAAGACTATTTTCCCGCTCCAAAAGGGGCACCAGGAGGTCTCATCCCTCCTACAATTTTATTTTCAAGGTGCTCCTGCCGACGAGTCTCTTTGATAGCTATTTCTTTATCTTTCAGATGCGTATAAATTTTACGTGCTTTCTTCTTATCTAATTCAGTAAGTTTCCAATGTGTTATTTTTGGCGTTTCACTGAATTGATTTGGATTGTGATAAAAAATAGATTCATGAAATTCAAAGAAGTCAAGTTCCAAAGAGGAATCATAGAGTCTTTCTTGTAAATGTACAGATACAAGCTGTCTCCATATTTTATCACTTTTATCTTTTAATACTCCCGCAAGAGTATATTCAAACAATATAGCTCTATGACTTGTACTTACCAAGATTTGCCTAGTTTTAAAAAGCGACTCTTCAATTATGTATATAAAATCAGCAAAATTATTTTCCTTTTCTTTATCAGTAAGCCATTCTTTTATTTTTTCTTCTATTCTTCTTTGAGTATTAAAACATAGTTTCATCCTATTGCACAACTTTCTATATAATACTCTTAAAACACTTTCAGTAGGCTCTTCTTCATTTTCATTGCCAAGCCATTCTCCTAGTTTCCTGCCTATTTTTGATTCTTGGTCAGCCAATTTCACAGTAGGCTCCGCACGATGGTAACTCGGATTCTTTGAATATCTTGTTTGTATCTCAGTGCCCCGCCGCACACAGGGCGAGGCTATCATTCTTTATTCCTTTGTCGCCATTACCTCTTCTAGCTTAGAAATAAACTCTTCTACGGTCCAAACGCCACCTTGTTTGAATGGATGTATTCTTACAGTGCTGCCATTTGGCCGGACAACTAAAAAGTTTGGAAAGCCGTGCACACCATATTTCGTAGCCAAAGCATTTTCTTTTTCTCCTGTCTCAGGATTGATTTTGACTCTGAAATACCGAGACAAGACCTGCTCAACTTGAGGCTTTTCAAGAAAATCTTTTTTAAGTCGTTTACAGTAGCCGCACCAGTCAACATAAAAGAAAAGGATGAACGATTTATCCTGTTCCTTTGCCGCCTGCTGTACACTTTCATAATCAGCCGGGCTTGTGTACCAGACATTTGTTGTTACTGCGGCAGCAGTATGGATACTGCACGCAAAAAGTAATCCAAGAAGGACAACAAAGGTAGTAAATAGTGTTTTGCTTCTTTTCACAGCATTCCTCCTTCTTGAAATATCGTTGCCTAGCTAGGCGGTTTATAGAATAAGCAGCATTATATTTTATACATGCTCTTATCGCCAATATCGAAATGAAGAGGCATCTTCCATTTTGCCCAAGCCATCCAGCTATAAAGGAGGGCAGCAACGGCTAACAAGATGCCTTCTCCTGCGGAAAAGCCAGACCAACGAAATAGTACAGCTCCACCTAGGAATATGGGCATCAGAGGTAAGCCAGGAACACGGAAGCAAAAATACTCCTTCAGTGCAAACATAGAAGCACCTGCGTAGAAAAAGGCTAAACTGAGAACAGAAAGCCACGCCGCTAGCTCAGGTGAACGCACTGGTACTATAAAGGCGAGTACGATAAAACCAATCCAGCTCACCAGTGGAAAAAACCAACGAAAGCGAGGATCGTAAAGATGAATATTGGCACTAGCAATGCCAGAACTGGCTGCCACCAAAGGCAGGTACCAGCTCCCAAGCAGGCTTTGGCCAGAAAGCAGTTCGATTGCCTCTAAAGCTATGCTGAGAGAAAAAATAGATAAACCACTGCGGTATAGAATTACCGTCAAGCGGTCGAGTGCTTCCATATCAGGGATATGATCAGGGCTTGCCATTGATATTGTCTATGGGCTGAGGTGTCATGACTGTGAGATATTTTTTTGCGAACAACAAATTTTTAGAAGAAACAAAAGCTGTTACAATATCATTGTGTAGTAACGTCCAATAGTAACCTATTACCTATTTTTTTGCCAGCACCGATTGCTTCCACACTTGCAAACAACTTGTCCTGTATAAACAAAAAAAGCGGCACCTCCCACTGACGAGAGGCTGCCGCTTACACTGCTTAGAAGCAGGAACAGCTTACATCATGCCGCCCATACCACCCATGCCGCCCATACCACCAGGAGGCATACCACAGCTACCTGCGCCTTCCTTCTCTGGCTCATCAGCAATCATGCACTCAGTGGTCAGCAACATACCAGAAACAGAAGCTGCATTCTGAAGTGCGGTGCGGGAAACTTTGGTCGGGTCAATAACACCATCAGCAACCAAGTCACCGTATTGCTCAGTGGCAGCGTTAAAGCCGTTCGGACCTGCCAGTGCCTTAACCTTCTCGACAACTACAGAACCTTCCAGACCAGCATTGGCAGCGATCTGCCGTACCGGCTCTTCCAGAGCACGGATGACAATCTGCTTGCCTAAATTCTGCTCGCCTTCAAGCTGAAGGGCCTCAACTGCCTTAATGCAGCGGAGGAAAGCTACGCCGCCGCCAGGCACCACGCCCTCGTCACGAGCTGCACGAGTAGCATTGAGTGCATCCTCAACGCGGGCCTTTTTCTCTTTCATCTCTACTTCGGTCGCTGCACCAACATTGATTACAGCTACGCCGCCGAGCAATTTGGCTAAACGCTCTTGCAGCTTCTCACGGTCATAGTCAGAGCTGGAATCCTCGGCTTGGGCACGAATTTGCTTAACTCGTGCAGCCAATTTATCTTTGTCACCGTCGCCATCAATGATCGTCGTGTTATCTTTGTCGATAACTACCCGCTTGGCAGTACCAAGGTCATTGATGGTTACATTTTCTAATTTGATACCAATATCTTCAGTGATAACTTGGCCACCAGTGAGAACAGCAATGTCCTCCAGCATAGCCTTGCGGCGATCACCAAAGCCAGGAGCCTTGATTGCCACCACATTCAGAGTGCCGCGCAGCTTGTTGACGACCAATGTAGCCAATGCCTCACCATCTACATCCTCGGCAATGATCACCAGCGGCCGACCCATTTTGGCAACAGCTTCCAGAACAGGCAGCATATCCTTCATGCTGGAGATTTTCTTCTCGTTGATGAGGATGAGCGGATTCTCCATGTTAACTTCCATCCGCTCTGCATCGGTGACAAAGTACGGGGACAGATAGCCACGGTCAAATTGCATACCATCAACCGCATCCAGTGAGGTCTCCATGGACTTGGCTTCTTCAACGGTGATTACGCCGTCTTTGCCAACTTTGTCCATAGCCTCGGCAATAATATTGCCGATGGTCTTGTCATTGTTAGCAGAGATAGTACCAACTTGGGCAATCTCGCTGTGCTCTTTGATCGGCTTGGAGATGTTTTTCAGCTCGGCTACAACTGCCTCTACAGAAGCATCGATGCCGCGCTTGATATCCATTGGGTTAGCACCCGCAGCAACCATTTTTACACCCTCGGTGTAAATGGCCTGAGCCAGCACAGTAGCGGTGGTGGTGCCGTCGCCAGCTACGTCAGAGGTCTTAGAGGCAACCTCTTTAACCATCTGCGCGCCCATGTTCTCAAATTTGTCGCTTATCTGGATCTCTTTGGCTACAGTCACACCATCTTTAGTAATAACTGGTGCGCCAAAAGATTTCTCGATGAGAACATTGCGACCTTTTGGGCCAAGAGTAACTTTAACTGCATTAGCTAAAATGTTGACACCGTTCAACATTGACTCGCGGGCCTTACCGCCGTACTTAATCTCTTTTGAAGACATTGCGCTTTAACTCCTTGTATAGCTGTTGTTGATGAAAATAAGATGGTTACAGGGGTAGGATCAGCCTTCGATGATGCCGAGAATGTCGTCCTCACGCATGATGAGATATTTTTCACCATCTACTTTCACATCAGTGCCGCCGTATTTGGAGAACAGCACTCGATCACCTTCTTTGACATCCATGGCGATCCGCTCACCTGCATCATTCCGCTTGCCTGCGCCAACGGCGACAACTTGGCCTTCCGCAGGTTTCTCTTTGGCAGAATCAGGAATGATAATACCGCCAGCAGTTTTTTCCTCTTCTTCCAATCTTTTGACCAGAATACGATCATTTAACGGACGAATTTTCATGGACTAATCCTCCTGTTGCACAGATTTGTTTATGGGAAATTCAGGCCGGGCATGTCGATTTTCCCGGCTAAGATTCACTTGCTCGGAGACAGGTGCAGCAGCATCCTGTCATCTAACTGCGCCAAACAATAGGAACGGATTTGGAAAAATCAAGGGGAGGGGAAGAAAAAAAACGCTTCTTCCCTTTTTTGTTGAAATATATCAGTTTATCCGTACTAGCCAATCATGCTGGTCAGGCAATAAACCACGTTGAACTTGCTGGATAGTATCAAAAAAACGCTGCGCCACTGTTCCAGTCTGGCCGTTACCGATTAGAATATTTTTATCTTGATAAACGAATTCGCCTACTGGTGAGATAACTGCTGCTGTGCCGCTGCCAAAGGCTTCCGTCAGCCTACCATCTCTTGCTGCTGCCATGATGTCATCCATACTAATCCGACGTTCGCTGACCTTAAGTCCCCAGTCTGCTGCTAAGGTTAAAACCGTATCACGGGTAATACCAGGCAGGATAGTGCCTCCTAATGGCGGAGTGACTATCTCATCATTGATAACAAAAAAAATGTTGGAAGTACCAACTTCTTCCACATACTTATGCTCCAGCGCGTCTAACCAAAGAACTTGGGTACAGCCCTTTTTTGTAGCCTCGCTAAAAGCCTTAAGCGAAGCAGCATAGTTACCACCGGTTTTCGCTTCGCCTACGCCACCGGCAGTAGCTCGAACATATTGGTCTTCCACGTAAATTTTTGTTGGCTTAAAACCTTCTGCATAGTAAGCTCCAACTGGGCAGCAAATAATAAAAAAGATATATTCATTCGAGGGATGCAGGCCAACTGCCGCTTCAGTAGCGATCATCGTCGGCCGGATATAAAGCGAGGCACCCGGTGTATTTGGTACCCAATCGCGGTCAAGGTCAATCATTTGCTTCAGAGCTTCCAGCACTGCTTGTGCGGGAATTTCTGGCATACACATGCGGAGAGCAGAGCGGTTCAGACGGTTTAAATTATCTACGGGCCGGAACAGAATGATAGAGCCATCTTGAGCACAATAGGCTTTCAATCCTTCAAAAATTTCTTGCGCATAATGAAAAACCATTGCTGCTGGATCAAGGGTGAGGCTGCCATAGGGCCTAATCTCTGCATCATGCCAGCCTTTTTTGCTATTCCATTGCATGGCAAACATATAATCGGTGAATTGTTTGCCAAAGCCAAGGTTATTCCAGTCAGGCTTTTTTTTAGGCTGTTCTGTTTTTCGCAGCGTGATTTCAAGGTTGCTGATCATTTTTTTATCCTTTCCGTTCTATGTAGGCTAAAATGTGTTTATGTGTAACAAGTCATAAGCCTAAGCATATCATCGCCGAGCTGACCGCGCAACTAACAACCCTTTCAGGTGTCACACCGTATGAAATAAAATTTGTCGTAGATTCAAGTCGTCAGTGCAAATTTTGCAGAGTTGAGAAAAGAATGAGTTGTGGGAGGATGATGGCTCAACGAGCCGGGTCACAGAGTCTTGAGAGACGGTAATTTACCGTCAGTGCATCTTTTTAACATATCGCCTTGAGCGGCCCATGATTTTAAACCAACGATTTTACCGCTGGATACTTAATTTAACTAAAATTTTGTTATGCTTAGAGAAAATGGTGAATTACTCACCAGCATTCATAAGATGCTAGATATCTGCATCGTCATATTTTCTTTTATCACTGCTTATCATCTGAAACGAAAATTTGGTGGACTGTCTGTCGAACCAAATTATTATTTAGTTCTTCTTATCACCGTTCTCTTATCCTTATTTTTCTTTCGCATCACCGGATGCTACAAATCGTACAGAACCCAGACAGTGCTTCAGGTCTGCATGCGAACGATCCGGGCAACTATCGGAATTCTTATAGGAACGATTGTTATCCTGTATTTTATCCATGAGCAGCAACTTAGTAGGATACTGATGCTGCTTTTCAATGGCATTGAAGTCATGATGCTGCTTGTCGTCAAAGGCTCAATATACTATATGCTCTGCCGTTACCGTCGCCGTAACTACAATACAAGGAACGTCCTGATCGTTGGCACTGGTGGTAGAGCTAAACGCATGTTATCTGCTATTCAGCGCAAGCAGAGCTATGGCTACCGGATTATGGGCTGCCTTGAGGCCTTTAACGAGAATGTTCCAGAAAATGCGATGTTGACAGAACAAATTAAAATACTTGGGACGATATCGATCCTGCCACTCTTACTGGTGGAAGAGGTAGTGGATGAAGTGATTTTCGCTGCGGATCTTTCTAAAATTCCGTCTATCAATAACTATATTCAATTTGCAGAAGACTTAGGCATCAGCATTCATATTGTACCGGATTTTCATATAGAAAAAATCATGTATCAGCCTGCTGCCGCCTCCATTTTTATAGAGGAGTTTATTGGGATGCCGACTATTGCTATTTCAAGTACCCCGCAGCGGTACAGTGAGCTATTGGTCAAAAATATGATTGACTACTGCGGTGCAGGAATCGGTCTACTGCTGCTTGCCCCGCTTTTTTTGGTGATCGTGGCTGCTATTAAGCTCACATCCAAAGGCTCGGTCTTTTTTATCCAGCAACGTTGTGGTCTCTATGGCCGTACCTTTGGGTTGATCAAGTTCCGCACGATGGTTGAGAATGCGGAAGAATTGAAAAAAGAGTTAGAAAAAAATAACGAGATGGATGGCCCAGTCTTCAAGATGACCAATGATCCGCGCATCACGCCTGTAGGTAGGTTTCTCCGCCGAACCAGCTTGGATGAGCTGCCTCAGCTCTTCAATGTGCTGAAGGGGGAAATGAGCTTAGTCGGCCCTAGGCCGCCGCTGCCGTCCGAGGTGGTACAATATGAGCACTGGCAGCGGCGGCGATTGTCCATGAAGCCGGGACTCACCTGCATCTGGCAGGTCAGCGGCCGCAATAACATCGACTTTGAACATTGGATGCGAATGGACTTGGAGTATATTGACAACTGGTCGCTACTGTTGGATATAAAGATTTTGCTGAAGACGGTGAAGGAGGTAGCCTGCTTTCAGGGCAGATGAGATGTTTTTCTGATTGCTAATTCGGCCATGATCGGCAGGTGATCAGAACCACCGCTGTTGGTTAGTGTCCTAGCATTTAGGGCATAGAATTCATCGCTGTAAAAGATATGATCAATACGGAGAAAGGGAAACAGCTTTCCCATTCTTCTGGCCTTCGTGGGGAAAGTGAAGCCGAATCCCCAGCCAGCTTCCCAATGAGCATTGCGCAGATACAGGTTAATGATCTTGTAGGAAATGTTTTTATCGGTGGTGTTGAAATCACCGGCAACAATCTTCATGCCCGGCGTGGCGGTAATATCTTTTGCCAATTCAGTTATCTCACGCAACTGGAGCTGATTATCCTGCCACAAGGCTTTGGCGGCATGAATCGTCCACAGCGAGATTGTTCCGTAGGGTGTTTCTGCTGTTGCCCAAGGTATTCTGCCTTGTCTTTCCTCCAAAGGAAAACGTCCGGCGATAAAGCCGCCATGACCGGGAACATGGTAAACCGGCCTGCCATTGTAAAGGTCGATCAGATAGTTGCTCAGAGAATCAAATCCGGTTTCCTGAACAAAGAACATATCCGGTTTTTCCGCCAAGATCACCTCGGCAATGGCTTTGTAGTCGCTGTTGCGCCCCATGACGCTGTAGCTCAACACCTTCAGGGTGCCGGAATACGCAGGAGCCGATTCCAAGCGGGGTAGGAAGAGGGGTAGGTAGGGCAGGCCGACTAAGAGAAACAGCCCGGCCATGAACCAAGTTAGGCAGGTTATTTTCTTCTGTCTGCGGCTGTCTAAAACACTGACTGCAAGCCCTATGCCGAGACCGATGAGCAGCCAAGGGGCGATGTAGCTGATAAACCTGACCGGGGCAAAGCTATCGCCAAGGTAGAGCCGCAAGGATTGCCATGCAAGGATGCTAATACCGTAAAACCAGAAAGAAAAGCGGAGAACCTTTAAGCGTAGACGGTGTTCAATCCAGCACATAGACATGAACAGCCAGTGGCTCGAACGTGTCTGAAAATGAGCCGTTCTGCACCTTGATTGTGCGGTTCTCTTTCCAGGCCGCAGCCTGCTTCGCCCTACAGTCAGCCAACTGGAATATTGGTGTCACGGGCGCACGGGTCACGTTCACGGCAATCACGTAGGTCTTGCCTCCATATTCCTTGCGGACCGCATGGATCGCGCCGCCGATTGCCTCTTTGTCGGCTGTTTCATTGTTAGTTACGGTCAATGTCTTGCCGGTATCGCCCAAACAGATCGGGGCGGCCAGTTCAGTCAGCTCGCTGTTTGTGCGCTTCATCTCGGCCTTATTTTCGGCGGTCACGTTGTCCCAGCGGAACGGGTTAAACGCAATCGTGAAGTAACCGATCCCCTTGGCCCCGTTCGCTATTGCCGACCAGACCTCTGCCCGCATCTCCGCAGGAGTCGGCCCTCGTGTGTCTTTCGCTGTCCATGCTAAATCCTGATCGCAGGCTTCCACAATAGTCCACACTGGCTTATTCTTAGGAGATAGTGCAACCAATCTAGCTGTCGCAAGGCCAACTTCCGGCAGACGATCAGGTTTGTTCCAACCTGTAATCGGATAATGGTCAAAGGTAACAATGTCAGTCCAACGGATGAACTCCTCGTAATAACGCATCGGCAGTTTGGAATAAGGGCCATAGAAACCGGCGGTCAGGACATTCCAAGTCAGGGCGTTGGAATCGGCTGTCTTCACCTTGTCATAGCTGTCTTTTTCGGCTTTCGGTAGTCGGATGGGCTGCGGTTCGCTTGGTTTTGCTGGCGGATGTGTAGCCACTGTGGTGAAACAGATGGCATCCACCGCCCAGATTGCATCCTTGCCGGGTTCCGTCTCAGGATTTCCCAGTGTGCGGCCTGGCGCGATCTCAAAGGTGAGTGTGTGTTTGCCAACAGTAAGATTCACCTCCCCGTAATTCGCCCAAGCAACTCCCTGCCCGCCGCCCAGATCGATCACTTCCGTTCCCCCACCTGATAAAGGCAGATCACGGGGAGTTTCAACCGGTTTGTTGTTATCGAGCACCCATCGGGTCGGGTTGGCCCAAGGCTTGGTGAATTCTCGAACCCACAGATGATACGTTCCTGGTTTCTCAACCTTGAACGACCACTCGGCCTGCCCAGTGCCGCCCTTTTCCGTCGTCAGCCAGTGCCCGCCGGAGAGCTGTGGGTGCTCTTTATCAAGCCATTCCGACCGTTCAATAGTGTTTTTTTCCGCAGCTTCACCTTCCAGCCAGATCGCTGCGGGATCGCCCGACAGATCAGCAACATAGGCAGGCTGTTTGGCCGAGTCAGCTTCATGCTCAACCATCCAGGCCAGCAAGGCAGGATGGCCGATGGTTTCTTTGTTCATCATCTCAACGCCGAAAAGTCCCATCATTCCTGCGGCGTTCAGCTTATCAAGGTAGGCTTTGGGTGGGTCTATTTCAGGCTTTTCTCCCGGCACGGCACTGTTGATGCCTAAAACCCGCCACTGCTCCAATAGTTTGATTGGTTGCGCCCAGACGAAGAGCGGCAGAAAGGGCTTGCCGTCTGCCAAAACGGCACCGTGGTTTGTCAGTTTGACACGGGGCGGGGCTGCGTCTGCTACTACGGTGAAAATGAAGCATGAACAGCAGGCTATGGCTGAAACATAACTGTTAATATTCACTTTTATCCTTCTTCAAAAGATGCAACTTATTCAGCTTCGATAAAATTCCGTATCACCGAAATCAACTCAGGAGAAACTGTACCAGCAACAGGTATTTTCCTGTTCCTATCTTGTATTAATACATCCAGTTGCTCGGTTAGTTCCTTTTCATTGTAGGCAACATAAATACCTTTCCCAGAAGCAAACCGTTTTGCAGTATCTATCTGATGGTCATTGCGATGTTCACCTAAAGAAGCATGGCGTGGCATCACTATCAGTGGCTTTCCGTATTCCATAGCACTGATGATGGTGCCCATCCCCGCATGGCCGATGACCAATTCAGCCATTTGAAATTTGTTCTGAAATTCAGCCGGAGAAAGGAAAGCTGCTGTTTGCAGCCAACGTGGTTTATAATCGCCTTGGCAGGTTTGGGCAAAAATATCAGTAAACTGGTTTGCTTCAGCCCAAGTATCCACCGTTTGAATCAAGCGATCAAACGGTAACTGAGCACCAACAGTAACAAAAATCATAACACCGCACCATGATACTGCGGACCTTCTGGACGGGCAAGATGTTCCCATTGGGTCAACCAGAGATCCGCATATTTTCCAGCTTTCTGGCCTGACAGAGACAATTGTTCAGAGTTGGCAATGCTGTCCACCCAGATGGTTCTTGCGCCGAGTTTTTTTCCGAAAAAGAGGGCAATTAAACCGGGTAGCGCCCCGGTGGAAATGACAATATCAGGACGTATCCGAATCACAATCCACAGCATTTTGCAGGCAAGCAGAACGATTCGCATTCTATCCCAGCGGCTGGCATCTGGAACTGTAAAAAATAGATTGTGTGCTTTTTGTTTTTTCAGATCAGGATTGGTTGACACATAAATGATGTTGTGTCCGCTGAAGACTTCATGGAGACGGTTGAGCTGCACCCAGTGCCCACCTGCTGAGGCGATTAATAATATTTTTTTCATTATTAAAAGTTCCTACTAGAGTCATCTCGTTCCCATCCGACAGCATCGTAATGTTTGAGATGTCTCTTGGCCATTATCCTAGAAAAAAAATTGACACATAGATAAACTATATATTTCGGATAGAGCTTAATATTTTTTACATTTTTTTTTGAAATTAAGCCATAATTATTTTTTATATTACTCTCTAATATGGGAAATTTCTCCAAAAGTTCATAATATCCTCGGCGGCTTCTTGTCTTTATATTCAATAAATATCGTATTTTTGTTGGTGCTGTTATTTGAACAAAGCACTCATTAACGGAGCATCTCTCATCAGTTCCAAATAAAGCCCTAACATAGCCATCATCTGCTATGATGTTTGGAAATTTATCAAAGCGGTTCCTTCCTTCTTTAGACAGGGCATAAACTCCTGTGCCAATCATTCCTTCTCTGACATATGGAAGCTGTTGCCATATATCATAATAAGCCCTCACAAACCATGAAGAATAATCGTAGTTCATTTTCATTTGAGGAGAAGCTGCCAGAAACTTGCCGGAACGTAAAACCTCCGCCACTTTTCGCACCGAATCAAGAGACATGACAATGTCAGCATCAAGATAGAAGCGTGGGAAACCTGAAGCGGCTTCATCGCCGAGATTCAGGGCATTGGTCTTGGAAGGAATTGGTGTTTCTATCAGCGTTACATGCTCCTTAAATTCAGCAACGATCTGGGCTGTTGCATCTGTGCAGCCGTTAC
>JAPEVH010000073.1 GCA_026645415.1 Candidatus Electronema sp.
GTGATGAATGGTGCGCGATGCGGAACGAGAAAGGCGCTCCGGTGGACTGGCAGTTCACCACGAAGGACGCGAGGATAAAATTGAAGCATCTTTACCCGTCAATTTAATGGTGCAACAGCACTAGTAAGTTGTCACCCATCTTATTGGTGACTTTCCCTTCAACCTCAACCTAAGAACCCTGCACCGTGGCCACTGACACCAGCCCTGCCCAGCCGACCGCCCTTAAAATGACTCCCATGCTTCGGCAATACTTAGAAATCAAGGAGCAGCATCCCGGCGCAATCCTGTTCTACCGGATGGGCGACTTCTACGAAATGTTTTTTGAGGACGCGGAGATCGCCTCCAAGACCTTGGGCATCACCCTCACCTCGCGCAACAAGGGTGATGAGAACGAGGTGCCGATGTGCGGGGTGCCCTACCACGCGGTTTCTAACTATCTCAGCAAGATGGTGCGGGCGGGCTTCCGGGTGGCGATCTGCGAGCAGGTGGAGGATCCGAAGCAGGCCAAGGGCATAGTGCGGCGCGAGGTGGTGCGGGTGGTCACGCCCGGCGTGACCACGGACGAGCAGCTCTTGGACGAGAAGAGCAACACCTTTGTCTGCGCCCTCACAGCAGCCCGCAAAGGCCAGAAGCTGCTGGCTGTCGGCCTCAGTTTTCTCGATGTTTCCACCGGCAATTTCCTGATCAGCGAGGTGCCGGTGCGCGAGGGCCGCTTTGACTTGGTTGAGGATGAGATTACGCGGATGCAGCCTGCCGAACTGCTTCTGGCCGAGGAGGAGGCCGAGCCGCTGGCCGCTCTCAGCGAAAGCCTGAAGGTCGTCCTGCCCAGCCTCTGCCTGACCCTGCGCGAGAGCAGCAGCTTTGAAGGCCACAATGCCCGCAGCACCCTGCTGGAGCACTTCCGGGTCAGCAGCTTGGCAGGCTTTGGCTGCGAAGGCATGGACAGCGGCATCCGGGCCGCAGGCGGCCTGCTCGCCTACATCCAGGAAACCCAGAAGACCGAGCTGACCTTCATCCGTCAGCTCCGCCTACTTTCCCGCTCCGGCTTCCTGATCATCGACGACTCCTCGCGCCGCAACTTGGAGCTGACCGAGACCCTGATTGGCGGCAAACGGCAAGGCTCGCTCCTCTCGGTGCTTGATCTGACCAGCACACCGATGGGCGCACGCCTGCTCCGGCAGCGGCTCCTCTTCCCCTTGCAGGATAAGGCGCGGATCGAGCAGCGGCTGGAAGCGGTGGACATCCTCCTCAGCGACAGCCTGCGGCGGCGCGAGCTACAGGAGCTGCTCAAGGGCATTTATGACATGGAACGGTTGTGCAGCCGCCTTGTCCTTGGTCATGGCAATGCCCGCGACATGGCCGCGCTCAAGCTCTCGCTGGCCTGCCTGCCGGAGCTGAAAAAGCTGCTCATGAACACGCCGCCTAGCCTGCTGCAAGAGATTGGCTTGGAGCTGGACCCGCTCTTTGATCTGCATGATCTTATCCATCAGGCTATTCGGGAAGATGCGCCGGTCATATTACGTGAGGGCAATCTGATCCGCGAGGGTTTCAACGAAGAGCTGGACGAGCTGCTGCACCTGCTTCGGGATGGCAAGCAGCTTGTCTTGAACTTGGAGGCCAAGGAGCGGGAGCGCAGCGGCATTGCCAAGCTCAAGGTGGGCTGCAACCGGGTCTTTGGCTACTACTTCGAGGTCAGCCGGGCGCAGCAGAAAGGCGAGCTGCCAGACTATTTTATCCGCAAGCAAACCTTGGCCAATGCCGAGCGCTTCATCACCCCGGAACTGAAGGAGCTGGAAGAGAAGATCAGTACCGCAGAGGAGAAGCGGCTGACTCTTGAATATGATTTGTTCATTCAGATTCGCGGGCAGATCGCGGCCCAGAGCGAGCGGCTTTTGCAGGCTGCCCATGCCGTGGCCCGCAGCGACTTCTTCGTCAGTCTGGCCGAGGCCGCAACCCGGTATCAGTACACCCGGCCAAGGATGAGCGATGCGGACAGCATACATATAGCAGAGGGCCGCCACCCGGTGATTGAGCGCAGCTTGGAGGCAGGCCGCTTTGTCCCCAATGACGTGCTCCTTGATCAGGACGAGCATGAGCTGCTGATCATCACTGGCCCGAACATGGCGGGCAAGTCAACTGTGCTGCGGCAGACCGCCCTGATCGTGCTCATGGCCCATATTGGCAGCTTTGTCCCGGCAGCGCAGGCGGAAATATGCCTTGTTGACCGCATCTTCACGCGGGTCGGGGCAATGGATGACCTGCGGCGCGGTCAATCGACCTTCATGGTCGAGATGAACGAGACTGCCAACATCCTCAACAATGCCACTGAGCGCAGCTTGGTCATTCTTGATGAGATCGGGCGGGGCACTTCGACGTATGACGGCTTGGCCATTGCCTGGGCCGTAGCTGAGGAGCTGGCCGACAAGAACGGACGCGGGGTCAAGACCATGTTCGCCACCCACTATCATGAGCTGACTGACCTTGCCACTACGCATCCGCGCATCAGGAACTACTCCATTGCCGTGCGGGAGCACAAGGGCAGCATCATCTTTCTGCACAAATTAGTCAAAGGCAAGGCCAGCCGCAGTTACGGCATCCAAGTTGCGGCTTTGGCAGGCGTGCCCAAGCAGGTGGTGCAGCGGGCACAGGAGATTCTGACCAACATTGAGCAGGGCGAGTTCACCCCTGCGGGCGAGCCGAGCATTGCGGTATCAGCAAAGAAACAGAAGCAGCAGCTTTCGCTCTTTCCTCCTAAAGAGGATGAGCTGCGCACCATGCTGAAGGACATTGACCCAGATAATCTCTCGCCTCGGCAGGCGCAGAAGCTGATCTATGAGCTGATGGAAGAAGTAATGCGGCGGGGGTGAGGTGTAATTTCAGCGGCTTGGCCTGCGTCTGAAAAAAGCGGAGACGAGAAAACTGCTGGGACTGGACTGACCGCCTGAATGCAGAATCCCCTTGCCTGCCGCCGCTCTTTGCCATACTCTGACAGAGTATATAGCAAGGAGGTTCAAAATCATGCCTATCGGCTCAATCTTTGTGAACAACCGGACACAGGCTATCGGTCTGCCAGCGGAAACACGTTTTCCAGACCACGTCAGAAAAGTGACCGTTCGTGTCTCAGGAAAAGACCGGGTGCTATCACCGGTTGAAAACACGTGGGACAGTTTCTTCCTCTCCAGCGACAAGGTCACAGATGATTTCATGACAAAACGTGCCGCGCAGGACAGCAAAAAGCTGTTGACAGGGGGATATACTCGTCGTACCTTGGATAGAACATGCTTTTCATGCAGACATCTAAAATTCTTGAACAAAGGATACAGGCTGTGACAACGATTCAATGGAGACCCGAACGCACTCACTACGCCTCAATCCTACCAAGAAATGTGGTGGACACCCAAGAGCTGGCTGCCGAGATTGCCGAACGGCAATCCCAATTACAATGAGGAAGCAGCGCGCACCTATGAATTTTGCAGAAGTCCTAAAAAGTGATTACAGTTCAAGCACCAGCCAAAATTAATCTTTTTTTAAAAATCATCGGTAAACGACCTGATGGCTACCATGAGCTGGAAACGCTCATGCAAAAGGTTGCTCTGTATGACGAGCTGGAATTATCCATTATCAATGGGCCGGGCATTGTGCTCTCATGTCCAGACACTGATTTACCAGAGGATGAGCGAAATATCGCTTTTCGGGCTGCCCAGCTCTTTCTCAGTAGCATAGGCAAAAAAGAACAAGGGGTACGAATAACGCTGCATAAACAAATCCCAATGGCTGCTGGTTTGGGCGGCGGTTCCAGTGATGCAGCCGCAGTGTTGAAAGGCTTGAATCAGCTTTTTCAAGCAAATTGTTCAACTGAAGAGCTGGCTGCAATAGGCTTACAGCTTGGTGCTGATGTGCCCTTGTTTATTTATGACTATCCCGCAGCATGGGCAACTGGTATTGGCGAGCAACTGAAAGCAGTTAAGCCGCTCTGTGGTTTCAAGGCGTTATTAGTTAATCCGGGCATTGCTGTTTCTACACAGTGGGCCTATCAAACTTTTTCGCAGACTGCTGAACGAATTAAATTGACAGAAGGAACAACACCGTTTACATTATCCAACCTTTTGTTACAAGTTGAGCAACCATCCTCCATAAGGCTGTTGCAAGAACTCTATAATGATCTGGAGGCAGTCACTGCCGCTCGGTATAACGTTATTAGTACTCTCAAAGAGCGTCTACTCGTTGCCGGTGCAAGTGGGGCTTTGATGTCTGGGTCTGGTTCTACTGTGTTTGGTTTATTTGCCAACATAAAAACAGAACAGGCCAAACAGTGCTGCCAAGAATTGAAAAAAGAATACGGACAAACCTATCTTGTTGAGCTGTTACAGTAAAAAAGGTATTGTCCGCAGCAAAAATTCGCAGGGTTATTAGGCATGGGGTGTCGTCAAGCGGTAAGACACAAGGTTTTGATCCTTGCATTCGGGGGTTCGAATCCTCCCACCCCAGCCATTCCTCTTGAGGAATCTGTGCGATAAGGACTTAAGATGCCCAATATAATGAAGGTATTCACCGGCAACGCCAACCCGGAGATTGCGCGGGAAATCTGCAATTATTTGGATATGCCGCTGTCCAACGCCGAAGTACGGAAGTTTAGTGATGGTGAAATTTCCGTAGAGATCGGTGAGAATGTACGGGGCACGGATGTCTTTGTTATTCAGCCTACTTGCACACCAGTCAATGATCATCTTATGGAATTGGTGATCATGGTTGATGCCTTGCGTCGGGCTTCGGCGCGGCGGATCACAGCAGTTATGCCCTATTACGGTTATGCACGGCAAGACCGTAAAATTCGGCCGCGTGTACCTATTACAGCTAAGGCAGTAGCAGAAATGCTGATGGCTGTTGGTACCAGAAGAGCACTTTGTATGGATCTTCATGCTGGCCAGATTCAGGGCTTTTTCAATATTCCAGTGGATCATCTATATTCTTCCCCAATCATGCTAGAATACATCCGCAAGAATTTTGAGGATGTGGTTATGGTTTCGCCGGATGCAGGTGGTGTTGAACGTACCCGCGCCTTTGCTAAACGGCTTAATGCTGATCTCGCCATCATTGACAAGCGGCGTGAGCGGGCTAATGAATGCGAAGCTATGAATGTTATCGGCAATGTGGATGGCAAGACAGCTATCTTACTTGATGACATGGTGGATACGGCTGGTACCCTCTGTGGTGCAGCAACCAAACTCAAGGAAAAAGGAGCTAAGGAGGTTCATGCCTGCTGTGCTCATGCTGTGCTTTCTGGGCCGTCTATTGACCGAATTAACAATTCAGAAATTAAATCCTTAGTAGTGACCAATTCTATTCCTCTGGGTGACAAAGGAGAACGCTGTCCTCGAATCAAAGTGCTTTCTGTAGGAGAGCTACTGGGCGAGGCTATTAGCCGTATCCATTCTGAGGATTCAGTCAGCTATCTTTTTGTCTGAAAGGAAATAGAAATAAATATTGCGGAGTAGCCGACAGTGGTACTCGCGCTGAGAGAGATTCTCGACATATCTTGATGAACTGGAGAAGAAAATCATGATTCAGGTGAACATGTCGGCTGCAAAGCGGGCGGCTTTTGGAAAGGGTGAGTGCCGTCGGTTGCGTATGGCGAAAAAGACCCCAGCTATTGTTTACAGCAAGGGCGAGACAGCTATTCCTGTGCAATTTGACGAAATAGCTTTGTATAAAGATTTGTTGTTCATTCATCGTCGTAACGCAGTAGTCACGCTGAATATTGAAGGGGACGAAAAAGGAAGCCGTCATGTCATGATTCAAGAAATCCAGAAAGCCCCTACAATAGAGAAGGTGCTGCATGTAGATTTCTTAGAAGTTGAACTCGATAAACCGGTTTCTTTCAGTGTTCCTTTGCAAGTGACAGGTACTGCTAAAGGCGTGGAAATGGGTGGTGAACTGACCGTTAGTAAATATTCAGTTCTTTTGCGTGGCTGTCCTTTAGATATTCCTGATGAGCTTGTTGTTGATGTAACTGCCTTAGATAAAGGTGATAGTTTTACCTGTGCTGATCTCGCTGTTTCTGCAAATGTAGAGTTGCTCGATAATCCAAAAATAGTCTGTGCAGCAGTAGCCTAAAGCTAAATAACATATAGTTCCGTCCGTTAATTTTTACAATACGGTTCGGAATTGAAAAGCCGAGAAAGCACACTTTGTGTTGTCTTGGCTTTTTTTATTTGCTCTCAAAACGTATAATACCATCATGCCCGCAACAGACCTTCTCACTGTCTCCACCAATCTACAAAAAGCTGTGGCTTGGATTAGCGAGATCATGCAGCAGCACCCAGACAAACAGCGCGCCAAAGTAATCACTGAAGCCGAGCTGCGCTTTGACCTCACCCCTGTGGAATGCGAGTTTCTCTGCCGCCATTTCCACGAAACTGATCGCTGAACAGTGCCACTTCCTCCTCTGCCGACCTCGCAAATCATCCCTGAAAGCCTTAGCGGCGTGATTGAGCGCATCACCTACCACTCCCCGGAAAACGGTTGGTCAGTCCTGCAAGTCAACCCCTTTGACTCACGCGGCGGCACAGCTACAGTGATTGTCCACCAGCTCCGGGTCTTTGCCGGGGCGACCATGCAGTTCAGCGGCACGTGGATTGTCCATCCTCGCTTTGGTCGCCAGTTCAAGGCGACACAGGCCACAGAGCTGAAGCCCGCTTCTGCTGGTGCTTTGGAGAAGTACCTTGGCTCCGGCCTGATCAAGGGCATTGGCCCCAAGATCGCCCGCAGGATTGTTAAGCATTTTGGCAAGGACACGCTGGATGTCTTTGAAGAGCGAATTGAGCAGCTCACTGATGTGCCCGGCATTGCAGAAAAAAAGCTGGCCATGATCAGCACGGCGTGGACAGAGCACCGGGCCATCCGTGACGTGATGCTCTTCCTCCAGACGCATGGCATTTCCACCCTGTTTGCGGTGCGCATCTATAAGCAGTACGGCGACGAGTCCATTGCCATTGTCTCAGCCAATCCCTACCGCTTGGCTGAAGACCTCTACGGCATCGGCTTTTTCTCTGCTGACAAGGTGGCCCTGTCCATTGGTTTTGGTCAAGACTCGCCCCTACGTATAACTGCTGCGATCCGTCACGTGCTGAACGCCAGCCGGGAACAGGGCCATTGCTGGCTGACCCAAGCCCAGATCGACAAGCAGGTCTCTGAGCTGCTGCAACTGAGCCTTTCCGACCGCATCGCCTTGTTTCTTCACGAGATGGAGCAGCAGGACAAGCTGCGCGTTCGTTTGCTCGTGACGCGCAAAGGCCGGGAACCGGAACGCTGCTACTATTCAAAAAGCCTGTATTATGAGGAGAAGTACGTGGCCGAGCGGCTGCGGGCTATGGTGCGGCCCCTGCCAAATGATGCAAAGCGGGTTGCCGACTGGCTGCGCCGTGTTGGCGAAATAACAGGTTTCCAGCTCGCAGCTGAACAGGCGGCGGCTGTGCTCTCCATCGCCTGCTGCCAATGCTCGATTCTCACTGGCGGGCCGGGCTGCGGTAAGACCACGACCACGCGGGTACTGGTCAGCCTGCTGCGGGCTATGGGCCGTTCGGTGCTGCTGGCTGCGCCCACAGGCCGGGCCGCGCAGCGCATGGGCGAGGTGATTGGCGCAGAGGCCAAAACCATCCACCGCCTCTTGGAGTTCCAAGGCACGGGCTTCAAGCGTAATGAAGAGAATCCCCTCAAGACGGATGTTCTGATTGTCGATGAATGCTCGATGCTGGACATCAGCCTAACCGCTTCCCTGCTCAAGGCCGTCAGCGAGGAGACAGCCTTGGTCTTTATCGGCGATGCAGACCAGCTACCATCAGTTGGCGCGGGCAATGTCCTGCGTGATCTGATCGCTTCTGGCAGCATTCCGGTCTGCACTCTGAACACCATCTTCCGCCAAGCCAGCCGCTCCAGCATCATCACCTTTGCCCATCAGATCAATCAAGGCGAAACTCCGAAGATCGGCTCGCCCTTCAAGCACCCTGAGCTGTGGAAGAAGAACGACTGCCTCTTCATTGATTCGGACGAGGCGACCCAAGCCCAGCTCGGTTTCATCGCCAAGGCGCGGCAGCATTTTCAAACGGTTGAGGAGCGTGAGCAGGCCGGAGTTGCAGACCCGTTCAGCTTTGAGGCTGAAACAATCAGCAGCCCGTACCAGCGTTTTGCCCTGCCGGAGCAGTTCCAGCATGTGGACTTGCCCAGCTTGGCGGTTGCTGAAGGCCCGGCAGAAGAGCTGGC
>JAPEVH010000028.1 GCA_026645415.1 Candidatus Electronema sp.
TATGTAGTGTGATGTTCATGATGACAAACCGGGCTGTTCTTGTTCTGACAATATCTTGCTGATCCGTTCCCAAGCTCGAAACAACGGCCAGCTCCTTTTTGGTATATTATCATACGGGGCTTGACACTTAGGATTGGCAAAGCCCGGTACCAGATGCTGTGACAGAACAACAGAGAACAGCAACATGATAGTTCCTGCAATAATTCGCACAGGTTTCGAGTACCGGGCAGAACCGGTGCAGTAACATACGGCAGCAAAAAACGTGACAGGGAACAGGCCAATTGGCTGAACATAGCCGAATAGCAGCCCGCAAGCAAGGGCAGCAAGACATAAGAGCTGCCAGAGGCGAAGCGGAATGGCTTGTATTTCCTTTGCCGGAAGCCAGAGCACCGCAAGAGCAAGGGTGAGCAGGCCGTAGGTGAGTATATGCTGCCAAGTGATGTGCATCATAGCTCTTCTGGATGTGCTTTTGTTTTCCTTGAAGAAACGGTCATTGTTCCCGGTCCGTCTGCTGATTACAATACGAAACTACAACAAACCCTCTACCCGCTTCACCGCGCAGAAATCACCACACATGGTACAAACGCCCTTGTCTGAAGGCTGCGAGGAGTCCCGATACGCCTGCGCTTTTTCAGGATCAATCGCACAGGCAAACTGACCTTCCCAGTCCAGCTTACCGCGTGCTTTACTCATTGCATAATCAAGCTCTGCTGCACCGGGCAGCCCTTTGGCTAAATCACCCGCATGAGCAGCAATTCGCGCCGCCATAATACCTTCTTTCACGTCATCAGCACTGGGCAAACGCAGATGCTCTGCCGGCGTGACATAACAAAGGAAATCCGCCCCGTGCATGGCTGCCAGCGCACCGCCAATGGCTGAGGTGATGTGGTCATAGCCAGGGGCAATATCTGTAACCAGCGGGCCAAGCACATAGAACGGTGCCTGATGACAGAGCTTCTTTTGCAGCTTCATGTTCATCTCCACCTCGTGCAGCGGCACATGGCCCGGCCCCTCAATCATCACTTGCACATTGTGCGCCCAAGCCCGCTTGGTTAGCTCACCAAGAGTGATCAATTCTTCAATCTGCGGCGCATCTGTGGAATCCTTGATTGCCCCAGGCCGTAGACCATCGCCAAGGCTGACGCAGACATCATACTGCTCGCAGATGTCCAAGAGACGATCAAAATGCTCGTAAAAGGGATTTTCCTGCCCAGTCTTAGCCATCCACTCAAAGAGAATCGCGCCGCCCCGGCTGACAATGCCACAGAGACGTTTGTTGATACGCAGACTTTGGGCGCATTTGCTGGTCAGACCAGCATGAATGGTGATGAAATCAATACCGTTTTGCGCATGTATTTCTACGGTCTTGAACCAGTCTTCAATCGTGATTTCTTCGGTGGGCTTGCGGGTGCGGGTCAGGGTATCGTAAATTGGCACCGTGCCAATCATCACCGGAATCTCAGCCACCAGCCGCTTGCGGAAGGCTTCGGTGTCCCCAGAAACACTCAGATCCATGAGCGCATCTGCTTTCAGATTCACCGACATCCGCGCCTTGTTCATCTCCGATTCAAAAGAACAGACATCTTTCGACACGCCCAGATTGGCGTTAATCTTGGTCTTCAGCCCTGCGCCTACTCCAGCAGCCTTGAGATTCGCGTGATTCTTATTTGCTGGAATGGCAATTCGGCCCTGTGCCAGCCGTTCTAGCAGGTCTTCTTTGCTAATCGGCTCATTACGCAGCACTTCTTCCATCTGCGGGGTAAGGATGCCTTTTCGGGCCGCGTCCATCTGGGTAGTATAGGTCATGTCTATTCTCCTGAAAATTTGATAAGTTCGTTGATTTCTCGTATTCGCTGGCCAATGTTTTCTGCACCGATGATTTCCGTAACCAGACAGACGGTTTTTGCTCCTTGTGCCAGCACGTGCGGTAGATTATTCCGTTTTATGCCCCCAATAGCAACAAAGGGAATCTTTGTATTGTTCACAACCCAAGTAAGATATTCCAAACCAACTGGAGCGCAAACATCTTCCTTGGTCTGGGTGCTGAAAATAGGGCCAACCCCGATATAATCCGCACCATCTTGAAGAGCTTTTTCCGCCTGCTCCGGGCTATGAGTTGAGCAGCCAAGCAGCATGTCTGGCGCGATTTTGCGCAACGCACTGATGGGCAGGTCGTCTTGGCCTTGATGGATGCCATCTGCACCAACCATCAGGGCAATATCCGCATAATCGTTGATGATAAAGGGAATACCTGTATCTTGTGTGATGCGACGAATCGCAAGGCATTCTTCGTAAATCACGCGAATGCTTTTATCTTTCAGTTTCTCACGATACTGAATCACCGCAACTCCAGCCTCGACCATCTGCCGAGCCACGTCCACGTTGCTGCGGCCAAGAGAGAACTTCTCGCCAAGAATGCCGTAAATTCCTGCTGGGAGACTGCGGCGAAAGAACTGTAGGAAGCGGGATTCCAGCTCATACACACTAAAGCGAATCTGCTCAACGCGCTTACCTGCTTGATATTCTCCCTGTGCCTTGAGCGTTTCTTCTAAGACACGGGCAGCCTCTTGCACTCGCTTGAAATTGGCTTGGGCAGTATCGCGTAAGCCGCTGCGCTGGTCAGTAGTATTTTGCCCAGAAGTAATTGTACCTACATCGTCGCCAGCATCACGGGCAGCAAGCAGGGTCTTTTCATGGCCTTGAAATAGCTCGCGTAAGGTATGGCGCAACGTGCGCAGTTCCGCAGAAAGCTGCTGCTGATCAAAATGAAAACGGGCAATATCCTCAAGAACCCGCAGCCCTTCAGCGGCTCGGTTGAGGTTTGCGTCAAGAAGTCTGTTCATAATATGAGTAAAAAGAGGATGCTGAGGAACAATAAGGAGCGTTCAGCTCATCTGCTTCCTATCTTTTTGGCTTGTTTTGGATAGAGTATATTCACAACTATATGCTCCCAATAAGTATGCTGCCAGCAGTTTACCGAAAAATGGCGGCGAGACAAACTGTTTTACGCTAATAATGTATTGGTGGGGGTGATAGATGGAATCTGGTACGGGTGCAGAAGGGTGTTTTTTGATAACCTTGTGCCTTGGGCAGTTTCTGCATAATGCCGTGAAAGATACACCGCTCTCTCGTATCCTGCAAGTAGATTAACCGCCTGTTCTACCTTAAAATCCAGCTAACTATTCTCTATCCAAGGAAGCAGCCTCTCCCAAAGCACTCTCGTACAATCCATCGTTGTACTCACTAGCAAGCCTTCCTTGATAACACTATAAACAGAGGCAAGTACTCTCTATAAACTTTCCGTTGATAGCACTATGAACTCCCAGTTGATAGCACTATGAATTTTCCGTTGATAGCACTATCAACTGCAAGATACTATCTCCTATCAGGCAGATTATTACATGTTTTCCACAATCACTTGCATTTTGCATTGACAAATATTTCATATCGTTTTACTACTGCTTGAATATTTCCTATTGCCCCCCTTATCATCCTTTTCTTTAAGGAGAATAATCATGGCCACCACTCTTTGGCGTCCGCAGGTCAATGCCCTCACCAAACCTGTTTCCTACCGTATCCAGATTATTCCCCGCAACATTGCGGGCTATGAGGAAATGGCCGCTGATATCTCCAGCGCGCATCCCAATTACAACGCTGATCTGGTGCGCTCGCTTGCCCCGCTGATTATGGAGTGGATTCAGGGGCGGATGATCAACGGCGATCAGGTCACTCTGCCCGATGCCTTTATCTTCCGCGTTTCTGCTCAAGGACGTTTGGATAGCCCTGATGCGCCCCTGCCCGCTGCTGATGATATGCTCCAAGCAAGCATCAGCGGCACCCGTGATTTCCTGCGCAGACTGCGGGCGGAAGTCCAGATGGAACGCCTGCCCATGAACGAAAAACTCCCGCACATCAACTCGGCCGAAGACACCAAGCTCAAGCTGACAGACGTGCTCAACCCGGCTGGTCTTCTCCATCTGATGGGCAGCAATCTCTATTTTGACGAGGACGACCCGCATTGCAGTTGCGTGATCCGGGGCACGGAGAGCGGCGAGGCCAAGCAGAGTACCTTTGGCACCATCTCCAACTCTGAGATTCTGCTGGCTCCCGACATCCCGGCCCAAGCAAACCCTTGGAACAACGAGTATTCAATCAGCGTGACCACGCATTATACCGAACACGGCACCCCGCGCACCGGCACCTATCAGCGCAGACTGCGTACCCCGCTGGCTGTCTCGGATATGGGACACCCGAATCCGCCTGAGACCGGCATCCTCACTGACAGCGCAGCCGCGCCTTATGCGGTGGTCAGCGGCGGCTCGGTCTCGGCCAACGAACGCCTGCGCATTCAGGTGATTCAGGACTTGGTCGAGGAACGGCTGCTCTTGTCGCTGATTGATATGAAAGAGAAAGGTGCGAGCGGCGCGGAAATCCCAGTGACGCAGAACGGGACATACAGTCTGCCAGGCTTTGCCGGTTCAGCTGTCAGTAATCTGGAGATTACCGTGAAGGAGTACGCTGCCCTCTGGGAGATGCTCCGCAATAACTATCAGGGCAGGCTGGTGGATATTCTGGATGTGACGGTGTAGGTAACCGAACAAGCGGGGTGATATCTTATCGGGCGATTATAGGGATCGCCCCTTGTGATTCTCTGTTTGATATGGGGATTTATAAATGATACGATCTTTTATTTAAGGTGTTGAGTTTAGATTGAAATCACAACAAAAGGAGGGAGAGTATGAGAAAAGGAATGGCAATACTGGTTGCTCTGGTCGGAGTTCTGTTTTTTACAGAGGTTGCTTTCTCTGAAAGCGATGGACAAGCATTGAACAAGGATACTGCCCGACCTACAGTGGAGAGCCAAGGCGAATTATTGTCATACAGCGACTTTTGGCAGGTTAAATTCAGCAAACCCATGGCAGAGGATACGGTTATCATCGGAAATGTTAACCTTTATGTCGTAGGTGCCTCGGTTGGAAGCCTTGGGCACAAAAACCTCGCAAATGATATATTAGAAGCATGTGAATGGAGTTACCAGACAAAAACAAACCTATTAACGATGCGGTGTGCAGACCATGTTCCTTCATGTGCAGCATGTGCCTTGGAGCTGGAGTTTACTGACAAGATAAAAGACGTCGATGGCAACAGACTCATTCCCAGAATATTTGAATTATAGCACCCTAGACGCACTGATAATCGCTCTCTAGTCCCCCTGATCCACAGCAGCATCTACGGGCGGCGGATCAGGGAAGATTTAAGTTGTTTTTTCTAGTTGTAGTGGTAATGTCTTATCATTTCTGGAAGTTGGAAATACGCTACTGAATCTACCTAATTAATTAATCTGAAGGTCGCATAACGGATGCTACATTCAGTAATTAGCTGTAATGTCAAAAACATTAACACAAGGAGATTGTAATGTCTGACGAAAAAACAGAATGCTGTGATAGCAAAAAAACTTGTTGCTGTACTGCAACAGGAACTGTTAAAACCGGAAAAGTACAGGACGCGATTGACGCAGCAATAGAAAATGCCATCAAATCAACAGATATTGCCGATGTCGGTATCCGTTGGAGACTGGAAATGGTTACCGGTCATGCTGGTACTATTGCTAACGTGCACGAGATTACAGCATTAATTTCTTTCCACCAAGATTAGTCAAGTAATATCGTATAAGCGATCTTATGTGAAATAAAAACGGCCGTTAGTATATGCTAACGACCCTTTTCTAATGGTCAAGCTGCCGGGTACGTGTTTAGTACGTAACCCGGTTTCTTTTTGCCATGCCCCCTGTATTCACAACAGTATATAGACGGCTAACGTTAAGCGATCCCAAGCCTTTACTTTATCCCGTCCTTTTTCAAGAGAGACGAAATGCCTACAGTTTTAATGATCTCTGGGTGGAGACTGTTCTTTTACGCAAACGAGGGGAATGAGCCTATCCATATTCATTGCAAAAAAGGTGATATGGAGTGCAAATATTGGCTTTATACAGAGGAGTTTGAAATATCAGAGGCATACGGCTATAATATGACCAGTGCCGCAAAGAGAGAAATCAGAAAAATAATCTTTCTTCATTTCGAGGAACTCGAAAAGGCTTGGGAAGAATTCCAACAGAGAAGGTAAACATGAATAAGCTACATGACATCGGAAGAGTAATCTTTACAAACAGTTCTTTGAAAATAGAGATTGACGGTGAAGAAAAACAATATGAGCTGAACGCGATTTCACCTTCTTTGGCATCAGCAACGGATGTGGAAAGAATGACGTATGAAGTTTCTCCTTCAGGTTATGGTATTTCTTGGCCCTTGATAGATGAAGACCTTTCCATTGATGGTTTATTAGGAATTGTTCATATACCTGATTCGGAAACTGCAACGGCTTAAGAGTAGCAGGTTCCCTTGAGCACAACGAAAACGGACAACTCAGCTATCACAATCGTCTGATTTCGTTAGCTGCTGTTTACCGGGTACGTGTTTAGTGAATAGGGTGGGCAAACGGCTTTATCGTTTGCCCACGCGGAAGCCGACATAATTGGCGGGCAAGCAAAAAGCCGCTTGCCCGCCCTACGGTGCTGAGCGAAGTTGAATTGAAAGAACCGCGCTTGCCCCTTCCTCAGCCAACTCTCTAGCAGCAAAGCACTCAAGCTCGCCTCTTTGAATCAACGGCATTGCCCGGTCTGCAAAGAAAAGCAAGGAGGCCGTGCCGTTGATAAACAAAAGGCAGGACTACAAAATATAGCGGCTCAGATCTTCGTTCTCTGAGATAACGGCAAGTTGCTGCCGGACATACGTAGCTGTCACCGTGAAGGTCTGTTCTTCCAGCTCGGAAGCATCGTAGGAGAGCTTATCCAGCACACATTCTATAATCGTGTGCAGCCGCCGCGCACCAATATCTTCAGTCTTCCGGTTCACTTCTGCGGCAATCTTCGCCATTTCCCTGATGGCGGCTTCCTCAAACTTCAGGTCAATCCCTTCCGTCTCCATCAAGGCAATGTATTGCTTTACCAAGGCGTTGTTTGGCTCAGTCAGAATGCGGAAGAACTCTTCCTCACCAAGCGCATTCAGATTAACCCGAATAGGAAAGCGGCCTTGCAGCTCTGGCGCAAGATCAGATGGCTTATTGGTGTAAAAGGCACCAGAAGCAATGAAGAGGATATGATCGGTGCGTACCGGGCCATACTTGGTGGTCACGGTCGAGCCTTCGACTATCGGCAACAGATCGCGCTGCACCCCTTCCCGTGACACATCCGGCCCAGAACCAGAACCGCCGCGTGAAGCAATCTTGTCAATCTCATCAAGAAAGATGATGCCAGCCTGTTCCGTGCGGCGCACCGCCTTCTGGGCTACGCTTTCGGTATCCACCAAACGCTGGGCCTCTTCCTTCTTTAAATACTCAAGGGCCTCTGGTACCCGTACCTTACGCTCTTGCTTTTGCCCAGGAAAGATCTTGGAAAAGGCATCCTGAAGCGAGGACTGCATATCCTCCATGCCAGAAGCGGAGAAGACTTCAACAATTGGTCCAGGCGGACGACTAGCAGCCACTTTCAATTCAACCATGCGCTCATCCAGCTCACCGCTCTGGAGCATTCGCCGCAGCTTTTCACGGGTTGTATCTGCTGAACTGTTGGTGTCATAAGGCAGATTGATGACCTCATCCTCATGAACCGGCTTTTTCTCTGGCAGAGGCAGAAGCAGGTCGAGCAACCGCTCTTCGGCAGCAGCAGCAGCTTTGGCAGCTACGCTCTCCTCTTCTTCCTTGGTCACCATGTTGACCGCAAGCTGGACAAGGTCACGAATCATCGATTCTACATCCCGGCCAACGTAACCGACTTCAGTGAACTTGGATGCCTCAACCTTGATAAAGGGTGACTGCGCCAAATTGGCTAACCTACGGGCAATCTCGGTCTTGCCCACACCAGTCGGGCCAATCATGATGATGTTTTTCGGGGCGATTTCCTCCCGCAGCGGCGGAGGAACCTGCTGTCGTCGCCAACGGTTGCGCAGGGCAATAGCTACTGAGCGTTTGGCCTCGTTCTGGCCGATGATGTAGCGATCCAACTCCTGCACAGTTTGCTTTGGAGTCAGGGAAGTTATTTTATTACGCATCGATATATCTGTTAGCTCTGTGGGGAAGATGCAGCCTGCACCTTTTCCACGATCAGATTATGGTTGGTGTACACACAGATAGAGGCAGCAATTTGCATTGCCTCACGGGCTATAGTCTCTGCATCTAGGTTGGAATGGGCAACTAATGCGGTCGCAGCAGCTTGGGCGTATGCGCCGCCCGAACCAATGGCCAAGATACCGTCGTCAGACTCAATCACATCGCCACTACCAGACAACAGCAGCGAGTATTTGCTATCCACAGCGATCAGCATTGCTTCTAAACGGCGCAGCATCTTATCCATGCGCCAGTCCTTGGCCAGTTCAACTGACGAGCGCAGTAAGTTACCGTTGAATTGCTCTAACTTTGCCTCCAGTCGATCAAAAAGAGTAAACGCATCGGCCGTAGAGCCAGCAAAACCGGTGATCACTTGGTCGTGATGCAGCCTGCGTACTTTACGGGCATGATGCTTGATGACTGTTTGCCCTAGCGAGACTTGACCATCTCCGGCCATGACCACCTCACCTTGATGCCTGATGGCCAAGATAGTTGTCGAACGTATTCGTTTCATCTGTTTGAGTGAAAATATTTATCAGTGAAGGCTGAGACTGTTTCCTCTCCGGCGTGGCTTGCCAGACATCCGTCCTAACAACCAGCCAACTAAAAGTACACCAGAACCAGCAAGAAACCACATAACTTTTGCGGTATCTTCTACAGCTCTCCGCTCGGCTTTCGCGGTATTTAGTTCAGCTATGCAGGCAGTTATTTTTTCGCCCTCGCCATTCTGGTGCTCTTGCAGAGCAGATAACTCCATACTCAGCTCATCATTTCTCTGTTTGAGTTGCTTATGTTGCTCTAGTAAACCTTGAAGCTGCTTTGTTGCCGGAGCCTCAGCAGTCAACAGATGCTTAGGCAGCCAGCCGTCAGTATTATCTTTAAAGCGTACCCTGCTCCAATCTTCTTTTTCTTCCAACAGTTCAACTTGATCGTTGACCTTGGCTATTTTGATTATTTTGTATTTTTCGCTCGATCCTCTCCGTATTGGCACATCAATGTTTGGAGAGATAAACATAACTGTCGCTGCTCCAGCAGAACCTGCATAGAATAGCACGAGCAGTGTTGTAAGAATTAAGGTAAGTATCTTTTTTCCTTCTGTTCTTAAACCAGTTTTTGCTTTGCTGTCCATCATCAACACCGCGACCTCCTTGCTGGCGATAATCACGTCCCGACCAAGATTGGCCTCTTCAGCTCAGTAAGCTACACCATAGAGCAGATGCAATGCAAGTCAAGAAAAAGATAGTTGCTTAAGCAGCAGCACTGAAATAAGGACAAGAAGATCATTCTGATAACAAATGAATGTCCTTAACTACAGAACATAACGAATTCTTTGCTATATTTTCTAGTCCTTTGCCGGGATACCACAGAAATTCTTTGTTTTTTTGCCAATCTGCCGTTATATTTCTTTCCTGTCCTCTTTTGAGAGGTAGCCTGTTTTTAACTTTTGCCTACAATCACACCCATGCCTGCTCTAGGAAGCATTGTTGAATATCTCGATGGTGGACGCTTTGTCTGCGGTCTGGTCTTACAGAACAGCGGCAACCGGCTACGACTTTTCAATCAAAACGGTCGAGAAATGCTCCTGCCTGTCTCCCGCGTACTGACCGTTTCTAAACAAAAGCATCTGACAGGGAGCAGTCGTGAAGATCGAATAGCTTTGCTCAAAGAAGCCGCAGAGCGTAGGGCGGCACTAAGCGACAGCATTCCACTGGAAGAAATCTGGGAGTTAGCCAGTGCTGAAGATCAAGCCTCGTTTCCTGCGGACTTTTTGGCGGAACTCTCCTTTGGTGAGCGTTTAAGCGACGATCATTCCGCTGCCTTTCTTCGAGCAGTATTTGCAGACCGTCTCTTTTTTAAATATAAAAACGAGATGGTTAGTGTTCACAGCCCAGAGCAGGTGGAGCAGTTGCGCCTCCAGCGACAGAAAGAGCTGGAGCGAGAGGCATTGCTGCATACTGGTGCTGCTAACCTGCAAGCCATTATGCAGGGACGTAGTATTTCTGCTGAAGAATGGCCAGAGCGGGAGCAGATTTTGGCCTGGATTGCCGACTTTGCCCTTTTTGGGAGCGATGCTGTTGACTGTGATGTAGAACTGGTACGCCTGCTCCTGAAAAATGCTGGCCTGACACGACCGAGCGATCCGTATCAGCTTTTGGTACAGGCTGGAGTCTGGGATAGAGATGAGAATATAGCTCTGCTTCAGGCTGGCCAGCCTGTGGATTTTGCTCCAGAGCTGCTCGATCATGCTACTGCCATTCGTGAACCAAGTGCTGAGGAGCTGCTTGCTGATCCGAAGCGTAAGGATTTCCGCAAGCTGGATATTTTCACTATTGATGGTGCCTCTACCCGTGACTATGACGATGCCCTCCATGTTGAACCACAAGACGATGGTAGCCTCTTAGTTGGCATCCATGTCTCAGATGTTAGCTATTTTTTAAATCCCAAGGATCCGCTCTTTACTGAAAGTCTGGAACGCGCTACCTCGCTCTATTTTCCAGAAGGGCAAGTGCCAATGATGCCGAGAGAATTGTCTCAGGGAGTGTTTAGCCTGATCAAGGATCGAGTCCGGCCTGCGGTCAGCTTTTTGGTTAAAATGTCGCCTGATGGTGAAATTCTGAGCAGTAAAATCGTTCTCAGTGTTATTCAAGTACGGCGGCAGCTCTCTTACACGGAGGCGGACCGAATGGTTGACGAGGACAGCAGTCTCCGCCTGCTCAACCAGCTCCAGCTTCAGCTTCGACAGAAACGAGCTGAACGGGGCGCGCTGCTGCTCTCTCTGCCAGATGTAACTGTTTCTTTTGAGAACAGTAGGGTTTTGGTCGCACTCAGTCCTTCAGACACACCATCCCGTAATATTGTTGCAGAGTGCATGATTCTGGCCAATGGTATTGCTGCTGATTTTCTGGCGGCACAGGAGGCACCGGGCCTGTTCCGTTCCCAGCCCCCGCCTAAAAAACGATTGATCTCTGGGGTGCAAAACAGTCTGGCTGATATTGCCTGTCAACGGCGTTTCCTTTCTAGGGGAGAACTGACGATCAACCCAAAGCCGCATTCTGGTCTTGGTCTCAACTGCTACACCACGGTCACTTCGCCTATTCGTCGAGTTTTAGACACAGCAGTGCAACTACAAATTGCGAATCTGATCAGCGGTAAAGGCGTGCTTTTCTCTGCGGATGAATGCCGGAAGTTTGTCGGGATTATTCAAGAAAAACTGTCTCGGGCCAATAAAGTACGTCAGCAGCGACACCGTTACTGGATCCTGCGCTGGCTGGAGGAACAGGTCGGTAGATCTCTGCCTGCCTTGGTAGTGAACAGCGGCCCGCAGCGAGTCAGTGCTTTGCTCTTAGATTGTCTTTTTGATGTTGATCTACCGGTTAATCCTTCTTTACGTAGTGAACCGGGAGACGGCATCAGAGTACGAATCGCTAAAGTAGATGCGCTCGAAAATATCTTGCGGGTTGAATGGTAATTCTGGGTCATGCGCGACAGCTCGTGGTTTTCTCAGCTGCGCAGGTGGGTTGAAGCAGCATTCCGCAAATATATACTCCCAGGCTTTCCGCTCCTCCTCCTCCTCCTTGTTGGGCCGATTGGTTACGAGCTACTGGAGGGATTTAGTTTTCTTGATGGCCTCTATTTAACCGCCATCACCATTACCACAGTGGGGTACGGCGATCTGGTTCCGGTGAGTCCTGCTGGCCGTTGTTTCACTATTCTGCTGATCTTCTCTGGGGTTGGCTACGTGATGTACCTTTTTAGCCAGATCACGGAGACCATGGTAGAAGGTGGGCTACGCCAAATTGTTGCCAAACGAAAAATGCACAAAGAAATAACAAAGCTGAAGGATCATTATATAGTCTGTGGCTTTGGGCGAATTGGTCAGGAAATTTGTTCGCTGCTGAAAGAAAATAATCGCCGTTTTGTGATCATTGAAAATGACCTTACTGTCATTGATGCAATAGATCGTCTTGGCTATCCAGAGCTAAAGGGAGATGCTTCGGATGATGATATTCTCCTTGCCGCAGGTATTAAGCAGGCACGAGGCTTAATAACTGCCGTTTCATCAGATGAAAAAAATGTTTACATCACCCTGACTGCACGAGGATTGAATACAAAACTCTTTATCCTTGCGCGCTCCAGTGGCATTCCTGGTGCTGCGAAAAAGCTGGAACGGGCTGGTGCTAGTCGGGTGATTTCTCCCTACAGCATTGGTGCCCATAAAATGGCCCAGCTCATTATCCGGCCAACAGTGGTTGATTTTCTTGATCTGGCTATGCAGGTTGGCGATCTTGGACTGCGCATGGAAGAGCTGATCGTGACAGAACATGCTGTTTGTGCTGGTAAAACTTTGATTGAAACTGGAGTCAGAAAAAAATATGGCATCATTGTTGTGGCGATCAAACGGGCAAACACACCAATGCTCTTTAATCCTGGCTCAGATACTCAGATCATGGCAGGTGATATTTTGATCGTGCTAGGCGAAAGTAGCCATATCAATGCTTTATCAGCAACATTATAGATCAAGCCAGCGGTACTAACTCTATTGATCCCCAAGCACCAAGATGCTCTCCAGCTATAACAAGTACGCCTGCAAGTCCTTTAATGCTTTTAGCCACTTCTATAGCCTTATTGATGCTCTTTTGCTCCCGACTGCGCACTTCATTGCCAAGACGGGTGGCAGCGGCATCAGCTAAAGCCGTTGCAGAAGCTAAAACGACTACTGCATCTGCAACCCCAAAACTGAGGGAATGGCCGACGGTACCAGAGGAGCAGCAAATACCACAGGGCATCTGTTCTGATTGAAGAAGAATGCCTAGTTTGCCGCTCAATCGTGAGGCTCCAGCATAGACAGCAACCGTGCTTGTCTGCGTTCTCGCAGCAAAAATATCCCCGCCATTTTCAACAATCACCTCGTCCATGCCTTGAGCCAGCAGCTTCCGGCCAACTTGTTCGGCCACGACTCCAGCTACCGCTGCCATTGGCCCAACTCCAGCTCGTAGCCCTGCTTCTAGCATAGCCTGCACTGACTTTGGGGCGTGACTATCTGTAGGTAGCGGCACCAGACTGCTCAAAAACAGGGGCTGTTGCTGGATGTACGATTCAATCTCAGCTCGAACCTTGGTTACCGCTACAAGAGCGAGATCGCCGATTGGCTCTGGAGTCAGTATATGGAGATCAGTTTCTGCGACTTTGACCGTGGAAGCAAGCAGATCAGAAACGTGCTGACAGCGGTAGTCACGCTCCTGATAAGCCAGCGGTTCTTTTTTGCTTACCACAATGCTTCGGTTTCCCGTGCGCTTGGCAAAGGGCGACCCTGCCGCAGCATATCCTCGTCTAAAATTTTGTGCAAAATCGCAGTTAAGCAGCCAGGTTGGAGATAATCCTGCCCTTGGCCTTTGGAGAATATAAAGTCTGTCTTTCTGGCCATATCTTCCCACGTCATGTTGGAAGAATTCTTGGCAACAATCTCAAAGAAATAGAGATTGTAGGGATCGTTAATCAATGCCTTGCCTGTGCCAATAGTGGCAAGAATATCAACATGACCAAGGAACATTCGGTTCAGTTTAGTATAAACTTTTACGCCACCACAAGAACCAAGACTGAGAAAATGTTGCCGTGAGTTTAGCTCCTGATCGGAAATCTGCTTGCTCTCTTGGAGCTTAAGAATTGGGTCGATGAGCTGCTCTGTACGCCAATAGGAATGACCGCGTTGGGCAAACATCTCATCACCACTCTGCAAGAAACGAAGCATAATCCGCTGCTGACTCTCTTCGTCACGGTACACATGGACAGAATGACGGATAGTTATACCATTTATTTTTTTGACAAAGGCGGCAGAAAATGGCTCTTTGCTCATGGCATTAAACAGCGTACTATAGCTTCCATTCGCTTGTGCATGTGCAACAATGCCTGCAAAACGTTGTTGTTCTGCTGCATTGGCCGCAAAGGTATATGGCGTAGAGAGAATGAGTTTATAACCATTCTTTGTCAAAATATGGGCGTTGGAAACAAACGAGCTGCGGCCATCATCATCAGGATGAAACACAGACAAAGAACCAAGCTGGCCGTCCTGCTTCCACTGCGCAAACGGTGTGACGAGATATTGGTTGAGATTAACAGCCCCATTGTGAGCAATTGTCTGCTTTATCAAGGCAACAGATTGCTCACTGAGAAGTTCTTGGTACTCTTGCAGATAATATTGCAGAATAACTGTAATCAATTTACTGAAACTACTGCCGCCATTATCTGCGGCAACCATTTTCTGAATCAGATAATGCCGAGATGCAGGCTCAAGCACAGTGAGCAAATAGCGGAAGGTGGCCGAGAAAAGGAGAATAGAATCCTCATCTTTAAAGGCTGAAGTGGCTACGAGTTGGAGAATTTTCTGCTGTTCTGCCGCATTTGCTGGGAAAAAGGTAGTCAGCTTACCTTTTTGAGCGAGACTGACAATAAAGTTAGAGACCAACAAGTTGGCTGGGTCTGTGGCTCGGAGAAACACAAGCAGGTTATCTTGATGGGCACGTTCGATACGCCGTTTCAGAATAGGTACTAGAATATCACGGAAAGAGGAGTCATAGAGTTCGCTGCCTAAAGAAAGCAGCGCATAAATATTCGCTGAAGTAAGATCTTCCGATACTTGGGTGCGGTCCGCAGTAGTAGCCCGGCGCAGCACACTAATTGTGCCACCTTTCTTCCGGGCAGCGGCAAACTGGCTACCATATTTAGCTCTGGTTTTTTCCGACAAACGATTAAATAATTCTTGAAGCTGGCCTGAACTCATACTTTGAAGTCTGGCCTGAGAATATTCAATGCCGTACTCGTTAGTAACCGCATGGAGATTATTTATTTTCCAGACAATCTCTTCGCCGGCATGATAGAAGGAGTCGAGCAAAGCCGTACGATTAAGCGAACTCATATTATAAAACTGCGCTTCTTGCACTGGTAAAGGCTGATTGAAATAACGAATTAGCCAAGTCCAAGCAGTATTCCGGTCTGGCTTTTTCCGCCGGATAAAGAACTGCATATTCCACGCATCATCTTCTCGAAACTTCTGAAAAATCGGTAAGGCTTCCAAGGCGGTGGCTGGAGTCATATCTGGGATAGCAGCAAAGGCAGAGCAGACCCAAGCCTGTTTTCGGCTGAATTTTTGGAGAGCAGCAAGACTGTTCAGTCCTTGCCGAACATCCATGCCACGAACCGCAAAGAGACTCCGTGCTGCTAAACTGCTGGCTCTGTCCATAGATTGCAGCAGCGGCAGCAGACGCAAAGCCAAGCTGGAATCCATGCCATTCATACTAATGCAGGCCCGGAAGGTTTTGAGTGCATCGCGATTCATCTCTCGCAGGACAGGCAGAGCTTCTGCGGCCTGCGGCATAGTTGCCCCGCTTAGATCAGCCCATTGCTCAAAGGCGAGGACTTGCTCAAAGTTAAGAGGATGCTGGGCAAGATCAGTCCAAACCGGTAAGGTACGGACAAAGCTGGTTCCGGGCAGGACGCTGAGTTTACGCACTACACGCTGACCATTATACTCCATGCCATTCAATACCTTTCCCGCGCGCTCCAACTCCTGTGGGGTAAGGCCGGGCATTTGCGAGATAGTGGCCAGTGTACGCCGGAGAACCACATCATTGGTTTCCAGCACGGAAGCAAAAGCTGGAAGCGGGAGAAGAACAAGTAGGAGGATAGCAGAGCGCAGCCGACGAAATCGCAGCATGACAAAAGAGAGTGTGTGAAGATTATCGTTTATGAAAACGCCGCATGTGTATGTTCATCAAAATACCAATTGCAGCGAGGGTGGTTAGCAGGGAGGAGCCGCCATAGCTAAATAAGGGTAATGGAATACCAACTACTGGCAGCATACCCATAATCATAAACAGATTGATTACTGCCTGCCAGAAAATGAGCATCACCAAGCCAAAGGCAAGAAAAACCCCGAATTTGTCGCGGGCAGAAAGGGCGATATTAATGCCCCAGAGGAGAAGAAAAAAATAGCAGGCCAGAAAGAATACTGATCCAACAAAACCCAATTCTTCGCACCAGACCGCAAAGGCAAAGTCTGTATGCCGTTCTGGGAGAAAGTTCAGGTGTCCTTGTGTCCCTTCCAAAAAACCCTTCCCAAAAAGCCGCCCGCTGCCGACAGCAATTTTAGACTGTTTAATTTGATAACCATGATTCATTGGATCTGCTTCTGGATTGAGAAAGGTCTCAATCCGTCGCCGTTGATAGGGTTTCAGAGCATATTTCCAACCCAGCCACGCGCAGCCAAGTCCAGCTAAACTCAGGGTGTTCAAGGTAGACCAACGCAGCCGGGCAAAAAGCGTCATTGAGATAAAAAGGATGGCCAGCATGAGGGCTGTACCCAAGTCAGGCTGGATGAGAATCAGAAGAAAGGGTACTGAAGTTAATATTCCCGGCCGAAGCAAATCTTTAAGCTGATAACCATTTTCTGGACTTTCTCGGCGAGCATAGCAACTCGCTAACACGAGGACAAGCACCAGCTTCGTTGGCTCTGAAGGCTGAAGTTTGAGAAAGCCAAGGTCTATCCAACGTTGGGTACCTGCCACTGTTTTAACAAAAAGTTTTGTATAAATTAGCAGCAGACAAACCGAACCATAACCAAGATAAGCAAATAGTTCCAACTCGCTGTAATCAATATTGATAAGCAAAAAAATTACAGCGTAGCCAATAAGGAAAAAATATAACTGTTTAAAAAATAACGGCGATGGGGCTGGGCCACCGTTCCAAGTGGCACTGAACAGGCTCGATAACGACATGATAGAGATCAAAACTAAAGCCAGAGTCAGTACCCAATCAAAGTTGTGTATCAAGCGGCGATCAAAATGAAGCATCAAATTAACATACAGAGAAATTTAATCTTGAGGGTTAGTTGCTGTCTCACCTGTTCCAGAGCCGCCTTCCTCTGCTTCAGCGAGACGATCAGCGAAATATTTTTGCAAGAGTTCTTTGGCAATTGGAGCGGCTGCTGATCCACCATGCAGACCGTGCTCTACCAAAACAGTGATCGCAATTTCTGGTTTATCTGCCGGTGCAAAACAAGTAAACCAAGCATGATCTCGATATTTATAAGGGATGTCTTCCTCTTTCAGATGTTTATACTGCTTTAGGCGAACAACTTGAGCGGTTCCTGTTTTTCCTGCAACGATAATGCCCTTGAGACGTGCTCGGCTGGCAGTACCGTGTTTACCGTTCACGGCTTCAACCAGACCTTCTTTGATAATGTTTAAGTTGCGCTCTTGCCCTTTAAGCTGATCTGATATAATAGGATGAAAACGTTCAGTGATATGACCATCTGGATCGTGTACTGTTTCAATGATAGCTGGACGATATAGGGTACCGCCATTCGCTACTGCCGCAGTCATCATTGTGAGCTGAAGAGGAGTGACCAAGTTGAAGCCTTGGCCAATAGCTATCGATAACGTTTCGCCATCCTGCCACGGCTTCCCATAGCGTTCCAATTTCCAATCTGAGGTCGGGATGAGTCCAGATTTTTCATGTTCCATCTCTACGCCAGTCTTACGACCCAAGCCTAACTGTTTTGCATAATTAGCTAAACGGTTCACGCCAAGTCGTTGGCCAACATGATAAAAATACACATCGCAGGATTCAGATAAGGCTCTTTTTAAATTTACAGAACCATGCCCACCTCGATATTTCCAGCAGCGATAGCTGCGATTACCAAAACGATACGAACCAGGACAGTAAATAGTGTTGTCTGGGGTGACTATTCCTTCTGCTAATCCAGCAAGAGCAGTGACAATTTTATACGTGGAGGCAGGAGGATACTGACCTTGGACAGTTTTATTAATCAGAGGATGTTTCAGATTATTGAGCATATCCTGCCAATTTTTTCTTGAAATACCACCAAGAAATTTGCCCAGATCCAGCACCGGCGAGCTGGCCACCACTAATAAACGACCTGTGTTGACTTCCACAGCAACCACAGCCCCAGACTTCTCTTCTTTGGCCATGATTTCTTCTGCTGTCTGCTGAAGGTCAACATCAATGGTTAGTTGGAGGTCATTGCCAGGCAGAGGTTTCAGCCCTTTTAAATTACGCTGCTCAAAACCGAGCGCGTTCACTTCCATGTAATGCCGCCCTTTTTCTCCGCGTAAGTCCTTTTCTCGCAGCTTTTCTAAGCCCATTTTGCCGATCATGTCCCCAACTCGGTAGACACCCGGCTCTGAATTCTCTAACTCTTTTTTGTTGATTTCGCCAAGATAGCCAATAATGTGCGAGGCAAGATTGCCATAATGATAAACCCGCTGCGGTGCCACCTCAATCTTGATTCCTGGCAAATTCATGCGGTTGTTTTCAATATAGGCAACTTTATCCCACGCTAAATTCTCTGCCAGTCGGATAGGGATATGACCTGGAGTACCAGCCATCTTGCGAATGCGGGCCAACAACTCGTCAATATCCGCATCAAGGATTACGGCCATCTTCTTGATCAGTTCCTCGTCAATACGATCACCTTCTCGCACCCAGACCACATTGAATGAGGGGCGATTCGTTACAATGGCTCGACCTTTTCGATCAATAATATTGCCTCTCGGCGCAGCAATATCCAAGGAACGCACTCGGTTATTTCGAGCAAGCTGTGTGTATTCTTCACCCTGCTGAATCTGGAGATACCAAAGTCGAGCGGCTAACACCGCAAAGAAAAAAATGAGTACACCTGATGAGTACATAGCCCGTCGGCGGTAAAAATCAAGTTCGTCCTCATTAACCCGACTGATGACCGGCTTGCCACTACTCTGTCGCTCCCCCTCTTCCTGCGGTCTTCTCCGGCGGCGATTTCCCTTTTTCACGGTAGTCTTCTTTCTTGGCGGAACTGATTGCCAGCCTCTGTATGCCCTGGTCTACTTGGCAAGATACCGCGATTCAGACTGCTGTAGAGAAAATCAAAACCACGGAAAAGGGGGAAAGCGAAAAGATAGACGAGACTGGCGCGGAAGAGCATTGGTGGCCATGACCAAGTAATCCCAGCTTCAGGGATCAGTAACTCTAATAAGAGAACCTCCAGCCACGAGACAAAGAGATAACTCACTGCTGCTAAAGGAAGTTGATAAAGCGATTTGCGGACTGGCATTTTTATTGCCATAAAGCGCAGTAAAAAAAAACCGCAACAGCAAACTGCTGGATATATACCTGTTACCGTACCAGAATACACATCCATCACACAACTTAATGGCAACAAAATAGCAATGCTCTGGCAAAGGCGAAATTGATATGCTGCATACGCAACCAGAATATAATATAAATCTGGAGCAGCAGGCCAGAGCGGATTAGGCATGAAGACCGTGGTTTGGGCGGCGGCCAACAGTAAGCCCGTGATGATGAAGATAAGGGTCAGCATGAGCATGACACCATCTATAGCAGATGGAAGTTAAGGGGTGCTGGTTTCGGTCTGCTGCTTGAATTCCTTTTTCTTTTGCTCAATTACCAGTAAATTTTCAAGGGTGCTGAAATCTACTGCCGGTACCACCTCGATCTCTAAAAACATACCCCGTCGGTTTTTGGTAACTTCAGAGACTATACCAACAGGGAGACCAGGTGGAAATAGGCCACCATATCCTGCGGTTACAACATGGTCACCTTTTTCTACGACAACGGTTTTAAGAATATATTCCAGTTTAAAGGTGCTGCCACCAGTTCCCTTGAGAATACCCCGCACCCGTGAATCCTGAAGCAGCACATCAATAGCACTGGACGGAGCAATTGCTAGTAGGACCTTAGCATAATTAGACGAAGAAGCGTACACCTGCCCAACAATCCCCTCGCCTGTTACGACTGGCATTCCCTTGTCCACGCCGTCACCCAAGCCTCGGTCAATAATCACACTTCGGAACCAGAGGGAAGGATCCTTACCGACAATTCGGGCAGTTACTGTAGGCAAGCCGGATGACTCCTTAAATTCCAACAACTTGCGCAGTCGGGCATTAAGGGCCACTGCTCCTCGATTAGCATAGGCAGCAGTTCGGCATTTTTGCAACTCCTGCCAGAGTCGTTCCTTTTCTTCGCGTACCGTAAGGAGATCAAGATATTGCTCCTTCATGGCTTGAAAAGGGGCTTTAACCTGAGCAGCTACCTTTTGCAGTGGCCCAGCAGCATCAAGAAGCAATTTATATACAGGGCCAAACTCTTGGCTACCAAATAAGACGACGAGAAAAATAAGCAAAACAGTCAATCCTGCCCCGCTAAGTAGCAAGGAACGAAAGCCGCCGCCTGAATCTTTCTGCCGCTTTCGGTGGTTAGTACGCTGCTGCATCTGCACCAAATAGGCAAAAACTGAAAAAATCAGTCAATGGCAATTTCTTTAAGGATATTGAAATTGTCAAGGGCCTTGCCAGAACCCAAGACCACAGAGGAGAGGGGATCATCAGCAACAATGATCGGCATACCAGTTTCTTTGGCAAGTAACTTATCCAGATTTTTCAGTAAAGCACCACCGCCAGTGAGCACAATACCCTGATCTACAATATCCGCAGACAGCTCTGGTGGGGTAACTTCTAAGGCCAAGCGTACAGCATCAACTATGACCTCAACCTGTTCAGCAATAGCAGACTGAATTTCGTCGGAGCGGATAGTAATGGTTTTTGGTACACCAGAAACCAGATCCCGGCCTTTGATCTCCATTGTTTCGTACGGTTCGCTGGGCAGGACATTGCCTATACAGATTTTAATCTGCTCAGAAGTGCGCTCACCAATAGCTAGATTATGCTTGCGTTTGATGTACTGGAGGATTGAAGCATCCATCTTGTCGCCTGCCACCCGCACTGATTTAGCATACACAATGCCGGACAAGGAGATTACAGCGACTTCAGTAGTGCCACCGCCAATATCAATAATCATATTGGCGGTCGGCTCAGTAATTGGCAGATCTGCACCAATTGCTGCTGCCATTGGTTCCTCGATCAAATAGACTTCACGTGCCCCAGCAGACTCAGCAGATTCCCGTACAGCCCGTTTTTCTACCTGCGTAATACCAGAAGGCACTGAAATGATAATGCGGGGATGCACCAAGGTTTTACGATTATGTACTTTATTAATGAAGTAGCGAAGCATAGCCTCAGTAACCTCAAAATCAGCAATAACCCCGTCTTTCATGGGACGAATCGCATCAATATTCCCAGGTGTCTTGCCAAGCATGTTCTTGGCTTCGCTACCTACAGCCAACACCCTACTGCCGCGCGAATCCTGCCGCACTGCAACCACGGACGGCTCTCGCAGGACTATGCCCTTACCTTTGACATAAAGAACTGTATTGGCTGTACCGAGATCAATGGCAAGATCGCTGGACATCCAGCCGAAAAGAAAATTCAACGGAGAAAACATCCGATGTCACCTGTGGAAAAATTCGTTTTGTCAATGAATAAAGGCTCCCGCAGGAGCCGCTGAGACCAACAAAGGAGCACCGCTACAAACTGCTGGCGCGGTGGATAACACAGATGCAGTTTACCAGCAGCAAGGCAAAGAGGCAATGCAAAACAGAAGAACTTACTGCCAAGGAAAAAGAGCGGGATTTCAGCTTGCTGTCGCTTTAGATAAGGTTTGTTCTCAGAAAAGACAGAGCTGTTTGCCCGGACTTTTCTTCTTAGCTTTCCTTTTGAAAAAAGATGGAGTATTCAGAAGTTCTGCGGGGATTTCAGCAAGAAAGCTGGAAACTTTTTGCTGTTCAATACCAGCAAAGCCCTGTCGCTCTCCTGCGCTACAGAGATAAAGCGTTTCGGCGGCCCGGGTCAGCCCGACAAAGAAAAGCCGCCGCTCCTCAGCAAGATGCTCCAGCTCTGCTGCTGGTTCAAGAGTAGTACGCGGAGCAAGCGGCAGCAAGCCTTCCTCGCAGCCAGTGAGGAAAACGGCTTTGAACTCCAAGCCTTTGGCCGCGTGCAGCGTGGCTAACAGCACCGCTTCAGCCCGTTCGTCATAAATAATGCTGTTCTCGTGTCTGCGGCAATGCTCGGCAAAAGCTGGCAGGGATACCGCAGAAATTGCCATATTGCGAAAGCGGACAAGATCAGGTTCTTCTTTGTTTAACTTGCAATGCGAAATGACTAAATCAACAGCAATGGCAGGTGATTCATCAGCAAGCTTGGTAGCAAATCCGGCTATTTTTTCAAGGCAGTGTCGCAACTGTTCTGGCAAGGAATCCGCAGCAAGCAGATCCGCAAAAGGAAAATTGCTCTTTTCTTGTTCCGCTAAGATCTGTTCGGCTAAAACAAGATCCTGTTTGTTTATCTCCTCTCGCTCAAGAAGAGTAAGTAGCTCTGCCTGATCAATTTTTTCGGCGGCGAGTAGAAGCCAGTAATAAAGGATTTTCGTTTCACCATTCAAATAGAAAGGTTGCAGATCAACAGCCTGACAGGGAATCGTGCGTTCAGCCAAGGCTTGGGCAATCAGCGGCATCTGCCGGGCTGTTCGGCAAAGTATAGCAATCTCAGATAAAGCCAAGCCACCTTCAGCAGCAGCCAGCCGGTCAATTTCTCGATGCGAGGTGCCACCAATGAGCTGCTGAATTTGCTCGGCAACAAATCGAGCTTCAGCAACAGCGGTCGTTGCGGTATGATGATAGATCACTGCGGATTTTTCCGTTGCGGCCTTGGCAAAACTTTGCTTCTCATCGGGCGGATAATTGTTGGCAATCACTGCTGCCGCTGCTGCCAAAATCGTCGTGCCACTGCGGTAGTTAGCTGTCAGGTAATGATGTTCCGTCTGCTCTTGCTCGGCAAAGCGGCGGAACCATGCCGGATTTGCACCGCGAAAACCGTAAATGGCCTGATCTGGGTCGCCAATGGCAAAAATTGCTGCTGTCTCGGTTAACAAATGCACCAACTCATACTGGGCTGCATTAAGATCTTGGAATTCATCTACTAAAAGATGGGCGGCCGCAGCTCGCAGCTCGGCGGCAAAATTCGCATCTTGCTGCAAGAGAGCTACGCAGGCAGGAACCACTTCATCCAAATCAAGCAAGCTGTGCTGGCGGAGATACACGAAATAAGGCTGGAGCGGATCAGCGTCAGCATAATTTTCTGGCAATGCTGATTGATCAGCAAGAAAGAGACTTGCCTGCCGCTGGAGCTTATTTCGCTCACGTTCGGAACGTTGCGGATATTGGCGGAGGAAAATCCGCTGTCGCATTTCCGGGCCAACTAACACAAGGTCAGGATTATGCTTTCGCAGCCAATGCAAGCAGAAACCGTGAAAGGTATCTACCCAAACTAATTCGTCTTTGACAGCGGTAGCCAGCCGATGGCGAATTTCCTCAGCAGCTTTATTGGTGAAGGTGATGACCAGCACTGGCCCTTGGCCGTTATGGAGCAGACGGACAGCGCGCTGGACAAGAGTATGTGTCTTGCCGGTTCCTGGCCCAGCCTGCACGAGAATTTTTCGGGCCGCGCTTTCTACAGCCGCCTGCTGCTCTGGATTGAGAGATTTTTTGCCCTTTTGCTGTACAACTGGCACTTTCTCAGACTTCTGAAAGACAGTCTTCTTGGCCGTTTTTTTGGCGCGGGGCTTGGCAGAACTCAGACCAAAGAGGTTCATCTGACCACTAAATTCACTTTGTTCTTGTTCGGCAAAAACTCGAATTACCCCGAACTCACCGTCAAAACCAGGTTTGCGGATGACCTGCTTTTCTCGTACCCGCTTCACCGCCTCGGTTAAGAGGGGCGAAACTGCGGCAATGTCAGGCAGCGGTGTTTCCAAGAGGAGGCGAAATTCTGTACCAAAGGCGTTGAGCAGCCGGGCGTAGGCCGTCTCTACTTTTTTGGTGGTTGGGCCGCAGTTGAACAACTCGCCGAGCAGCTCTGGCAGAGGAATCAGGCTGTGAACTGCTGGCGAGCCGTCCGGCCAAAGCGCAGCCTCCCGGTCAGCCAACTCCATCACCCGATACAGCACCCCAATAGTTAACGGTTTGCCGCATTCTGGACAAATGCCCTTGGTCGCCACAGTCTGGGATGGTTCAAAACAAACCCCGCATTTGCGATGGCCGTCGCAATGATACTTACCTTCTTCTGGGTAAAATTCAATCGTGGCTTGGAAAAGCTGCCTGCCTGCTGCATCCTGCGGTTGGCGCAGAGCTTGCTTGAGGGCAAAAAAATCAAGTTCTGTATTAAAGACATTGCAGTTTCGGCCAAGTTTAGATGGGGAGTGGCAGTCTGAATTGGAAATCAACGAGAAACGGTCTAAGGCAGAAATATGGCGGTTCATTTCTGGATCAGAGGAAAGGCCGGTTTCCAACGCGAAGATTTCACTGCTCAAATCGCCGAAGCACTCCTCAATGCTGTCAAAGCCAGACTTGGAGCCGAACAGGGAAAACCACGGTGTCCAGATGTGGGCTGGAACAAAAAAACCTTCTGGTGCCTGTTCAAGAAGAATGGCGAGCAGTTTTTCCGCGTCCAAGCCGAGAATAGGTCTGCCGTCTGCCTCCAAATTGCCGATTCCAGCCAGCACAGTGTTGATCCGGCGTACAGCCTCAAAATCTGGGGCATAAAGGATACTGTGGATTTTGCGCACCTTGCCGCCACGCTTGTAGATTGAGCTGATTTCCGCGCTGAGAAGGAAGCGGATGCGCGAACAGTCCGGTTGCAGGCCCGGCGGCAGCAACGCGGCGAGTTCGTTAGCAGATGGCGGCTGCTTGAGGCGGAATAGACCCGGCTCTGCTGCTTCCAGATATTCGTTCAGATGGGCAAACCAGCCCGGATGGGTGAAATCGCCAGTGGCGACAAGGTCGATGCCCTTGATCGCCGCCCAAGCTGCCAGACCGTGCAGGGTGCTGGCCTTGCTGGTGGCGCGGGAATAATAAGAATGGGTGTGAAGGTCGGCGATGAAGGGCATGGGGAACGTGGATTCAAGCGGGAAAGGGGGCAATTCCAATTGACTTTGGGGCGATGTAAGCGGAAAGATGGCCTGAGATTGCAGCTAAATTCCGTTGTCCGTTTTTGTTGCACTCAAGCAGAACTAAATGGATATATCATTTTTTTGAAAAAAATTAAATATAAATAAAATTGCAAAAAATATTCCCAAAGACCAATATATAAAACCACCATTTTTATACGCAGCTAATATAAAAAAACTACAAAAAATAATGGATGCCATTTTTGGATATATTTTGTAAAAAAATAAAAAAATACCCCCAGCAATTACCACAAAAATAGTGTTTTGGTAAATTTTTTCCATTTCATATTTATAATTAGCATACAGAAAGAAAAATAAAATAATTAATGTTACTATTAAAATAGATGCTATAATTTGGATTTCTTTCTCCTGTTGTTCAACTTTCATTTTGAGGTAATCATTTTCAAGTTGTTTAGCTTTCAACTCAAATGATAGCTTCTTTTCGTTATCGTTCATATCTACAGATGTCATGTTGAATATGTATTATTGAATATTAGTTGCGTATATATTTTTGAGCACAACGAAACCAGACAATTTAAGCAAAATTTGTCCAATTTTGTTCCATTTAAACAGACGTACATCTCCATATTCAATCATAGTTATGAGCTGAGTCATCAGATGAATTTCCATGTTTAATCATTTTCGAGACCTCAAACAGGTATAGCTGTAGCAGTATAAAATGATCAAGTAAACACTCTTATCCTATGAGTTGAATCTTATGGCTTATTCAGTGGATTTTCGTCGGAAAGTATTGGAAATCAAAGAACGTGAAGGTTTGAGTTTTG
>JAPEVH010000088.1 GCA_026645415.1 Candidatus Electronema sp.
GCGCTGGATGACATATATTATAATTTTATCAAGCCTATGAAAACCCTGCGGCTGAATGCTGAAGAAAAATTCGGGCTGAAATGGCTGCCGCGCACACCGGCAATGGCGGCGGGCCTGACAGACCATACTTGGACGCTGAAAGAGGTTTTCAGCATGGTTGTTATCGGAAAACAACACTCAACAGGGTGACTGCCAGATATTTGTTCATGTGCTTTATCTCTCTATGTATAACCGAAACAAAAAGCGGCAGCAGGTTAACTCTTCCTGCCACCGCAGCCCGATTTAGAATTGCAGCATGTGTTCGTAAATACGTTTATTCCCGTCGTCAAGGGTAACTTCAGCTCGAAGTTGGAACACGCCCCAGCCGGTAGCAGTTATAGGGTGACCCGGTTTAGAGCTGTCACCCTGTTGCACATTGGGGTTAAAGGATGGATGGAGATAATAGATGACTGAACTGATCCGCTGCAAATAAGATGTTGGTCCATCAATATAAGCCGTCCATTTCCATCGCTTTTTGTCGAGTTGGTGAGCAGTATTAGCCAAGGATAAACCATTGAAAACCTCGGCTGCATCTACCTGATGCGGTAGTATTTGTCCGACAACAGGAGGGAAAACAAATGATTCCTGAATAGTTACTGGAGAATCGTCTTCCGAATCGTCAGGCAAAGTCCATTTACCACTATGCCGTTTATCACGATCATCCCGATTCCAGCGATGGGAAGGTCTTCCATCTTTTGCCAGAATTCCAACATAGGGAACAAAGATTTGTTCCGATCGCCGTCTATTTTCCCAACGATCTCTGTCCCCTCTTCTGCTACGATCTTTAGACCTGTATTCCATCAGGCCCGCCTTGATTTCCAGCGTTCCCAATTCCATTATTTCTTCGCCAGCAATTTGGCTACGGAGTAGCTCTCGTATGGTGCGAACAGTAAATCTTCGTGCCTGAAACTCCTCTTTTCTATCCAGCTCGCGCACTACACGTCTTGGCAGCAAAGCTAGAGCTTGGCGGACCAGTGAGTCTGCCCAATCATGCACTGCACCCATACCTCTTGAGCCGCGTTCAGTATAAATGGAAACGCCCGGCGCAACCATACCCTGTGCTGCATCATCCTCTGTCATTTCATCGCTGTAGGCAACTTGCCAGCCGCCTGTTTCGATTCCATCTTCTGCTGCTTGTCGTCTGCGGTCTTCAGACTTTGCCCAAGCTGTTGTCGCTGCACTCGCAAAGAGCAGCAAGACCAATATAACGAGTAGTGGTTTTACGACTTTCATCTGTCATTCTCCTGTGTTGAGTTGAACGGCCTTGTGTGCAAATTCAATGATCTTGTTTTCCACCTTCATAAATACCTCTGGGCAGGCTTCTGCCGTTGGACTACTGCGACAGATTACTTCTTTTTTCCACGTTCCATCCTGAACAAGGATGCTGTGCGGATAACTGCGCTCCTCTGGATTGGCACCGTAAGCATCTTTGAGCTGGCCAAATTTGTTTTCTCGAATAAACCCTAGTAGGTTCCTCGCATCTTTTTCAGTAACCTGAACTCTTCTCTCCGTCTTGGTTGTTTTCGACGGCTCTGCGGAAACCGGATTATCATATTCCGCTGTTTCTTCAATATCGACAAGAGAGAAATCTGGTGTCAAGGTAATCTGGCGAAAGGGCGCGGTGTATTTGATCAGCAGTTTGTTTTCTGCGTTGATTGCTGGAGTATCCTTTTTTTGGCTCTCAGGTAATCCTGTTGCTGGGCAAGCTGCTAGGAAAAACAAGAGCATGACCGACCAAGCACAACGTGTCTGTCTCACAAGAAACTCCTTATCCAAGAAAATGTGTTATTGAGCAGAATTGTCTACAGGTTCGATCTGATTTGATAAGCTCGACAATCATGATGTTCCTCCTGCGGAAGCAATGGGCCTCCATGATATTTTTTCTTTACTACATTTTTGCTCTAAGGCATCTCGGACCGTCCGAGCCAACTCTTGTTTATGGAATGGTTTCATGAGAAGAGCATGTGCTCCTATCTCAACTGCTTTCTGCTCATCAATCAGCTCGCTGAATCCCGTACAAAGCACTATTGCTATTTGTGGACGCAGAGCAAGGATTTCTCGGACCAGCTCTGCTCCAGTCATCTGTGGCATGGTCATGTCGGTTAAGATCAGATCAAAACGATCTGGTTCTTGTTGAAAGGCGGCAAAAGCCTCTGCGCTAGAATGCAGCACTGTAACCTGATAACCAAGACTGGTGAGAATACTACTGGTTACCCCAGCAAAACTGGAATCGTCATCTACAACTAAGACACTTTCTGTACCAAGAGGCAATGGTGCGCTTTGCTCTTGTTGTGTATCTTCCTCCTCTGTCTTGATAACCGGTAGATACACTTGAAAAAGAGAACCTTTTCCTAATTCACTGCATACTGTTACATCGCCGCCAAAATCAAAAACAATGCTCTGCACTAAGGCCAATCCTAAACCAGTGCCATCACCTTTGTCCTTAGTGGTAAAATATGGCTCAAAGATTTTTTCTAGCATTTCCTCTGGGATGCCCCTGCCGCTATCCCGGACTTCCAACCGGAGATAAAAACCAGGCATGAGGCGAGTAGTATGGGCTGGTAAGCTGTCTACTGTTAGCTCAATTTGTTGCAGAGACACCTCTAACAAGCCACCACGTTCTCGCATTGCATGATAGGCATTGGTACAGAGATTCATGATTACCTGATGGATCCTTGTTGGATCAGCCAGTACTGCTCCGCAAGCAGAATCAATCTGTTTTTTTATTTCAATAGTGGTTGGCAGAGAGGAACGCAGGAGTTTAAGAGTTTCTTTGATAATCGACTGGATACGCAGAGGTTGTAGCTCTTGCTCTGTTTTTCGACTAATACCAAGTATCTGACGCACTAACTCCTTCGCTCTACATCCAGCTCGTCGTATTTCATGCAACCAAGGGCTTATCTCGCAGTCCGCAGGAAGAGCTTCTATCGCCATATCCGTGTAGCCAAGAATTGGCCCAAGAATATTGTTGAAATCATGTGCAATGCCGCTAGCAAGTGTGCCAAGAGCCTTCATTTTTTCCATCTGAAGAAGCTGGGCTTCTAGTTTCCTCTTTTCTAACTCTGCCCTTTTTCGCTCAGTAATATTACGCATAATGGCTCGGACAGAAACAACCTTGCCTTTTTCTACAAGAGGAACAGCACTGACTTCCACATCAACTTGTTCACCAGTCTTAGAAATCAAGGCTGTCTCGTAGTTTTTTATAGAGGTTCCTGTTAAAAAAATCTGTTCCAAGGAATAAGCAGTTTTGTCTTTAAAATCAGGATGAATAATGTTCAGCAGCGGTGCACCAATCACTTCTTCTCTCGCACAAGCCAAGGTCAGCACTTCCACAGGATTAACGTCAACAATAGTTCTGGATTGGTTAATAATATGGATCATATCTGGTGCATCATTAAACAAACTCCGATACTTGCTTTCGCTTCGGTTTAACGATTCCTCCATCTGTTGCCGTTGGACAGCTAGGGCAAACACAGCAGCCAGCCGCTCTACTGCCGCAAAATCATGGGCATTAAGTCCTTCCTGTTTGCCTGTTAGAACGATTCGGCCAACCATTCTGTTGTCAAGACGGGCTGGGACATGCACTGCACTCCGACAGAACTGGCTACCTGTGGCACTTCCTTCTAAAACTATTTCAGCTAGATCACAAGCAGTTAGCTCACGAGCGGCCTTGGCAATCAGCTCGCCTGTTTCTTCTATGGAAAACGAACGCGAAATAAGAGCGTCTGAAACTTCTGTCAAAATTCTGTTCACAGAGAGTTCCCAAAGCAGTTCTTCCTCTGCCTTCTGTCGTTCTGTAATCTCAGCCCGGAGACTGTCTGTACTTGCTTGGAGGGCGGCGGTTCGTTCTTGTACCTTACCCTCTAATTCTGCTCTATGCGCATTCAACTCCCGGAACAGCATATTATAAGGTTGAGTCAGGCCAGTTTCTATCACAGCCCGGTAAATAGCGTAAAAGGAAAAGATACGAAAACAATGGCCAGCAAAATTAGCAAGATCAGAATCTGTTACATACTTAGTAAAAAAGAGTTCTGCCGCAATGGTGAGGAGGATTGCCGCCTGCATGAGCCGCATAACATGGGGATCAAAACAGGTACGGTTTTTTTGCAGCAGCAGGAGCGAACTGACCAGTAAAAAAATAGCAAGGTATTCACTATTTTTTTTGAAGGCAGTGAGACCAATGCCTTCAGAATAGCATTCTGGAAAGATAGGGCAGGCAAAAATGACCAGTAATACCAAGGTGCTAATCAGCAAATACACCAAAAAAACTAAGTATTCGTTCAGTTTTCTATGAAGAAAGAAAAAAGACAGGAGTAACGAGCCGCCTTCCATACAACGGGCCGCAACCCAGAGCTGACTGGATGGATCTTCGTTCTCAATCCAAGGAAAGATGGCCATGCCTTTGTAAGACAGGCAATGCGCCAAATCAAGCATGCCAATAAAGAGATAGGCAATACCTAAGAAGAGAAAAAAATGATTATCTTGAATCTGACGGGTATTCCAAGAAAAAATAAAGATTGCGCTAGCAACTGTGACGCTAAAGAATTCGGCTAAGGTGTGAAAAAGAAGATTATTACATAGGCTGATAAGGTAGAGTCCCAGCCCAATGGCAAACAAGGCAAAGAAAGGAAAAGCAGAGTGTGATCTAGCAATAATGTTGGTTTTAACTTCCATGCTCTTGGACAGGAATGGCACCCAAAAAAGACGGTCTCCTAAACTTTAGAGAAGCAGACTGCCTAGATACCACAATTCTACACGTGACTGCAACCTTTCTCAGCAGCAGAAGGGAAGTTTAACGCACCCAGCTTGCCAACTACCAGACAGCGCGTAGCCCCTTTTCCTTACGGAATTGATCTATTTTTCGTTCTAAATCTGCTCGCCAGCTTGCATGAATTCGGGCGGCAGAGGGTGCAATCAGCTCTGGCAGGCCATAAACAAGACGATCTGAGGCCCGGCTCGCTTCAATGACTGCTTCAATAGAGCGGGCACCAAACTTGTACTCTGCCAAAAGCAGACGGAGAAGAAGACCAGAGGTTTTCCGGGCCGCGCTTTTCCAATGGGTTTGCATTTGATGAGCAATAATAAAAGCTCGCTTAAGCAGTACCCGGCGTAGCTCATCCAAATCCTCTTCAGAGGTAGCGTCCTTAAGTAGATACTCTGGCACCTCAATGCCATCAATATCTAGCACCACGCGCAGACGACTCATAAAATCAGGGATCTTCAAGGTTTTGGCGAGCTGAAGTTCTTTCTGTTTCTTAGGTGTCAGTAGCTTTTCCATGCCTTCCCAGCTTGCCTTGACCCCACCCGCAAAGACAAAGATAGCTCTTCCAATATGATAAGGAATACCATGCACATAAGTAACACCGTCTTGCATAGCTGGCAGGAAATAGCGGAGATAACCAAACTCATGACCACCATAGCGGCAATCAAATTCATCCCAAAAAGCAATAGGCACCTTGCCTTGGGCTACTGAAGCTCGGACTGGATCAATAGCAGCATTGATTTCATCTGGGCTGGCAAACTGGGTCAGGTTGAACTCAAAAAAGACAAACGGGTTATTGCTATACCCCTTGGAAATTACATCAGCAACCTGCCGGACAGCAAAAGATTTACCAGAGCCAGGTGGACCAAATACACCAATACAGAGCGGACGGAGCACTGATTCTTTGGAGACATAGGAATCCATAATCTGATGCAAAGTGATCACTGGATCAATCTCTGCTGGGTCTGTGGTACGCAGGTGACCAATCTGAAAGATTGGCAGACTATCAAAGCCAGTGCCTCGGTTTACCTCCTCTTTGAGACAGTGCAGCACAGACATAATGACATCAATATAGCCAAGACGGGTTCCACCGGCGACCGTGTCTTCTACAGGATACGGATAGGTGTAGCTATGGCGGAAAAAGGAGCGTAGAGCAGCCTTCTTCTTTTCTCCCCACGCCTGAGCCGCTGCCAGTTCGAGGGCCTGATCAAATTCAGCCGTGAAATAAGGAAGCTCGATAAAGGTTGGGTCAGCAGTAATACTAGCCTGATGAGTGCAGTCACAGGCTGACTCGTTTCGGCAGTCTATATGGCAGCTCAGGGGCGGTAACTGTAACCCGTTGTCAAAATGATAGCCATGCTCATCTAATTGTTTCCAGTTATGGAGCACCTGTCCTGAAAAGTCAAAAAAGGACTGGCGGCAAAAATCTACGCCGTGGTTATCCAAAGCACGCATGGCCAGCATGGCTGTAACCATAGAATCATAACAAGGTACAGAACCTCGCTTTCTGGAGGAGCTTTTTTCTGGCAAGCTCCCTTTCCGATAGCGGAAAAAGATAGCCTCTGGGCCAACATAAAGAATGGCATGGGGAAACATCTCAATAACAATATGGCAGAGAAAACTGCCACAGCGGCTATCCCAAAGCCCCACTTCTGGTGTACGGAGGGCGCGTAGGCACATGGCGACAATAGTTTCCCAGTTGACTGAGGAATCCATCTCCATCCGCGTTGTCTCTAAATCTGAAAGGCGGCAAAAAAGTGTGAAGCGTTCGCCAAGCAGATTGGCCCATTGCTGCCAATGAGCCACGGAGATACCTAAAGCAATACACCACATATCAGGGTTCAGCTCGATCATCTCATCGCAGATCTGCGGTGGTACTCCAGAGTCATCGATCAGCACCATGCCGTTGTTGCCACCAATAACAGCATACTCGTATTCACTAAAAGAAAAAATTGGTGATCCAGCCTCCCGTTCCTCAGCGGGCAAGAGCTGTTTGATCATAAACCAGCCCTCCTTTAGCCCGACTGTCCGGCTCCGTCGCTGCCGGAACATTTGATAGACTTGCCGTTCTGCGCCGTAGGATAGGGAGCTAACTTGAGGATATAGTCCTGTTTCAGTTAGATAAGATTGCAACCAAGTCAGGCATTGTTCCAATCTACCCTTTTCAATAGTCACTGGTCCTGCTAGTAAGGCGATATTATCACCTGGATTATACCCATATGCAGGCAGACTGCCTTCTTCGAGCAGACTGACTTCCTTAATGGGTAGGTTCGTGATGCGGACATTCGAGCCAAGAAAAAGAATTTTGGGCTGGTCGGCTGTCATAGCTGGACTATGTTTTAGTGACTGAGAATTTATCTGCCGGAGGAATGCTGTCTTGCAGATAAGTTTATTAACTGATGATTACAGCTTGAGCCGCTCTTCGTCAACAGCTTAATCTCTTGAGGCTACGAAAAAACGGTATTCTGCACAGCATTCTTTTTCTCTGGCTGTACAGTCAAAACCATGTTTTTCTTGACGCTGACTACTGGAAAAAGGTATTTTAGACAAGGGTGTTATTCTTTTATGCGCAACAACCAATCCAGAGGACTTTACATGAATACTTGCATGACCCGCCTGCTGCTCTGTGCCTGCATGGCTCTACCCCTGTCATTCTTTACTGGTTGCGGTCCCAAACCAGTAGAACCATATCAGCAAAAGACAGGATCTGCGAAGCCTGATGGTGACGCTGCAAATACCTATTATGATTATGCTGCAAATGATGGTGCCGCAGCAGAACAACCCAGTGACCGGGCTGCTGATAGCGGCGGCGATTATTCTGTTTTTGACAGTCTTCCTGCCGCACCAGGTACTGATAGTTTCAATGCCGGAACTGAAGGAGCAGATCAACAGCAGGCTGGCCCAGCGGTAGAACCACTCACAGCAGGCAGTAAGCCTAATGAAAAATCGTCTATTTTTGCCAATGACGATAAACCCGCTGCCTATAAAAAGAAAAATGGTCGTTCCTCATTGCAGATGAAGTCGATCTATTATGATTTTGATCAATCTACAGTACGTAATAATCAGATTCCAAAGATGGAAGGCAATGCCCAATACCTAAAAAAGAACTCGGCCAGCAAGGTAATTGTTGAAGGCAACTGCGATGAGCGGGGCACAAACGAATACAATCTTGCCTTGGGCCAACGGCGGGCAATGAATGCCAAAAAATATTTGGTTAATTTGGGGATTAACGCTGCACGGATAAAAGCTGTTTCTTTTGGTGAAGAGCGACCCTTGTTCCTTGGTTCGGAAGAATCAGATTATAGCCTGAATCGTCGGACAGATTTTGTCCTTGCGCGGCCTTAATTTTTTTTCTAAACCGAATAGATTTTGTGCCTAGTCTGAGAAGAGACTAGGCATTTTTTATATAGGTATCAAGACCCGCATGATAATATACCAGAAAGGAGCTGGCCGTTGTTTCGAGCACGGATCAGCAAGATTGTTAGAACACGAACAGCCCGGTTTGTCATCATGAACATCACACTACACACTGCATAAAAGAGTGCCCCCTGCAATCCGTCGGGAAATTCAGCAATCTGAACTTTCTGAACGGAAACTGGCAGTGAAATACGGCATCAGCAGAGACACGGTCCGCAAGTGGAAACGGCGCGATACGGTTGAGGATTATTCGCACACTCCACATAATTTGAACACGAGTCTCACGCCTTCCCATGACGCGGTCGTCATTGATCTGCGGACAACACTGCTCCTCTCCATAGACGATCTCCTTGTTGTTGTGCGGAAATTGTTATATCCTGAGATGTCGCGCTCCGCCCTTGACCGCTATCTGAGGCGGCACGGAATTTTAAACCTGAAGAGGCGAAACAGAAAAAGCAGCTAAAAACATTCAAGGATTACAAGCTAGGCTTCCTTCGTTCATACTGATATAACGATGGGTTTATATGGGAATCTATGCCTCGAAAACAGCAGAGGCCGTCCGTTCTTTTCTAAAGAATCTCATGGAATTCAGTCATACAGGGTGCTTGTCGAAAAATTATCCCCTCTCTCTCGCATCCTTCATCAGCTTGTAGTTGACTGCATCTTCTAAAGCCTGCCAGCTCGCCTCAATGATGTTGATGGACACGCCCACGGTGCCCCACTGACTGCTTGCATCTCGGCTCTCAATCAGCACCCGTACCTTAGCCCCGGTGCCATGTTCGCCAGAGAGCACCCGCACCTTGTAATCAACTAACTCCATCTCTTCTAAGCGAGGATAAAAGCAAATCAATGCCTTGCGCATGGCCTTGTCTAAAGCATTGACTGGGCCGTCACCAAGCGAGGCGGTGTGTTCTTCTTGACCGTCCACAGTTAAACGAATGGTGGCCTCGGTCAGCGAGGAAGTATCAATAAGCCGCTTGCTGTTCATCACCCGAAAGCTCTCCAATGTGAAAAACTGCTGTTCAATGCCCATAGCCCGCCGCATGAGCAGCTCAAAGCTGGCCTCTGCCCCTTCGTACTGGAAGCCCTGATTCTCCAGCTCCTTCAGCTCGCGGATAATTTTGCTCATGGCCGGGTCGTCCGGCTGCAAGTTCAGGCCGTACTTGACTGCCTTATGGAGAACATTCGACTTGCCCGCTTGATCTGAGATGAGAATGCGGCGGACATTGCCTACCTTTTCCGGGCTGATATGTTCATAGGTGATCGGATTGCGTTGCACCGCGCTGACATGAATGCCACCCTTGTGGGCAAAGGCGGATTCGCCCACATAAGGCTGATAACGGTTGTGCGGCAGATTGGCCAGCTCATTAACAAAACGGGAGGTAAAGTATAGCTGGTCAATGTGTTTGCCCACTTCCGCTTCCAGTCCCATCTTGCAGATCACTGCCGGGATGATTGAGGTCAGGTTGCCGTTGCCGCAGCGTTCACCGTAGCCATTGATCGTCCCCTGCACCTGTCGCACGCCGAGCGACACGCCAAGCAGGGCGTTGGCCACCCCGGTTTCTGAGTCGTTGTGCGGATGAATGCCGATCTTGACTGTGCTGCCCAGCTCTTGCAGGAACTCCTTGACCCGCTCGATGATTACCGGAATTTCATGCGGCAGGGTGCCGCCGTTGGTGTCGCAGAGGGCGAGCGTCTCTGCTCCGCCTTTGACCGCCTGCGCCAAGGTCGCTAAACAGTATTCCCGATTGTTTTTAAAGCCGTCAAAGAAATGCTCGGCATCGTAGATCAGGTGCTTGACATGGGGCCGCAGGAAGGAAAGCGAGTCCTCAATGATTTGCAGGTTGTCCTCCAGCTGAATGCGCAGGGCATCGTGGACATGAATATCCCAACTTTTACCAAAGATAGTTATTGCTGGAGTTTTCGCCGCCAACAGAGCTTGCAGGTTCGGGTCTTTGTCTGGTGGATTTTGAAAATGACGGGTAGAGCCAAAAGCGGACAGCTTGGCATGGTGTAGCTCAATGCCCTTCATCTTTTCAAAATACTCGACTGCGAGCGGGTTAGAACCAGGCCAGCCGCCCTCGATGAAGTCAATGCCGAGCTTGTCCAACTGTTGAGTAATTCTAATTTTGTCATCAACGGAAAGATTGAAATTTTCAGCTTGGGTGCCATCTCGCAGGGTAGTGTCGTAAAACTCGATCAACTGGCTCATGTCTTGATTCCTTTGTCTGTTCAACAGAGTAAATTGTTTGCGTTATTCTCGCGGACAAAATCATACAATGGATAGGTAGGCTAATGCAATCATTTTAAGAAAATGGCTCTCAGTAAGATTCCATTGTACACTTTATGCGAAAAAGCATAACCTGTCGTTACCTCTAGTGCAGTCCGCTCTGGACATTCCATAGCCAGCGGTTTAAAATAGCTCTTTTTAAAGTTTCCAAATAATTTTCTAGCAGGACAAGGCAAAGACAGGCGGCGAGATGGAGCATTACTGTATCGGCATTGACACAGGTGGCACCTGCACAGACGGTGTGCTGATCAGCAATTCCACGCTCAAGGTGATACATTGGGCCAAGGAACCAACCACCCATCATGATTTAGGCATTGGTGTGGGCCGAGTGCTAGGGCGACTCTTAGTAAACTCTGGCATTTCTCCAGAAGCGGTGAACCGACTTTCGGTGTCTACGACCTTAGCTACGAATGCTGTCGTTGAGGGACGAGGAGCACGGGTTGGTCTACTCGTCTTTGGCCATGTCCGCCATTTTAAACTGCCAGTAACAGCCAGCGTTTTTATGAAAGGCGGCCACAAAATCACCGGCGAGGAGGAGGAACCGCTTGACCTTGAAGGGCTGGTGGATTCGGTGCGGGCCATCCGGGGTGAGGTGGATAGCTACGCCGTGTGCAGCGCAATGTCGATCAAAAATCCAGCCCACGAACTGGTTGCTGAAGAAGCCATTGCCATTCTTGACCCCAAACCAGTCTTTTGCTCGCATCAGGTGAGCGGTAGTCCTGGGATGCACGCTAGAGCAGCTACGGCCTGCCTGCACGCCCGCTTAATGCCACTCATGGTTGGCTTTCTCTCCTCCGTGCAAATTTCCATGCTCAAGGCTGGCCTCAACTGCCCAGTGACCATCATCTGCGGCAATGGTAGGGGGGCGGGTCTTGATGAAGCTGTGCAGCGGGCAGCAATCACAGTAGCCAGCGGTCCAGCAGCCACCGCCCGTTTTGGTTGCACTGCTGGAGAGCAAACTGCTTTAGTGGTTGATGTTGGCGGCACAACTACAGATGTCTGTATGATTCGCAATGGAATGCCAGTCTTAAGCAGAGAAGGCTGTCAAATTGGCCAGTGGCGGACGCATATTGAAGCTATTGATATGTATACTGCTGGCGGCGGTGGTGACTCACACGTTATTTGCCATGTGGAACAAGGGCAAACCAAGCTCCGGTTGGCTCCAGTACGGGTGCAACCCTTGGCCATGACTGCTGATCTGCCTGATCCGGCAGACTGGCTTGGCTGTGGCCTGCGTAACTCGTTAGTCATGCCAACTGAAGGACTGGACGAAGAGACAGCCTCCCATGACGAAATTCTTAGCAATCTGGTTGAGTATGGAGCTGCTAACCCTGAAACCTTAGCGGTTCAGATTGGTATGTCTGGTGTACTGCTAGAGAAGTGGCTCGAACGTTTGACCTACTGCCAGCATATCAGTATGATTGGCTTTACGCCAACTGATGCCCTGCATGTTCTAGGGAGACTCGATATCGGCAATCGCGAGCAGGCCGTGCGAGGCGCAGAAGTATTGGCCAAAGAGTTACAAATGGATGTAGAAAGTTTTTGTCTTCGCGTAGTGGCTGAAGCAGAGCAGACGATTGAAACGATCATTCTTGACTATCTAGCTCGTAAAGCGTGGCCAGCAAGCGAAACAGCTCCCTTTCTGACCAGCAAAGATAATCCCTACTTTTCCCTTAAGGTAGCTGTAAAAATCCCCATTATTGGTATTGGTGCTGCCTCACGCTGCTTTTTGCCAGCCGTGGCAGAACGACTCCATACGACAGTTAGTTTTCCAGAGCATTATGAAGTAGGCAATGCTGTAGGCGCAGCACTAATCGGCAGAGAAGAGTTTCCAGTCTAAAATGAGAAAATGAGATCGTGACAGACGGGAGTAAGCCTGTCTGTAAAACGAAATACACAAAAGGAGATGAAGCAAATGAAGACCAAAATTTTGATTTCTACCGCAGTGCTGGCCTTGCTCACCGCATCAGCTGGCGTTGGCGTAGTTGAAGCAAGTACCTTGCGAACTGTCGGTCGGCATCCGGTTTCAGCACCATTGGCAACCGTGGATGATCTGAAAGCGATGATCAGAGAACGTAGCAACGACATTCAAGCAGGTATGGCTGCGGCTGGTAATTCTGACCTGTTTCCCTTGGTTCGGGATTATATTGAGCGTTATCCTCAAACACAGATTTCTGTTATTGCGTATCTACCCGGCCAACACATTGACTGGATGCTCTTCCGCAGCAATGGCCGTGGCCCAGTAAAAGTAGCACGAGATGTTACTTGGGGTGGAAAGGCTCCACTGTCAGTTTTTGAATTTTTTATCGATAAAAACGGACGGCGTTATACTTTTGCCATCCCGTTGGCTTGCGGCAACCTAGCCTTAAGGAATGTCACTGTCCCACCAATAACAACGTCCTGTCCTGAATGTCCTCCCTGTGAGCCTAGAGTTATTACAAAGCTGGTTCCTGGGCCAACCCAATATATTAACAAGCCGGTTGAGGTGATCAAGTATGTTGATCGTCCGGTTAATGTTCCGGTTCCTGGCCCAACAAGAACCGTGTATGTTGACAAACCAGTAATCAAATACGTTGATCGTCCGGTCAATGTTCCTGGGCCAACCCAAACAGTCTATGTTGACAAGCCTGTAATTAAATATGTGGATAAGCCGGTTGAGACGATCAAGTATGTTGATAAACCGGTCATCAAAGAGGTGGTCAGGGAAGTACCTGGCCCAACAAGAACCGTGTATGTTGATAAGCCTGTTGTCAAATATGTGGATCGTCCAGTAGTTAAGGAAGTAGTAAAAATCAAAGAAGTACAAGCTGCTGCTTCTTGCTGTTCAGATTTCCATTTCATTGCTGACGCAAGCTATCTCAACCAGAAAGAGGATGCAGATTACGGCCTTGGTCGATTAGGCGTAGAATATGCTTTTCATCCGCAATTCTCTTTCCTTGCTCTTATTGGTGGAGCGGCTAAGGCAGGCGGTGATGCAGGAGCAGATGCCTTTGTCATGGATTTTCTCCTCCAATATAACTTCGTCCAATGCTCTCGCCAAGGCTTAGTTCCATCACCGTTCTTCATGGCGGTTGGTATTGGCGCATGGATGACCTCTGGTGAGGATGATATTCCGAGCGAGGACAGCGGCGCAGACCTGATTGCAGAGCTTGGAGTTCGCCTTTCTGGCACACCAAGCACAGCAAATATCTCTCTTTTTGTCGAGGGTAGGGCTGCAACTGACGAGCTGGACGAGTTAGATGAGTATGGCCGGATTGGTGGTGGCCTGCGCTTCCGCTTCTAATCTCTTGTAGTACTCTTAAAAACAGGAACACCGCAGGAGAGCGATCTTCACTCTCTCCTCGGTGTTCCTGTTTTTTTATGTCTTAACGCAAAAACACACGAACCTGTTTAGGACGATCTGTCCCAAGCACTTAGGATTGAAGAGGGAGGCTTTTTGTGGTACCTTGGCCTGCCTTTTTTTCTCCATATATTACAAAAAAAAGTTGCTTAATCTTCCAAATAGTGATACGTATCTGTTTATAGTAATAACTGGCATTAAAATAATTGAACTATGAGTAAAGACGCATTTCCAGTAAAAGAACTTGTCGTTCCTCCGTTGGCCGCAGGCCGAGAAACCTTGGGACTGGCCGTTGCAATCTGTGTGGTTCTCCTGTTTGCCGGCTTACGGTTCGTCCAAGTTGCGCCTAAGCATGGTCGTGAAGAACTGCCATCCTATCAGCTCCGCGACATCAAATTAAAAAATCAAGCTCCGGTGCTGTACCGCTCGCTGCTCAGTGCTGTAGATAGCATCACCTGGCTCCGTGAAGCAGAAGGACAGTGGCCCAGCATTGCTACCCTCCAGAAAGAAAGCCTGCCTCCTTTTGTAGATAGATTCCTGCCTGCTGGACTGCGTGGCTGCTTCACTTGGGAACTGCAACAGGGAGCCAGCTGGGTCGATTACTACGGCAGCAGTAAAAAGACAGGTGCTGATCCCTTGGAGAACAGCTTTATCCTGCGCATCATAGATCAACGCAAAGGTAGCTATCCTTACTCTGTAGCCCAGCAGGATAAAGGGCAGGACAGTCATTTTGCGGCCCAGATCTGGTTCAATCAACACAATGCTGCTTATCCTAAAGGCCCATTGGAACAACGCGGCTGGAAATGGATTGTCAGTAGCAACACAAACTCCGAAGAGCAAATTAACTAAACAGCCTCGCATCCGTCGATTTTTTACTTTTTTTTCTATCTTTCAAGGGAACATTTCATGATCAGAACAGCACGCTTTCTGGTGGCCTTTACTATCATCCTCTTGTTCAGCCAAGTCACTGTCCATGCTGAGGAAAATTCGTGTAACTTAAAAATTGGCGTAACCTTGCATCCTTATTACTCGTGGGTGAAGAATATTGTTGGCAATGCTGCTGAGGTGGTGCCGCTGATTCCTCCGGGCGTGGATCCGCATTCCTATCAACCTGTAGCTTCTGACATGGAGCGACTTGAAGGCTTAGATGCAGTGGTGGTAAACGGTGTAGGGCATGATGAGTTTGTCAAACCCATGCTGAAGGCGATTGATAATCCTGACCTGACAATTATTAACACCAGCAAAGGACTGCCCTTGCTTCCTGCCTTTGGCGAAAAACACTATGCCTTTGAAGGTGAGCAGAAGATTTCCTACAACAGTCATACCTATATTGCTATCACTGGCGCGATTCAGCAGATGCAGTACATCAACCGCAGCTTGACCAAACTCTGCCCTGATCAGGCTGCCCTGTTCAATCAGAACCTGCGCGCCTATTCGACCAAACTCCGTAGTATGCTGGCTGATACCCTGAAACGGCTTGAGGGTTTAGACCTCAATAAAGCTCATATCGCGACAGTGCATGACGGCTATTCCTATTTGTTTCAGGAATTGGGTATTGATGTCAGTGCCGTGGTCCAGCCTCGGCATGGTGTTCGCCCCAGTGCCAGACAGCTCCAAGACACAATCAAGCGCATCAAAAAGGCCAACGTAAATATCCTCTTTGGCGAGCTGGATTATGAAAAGAAATATGTAGACATTATTTATCAAGAAACTGGCTGCCGCCTTTATGCGCTCTCACACATCTCTAATGGTGAATACACAAAGGAACATTTTGAGCAGAGCATGCAACAGAACCTAGATACCATTGTCACTGCCCTGAATGAGGTGGCAGGAACTGGCAAGGCAACTGCTCCTGCAAATATTCAGGAAAGTATCAGCAAACAGATGCAGGACAATGCCCAGACCATGCAAGAAAAGATGCGCCAAGCTGTGCAGGGGAATCTCCAGAACAAAATGCCGGGCGTACAGCAACAAATGATGCAGCAGAACATGGGTTCTAAGATGCAGCAAATGCAAGAGACCATGCGGCAGAATGTTCAGCAAGCGGTGCCAGATATGCAGCAGAAGCAAATGCAGAATAGCATGACCCAGCAGATGCAGGATACAGCGCAAAAAGTACAGGGTACTATGCAGGAGAAGATGCAGCAGGCTGTGCCGGATATCCAACAAAAGCAGATGACTGAGCGGATGTCACAGCAAATGGAGAAGGCGGCCCAGCAGGTGCAACAGAATCTTCCTGCTCCTACCAAAGAAGCACAGGAAAAACCGTGACCGAAACCGCCCAACCCAATCTCTTAGAGGTCAAGGACTTGTCCGTGACTCTCCGAGGAAACCGGATCCTTGAGCGCATCAACTTAGAGGTCAAGAAGGGGCATATCCATGCTCTGACCGGCCCCAACGGTGCAGGCAAGACCACTTTGATGCGCAGCATCATGGGTGGAATGCCTCATCAGGGGACGATTCGTTTTCTCTTCCGGGAAAGCTGTCGTCTTGGTTATGTGCCCCAGTTTCTTGAATTTGATCATTCTGTGCCAATCACGGTTTTTGATTTCCTCTTTCTGATGCTGAAAAAGGTACCGGTCTTCCTTGGTCGCCGCCGGGCTATGCGTGAGCGCATCACCCAGATCCTTACTGCAACCAACTGCGCGCACTTAATTGATCGCAGTGTCGGCCAGCTCTCTGGTGGTGAATTTCGCCGGGTGCTGCTTGCCCAAGCCTTAGAGCCAAAGCCTGAGTTACTTTTGCTAGATGAGCCTGCAAGTAATATAGACGAGGTTGGTATTCGTCAGTTTGAAGAGATGTTGGTCAAGCTACGTGACGAGCACGGCATCACCATCCTTATGGTCAGCCACAGTTTGGATATGATCACCCGCGTTGCTAACCGGGTCACAGCAATCAACCGGAGCATTTTCTATGATGGCAGCCCGGACGGTTTGACCCATTTTGATTTGCAGCAGCAGTATAAAATCTTGGGATAAGCCCTTATGGAATACATCTACAATTTGTTCAAAGACTGGGCAAATGCAGGCTATCTGCCATCCATTTTTGAACACGCCTTTATGGTTCGTGGCTTACTGGCCGCGTTGATTATTGGGCCACTGCTTGGAGCCGTGGGCACTGTGGTCGTGACCAAGAAGCTCTCTTTCTTCACCCAGACCATTGGCAATGCTGCCATGAGTGGTGTGGCCATTGGCCTCTTGCTTGGTGAGCCTGCGGATGGCACCTATGCTGGACTGTACGGCTTTTGCCTGATTGTTGCCCTACTCATGACTTTTGTCAAAAACCGGACGCACTTGGCCAATGATACTATCATCGGCGTGGTGCTGGCTCAAACCCTTGGGCTTGGCATTATCCTGATGATTCTGGTGACCAGCCAATTCAACATCCATCAGGTTGAAGGCATCCTTTTTGGGAGCCTCATCACCCTAAATGATAATGATCTGATTGTCTTAGCTGTATCTGCGCTAGTGGTTGGTATTCTCTTTGCTTGCAACTTCAACCGCTTCATGTTGGCCAGCTTTAACAAAACCTTGGCCAAAGCTAGGGGACTCTCACCGGTCTTTCTCGAATACCTCTTTGTTGTCCTGATGACAACAGTGGTTGTTGCGAGCTTAAAGCTGATAGGTTCACTCTTGGTGCTCGTGCTGATCGTTGTTCCTGCTGCTGGAGCACAGCTCATTTCTGCGAATCTGCGCTGTTTTGTCTGGCTAAGTGTGCTATTTTCTACCATCAGTACGGTCGTTGGGCTGCTGTTGTCTGGCATTTTACCAGTACCAAGCGGGGCAGTGATTGCAGTAGTTTCCAGCTTGCTCTTTTATAGTGCTCTGTTTTTGCGACCGCTTTTGTTACGAGGTGGGCCAAATCAAGGAGAAGTATAATTTTTTTACTTTACATATAGGGTGCCTGAACTATGGAAGAGAATAAATTGAATTGCTGGGAAATTGAGCAGTGTGGTTTAGAGCCAGGAGGCAGCAAAACTGCCGAGCGTGGCGTATGCCCGGCGGCACTGGAGCAGCGAGCTAACGGTATTCATGATGGCAAAAACGCTGGCCGCTGCTGCTGGGTTATTCCTGGGACGCTCTGTCGAGGCGAAGTACAAGGAAGCTATGCAGAAAAAATAGCCGCTTGTCAGGAATGCTACTTCTATAAAGCGGTTAGGCAGGATGAAAAACATCGTTTCAAGGTCTTTTCAGTTATTACCTACGAAATGCGCCAACAGGCTAAAAACTAAAGTAGGGTTCAGAAAAAGGAGAAATTATGTGGAATCTAAAATCATTGCGGATAACAGCCATTACCTTGCTGCTCTTGTCTTGTATTGCCTCTCTTGCCTATGCCCATGCCACCATTCTCTGGTGCTATGTAGAAAAAGGCCGAGTCTATGTTGAAGGCTCGTTTATGGGCGGCGGTAGAAAAGTGCAAAATGGCACAGTCATTGTGGTCAATGATAAAGGAGAAAAAATCCTCGAAGGTAAGACTAACGAGGAAGGCAAGTTTGATTTTGCTCCGCCGTATCAAGGCGACATGACTATACTTCTCAAGGTGGATGAATCACATGATGCAGATTTTGAGCTAACAAAACAGGATTTTCTTGATGCTGCGGCTGAGGAACAGGCTCCAGCGCAAGAGAAACCAGCAGAGCAATAAAATTTGCTTATTATAACCTGTAACAAAAGAGAGTGAAGAGATGAACAATCAGACAAAAGCAACACTCACCGTACTCAGCGCATCGTTACTGCTTAGTGTAGCAAGTGCTTCCGCGTTAGAGATTAAATCTGGCAGCGACAAGGTGCAGGTGAAGCTGTACGGTGAAATTGACCGGGGTGTCATGTATGCTGATGACGGCAATCAGGACAAGGTCTTTCATGTTGATAACAGCAACTCAGAGAGCAGAGTTGGCTTGAACGGCGAGGTGGCTGCGACTGATTGTCTGACTGTGGGCAGCAGCTTAGAGTTGAAGTGGCAAGCAAATCCCTCCCATGCAGTATCAATGGATGAGGAGAGCATTGCTGGCGAGTTCTCAGAAGAACTGGTGGAACTGTACTTTGACTTCAAGAATGCGGGCAAGTTTTCTATCGGATTCGGCGGCATGGCTTCTGACGGCAGCTCCGAGGTGGATCTGTCAGGAACGGACTTGATCGGCAACGCCGGTGTCGGGGATGTCGGCGGCGGCTTGTTTTTCTACGACACGGCTGTCGGTCATTACCATGACAGCGAAGGTGTCGGCACGACGGTCAGCGATGTGTTTAAACGCCACTGCTGCGAGCTGTTCAACCGCATCACTGCCGACGGTCTGGGCAAAAGAAACCGCTTTCGCTATGACACGCCTGAGTTCGCAGGGTTTTCCGTTGCGGTCGCTGCTGGAGAGCTGAAAAGCTATGACATCGCGCTGAACTATTCCGGCGAGTTTAAGGGCGGGCAGCTAGAGGCTATGGCCGCATGGATGGATCCGGGCGACAGCCATGACGACGACTGCGGCGACTACACTCAAATCAACGCCTCCGCTTCCGTGCTGTTTGATTTTGGCCTGAACCTGACCGCAGGCTATGGCCAGCGCCAAGTTGACACGCTGCCTGCCAACGGTGAAGACCCAGAGTTTATTTATGGCAAGATCGGCTACAAGTTTGATCAGCTTTTCTCGGTCGGCAGCACAGCTGTGTCCTTTGATTACGGTGTGTATGAAAATGCCGATGATCAAACAATTGACGAGGAAGGAACAGCTACTGGTGTTCAATTGGTACAGGAGCTGGCGGACTACAGCACGGAGCTGTATGCGGGCTATCGTGTCTTCTCTTTAAAGGACAACACCTCTGCTGATTACGAGGATATCACCGTTGTTATGGCAGGTGTCCACTTAAGCTTCTAATACACATCCAGTAAACAAGGGGGCGAGAAGGCTCCTTTCTCCCCCCTTGGTAGAATTCCCTTCCGAATATCGACCGTTATCGAAGTAATATCTATCGGTTGAACACCTCTTGTCGCCTGCCGTTATTCATGCGATTCCTCAAGGCGTTTACTTTTTTATTTCCTGCTGAAGCGCAATGCGCCTGAGCTTCGGCAGCTTCACTCAGATGTTAGCTCGAATTCATATTGCTTGTATATGTACAAAAACAGCGTTATAAGACGTTCCTGCCAAGCCATTTTTTTCTGTGGTCAAGTCGGTGAAGGTGATGCTTAACCGGCCTATCATACAGGAATAATGGATTGGTTTTACCTCCTAATTCGCATCAGCAACTAACTTGAATGGATATAAAATCACAATGCGGCAGGGTTACTCGCCGCATTCTGCTCGGCATCACTGGTGCCAGCGGTATGCTTTATGTTACGGCACTGTTAGACTTGTTAGCCGGGCAGGATGTTGAGGTTCATGCTATCATCTCCGATTCTGGCAGCAAGGTGCTCCAGCTAGAGCTAAATTTTTCGCCGCAAGATCTGCCCAGTATTAGTCGCTGGTTTGCTGCGCATGATTTTACTGCCCCCCCTGCTTCTGGTTCAGCGCACTATGACGCTATGCTTATTCTTCCTTGCACAGTCGGCACACTGGGAGCCATTACCGCAGGCTGCTCCAATAATCTCATTCATCGGGCCGCAGATGTGACGCTCAAAGAGCGGCGGCCTCTGCTTCTAGCAGTGCGGGAAACTCCACTGAACCGTACTCATCTTCGCAACATGCTCACCCTGCATGAGGCTGGAGCTACCATTTGTCCACCTATGCCCTCTTTTTATCTTCATCCTCCTGATTTGCCAAGCATGGCTCGCCAGTTTGCTGGACGACTTTGCGATCTGCTGGGTATCCATATTGAAGGGCTGGCCCGCTGGCAAGGTATTTCAATGTAGTGCTTATCGGGTTTTCAGTTACCTCTCTGTAATTTTTCTCAAAATCAAGTACACTGGGCCGCATGGAACTGATTACTACCCACGTTAACGCTGACTTTGATGGCCTTGCCTCTATGGTTGCGGCTCGGAAGCTTTATCCAAGAGCAACCTTAGTCTTTGCTGGCTCCACCGAGCGACGGCTCGATGACTTCCTTTCTTCGGATCTGCGTAACCTCTATCATTTTAGCAAGCTCAAAGATATTGATCTATCTGCTGTTACCCGTCTCGTTGTAGTGGATACTCGCCAAGGCGACCGTCTTGACCGCCTCCAAGAGTGCTTGGGAAATCCTAGTTTAGAAATCCATCTTTATGACCACCATCCAGACGCGCCTGGCGACCTACGCGGCTCAGTAGAACATATAGAGTTACTCGGCTCAACTACCACCATTTTTGCCGGTATCTTTCAAAAACAAGGTATCAACCTGACTCCAGACGAAGCTACGTTGATGAGCATCGGTCTGCACGAAGACACAGGCTCTTTTCTCTATACTGGTACCACCCCTACTGATCTGCAAGCAGCAGCGTGGTTACTAGAGCAAGGAGCCAAACTAGAAGTAGTTAACCAGTTTATCAGCCGAGATTTATCAGCCGACCAAGTTGCCCTACTCAGTCAGCTGCTGAAAAATTCCTCAGTATACAGTATCCAGTCTATGCCCGTGACGGTTAGTCGCTTAACGCTGCCCCATTATGTAGATGATTTTTCTGCCTTGGTGCGGCGGATGATGGTGATGGAAAATCTGGATGCCGTCTTTACATTGGTTAGTATGGGGGAGCGACTCTACCTGATCTGTCGCAGTCGCATCCCGGAGGTTAATGCTGGAGATATTGCCCGCGCTTTTGGCGGTGGTGGTCATGCCTCAGCAGCCTCAGCAGTAATTGCTCATAAAACTATTTTTGAGGCAGAAGAGGAACTGCTCCAGCTACTTTATCATTCTATTCGGCCTCATGCTCTAGCCTGCGAGATCATGTCATCGCCTGCAATTACCGTTACGCCGAATCTCACCCATCAGCAAGCCAGCGAGCTACTCACCCGCTACAATATTACGGTTTTGCCTGTAGTTGAGGACAATAGTGATAAGAAATATCCAAAAGGTCTCTTAGGTCTAGTTTCCCGGCGGGTGGTGGAAAAGGCCATTGCTCATCAGCTTGGTACACGACCAGTTGCCGAGCACATGAGCACAGAAATAGGTACGTTGCCAGAAAGCGCAACTCAGACTGAGATTCAGGAGTTGATCATTGGCCACCGCCAGCGGTTGATTCCAATTGTCCAAAAGAAAAACGGCGAAGAAGTTATTTCTGGGGTGATTAGTCGCACGGATCTGCTCAATTTGCTTGTCAATGATCCAGACCGACAGCCGCGTAGTCTGCTCCGACAAAATGAGCATCCCTCAACAGGACGCAGTCGCAATATCAGCCGCCTCATGATTGAAACCTTGGGCCGGGAGATCATTGTCCTGCTGCGTAATATCGGTGAAACTGCCGAAAAACTAGAAATGCGAGCTTATGCAGTCGGTGGTTTTGCCCGCGATCTGTTGCTGCAAACTCGCAATCTGGATATTGACATAGTCGTTGAAGGCGATGGTATTCTCTTTGCTAAAACTTTTGTCGGCAAACAACAGGCAAAATTACGGACGCATGAAAAATTTGCGACTGCTACGGTTAGCCTGCCTGACGGCCAGCGCATTGATGTAGCTACAGCTAGGCTTGAATATTATGTCGAACCAGCCGCTCTACCCATTGTTGAAAAAAGCTCGCTTAAACTGGATTTATTCCGCCGTGATTTCACCATCAATGCTATGGCGGTACATCTCAATCCAGACCGTTTTGGCCTGTTAATAGATTACTTTAGCTCTCAGAATGATCTTAAAGAGCGGCGTATTCGCGTCCTGCATAACCTGAGTTTTGTTGAAGATCCAAATCGAATTTTTAGGGCCGTTCGTTTTGAGCAGCGACTGGACTTCCGCATCACCAGAGATACAGAAAAGCTGATTCGCAGTGTTGTGCAGATGCGGCGGGGCGGGCAGTTGTCTGGTCTCCGTTTCCTTAACGAGCTGAAGCTACTTCTTGCTGAGGATAATCCGCTTGCCTCGCTCCGACGGCTGGAAGGTTTTGGTCTTTTTCCGCTCCTCTGGCCTGATCTGCGTCCGAATCTGAAAATCGACCGCCGCTTTGCCCATGTGATGACTCAAGCAGAAAAAGCCATTGCTTGGTTCCGGCTTCTTTATTTGCCAGAGAAGGACAAACAGTGCGAATATTGGACAGTGCGCTTGCTGGCTCTTTTCAGCCGTTCACGGGAACTGGAAATGCGTCACTTCTGCGACCGTTTTGAGGCTTCGCCCAAGTTGCGACGACTCTTGCTAGAACGGAAACATAAAGCTGAAGCAGCCGCAGGAGCTATGCTCCGCTCTACTTCTCTTCGGCCCAGCGAAATTTGGCAGTTACTTTCTGGCCTAGATAATGAGGCCCTTCTTTTCCTCATGACCATTGCCCGTAAAAAGCATATCCAGCAGGCGGTTTCCCGTTATACAGCAGAACTACGCAGCCTTAAACCATTGATCAATGGCAAAGATTTAGTTGTCTTAGGGCTGCGTCCTGGCCCGCTTTTTGCTAACCTGCTCAAGCAAGTTTTCGCAGCCCAGCTCAACGGGGAAATCAGCAGCAAGGAAGAAGCCGTTAACATGGTGCAGCGAATCAACAAAACAGCCGGACGCAGCAGAAATTCAGGGAACAGATAATGTCAGCGGCTTATCTTCTGCCAGATTGTTGTTGGCATTACTCATCGGACTGACCGGCGTTACAATCTCATTCAGCCAGAAGAGAAAAAAAAGAAAAAATAGCGTCAAGGGCAGAAGCAATGCCCAGATTTTTTTATTTTTTTCCTGATTGCTCTGTCTCATTAGAGGTTCTGGTGGCGGCAGACAGCCTGCGGCAAAAAGAGCAAGTTCATCTAACGTATCAGGCTGCTCAGTTACTTCTTTGTCAGATAAACGTGACCGAATCTCCCTTGGGTCTAAAGAGATAAGCTGAGGAAATTCAAGCAATTCTTCGCTTGATTTGTTTTGTATTGCGTTATATTGTTTTTCTCCAGCATTCAGGGTTACTGCTAGATGCTGAGTTAATTCTGGAAATTTACGAGAAAATTCAATAACACTTAAAAGTTGAGCAGCGGTTGGCTGAACCTCGGATTTATAAGACTGCGTTCTGCTCATTCCATTGCCCTCTTTGTTGGCTGACAGAATATCTCTAATCATCCTCTGATTCTGTCTTTGGAAATGACTACTAGCAAATCGTCACTGTGGTTTCAGGTTCTGGATTGGCAACAAAATCTCCATTTTTTCCTTTCTGAAGACCAATCAAGGTGGCATTATGTTCGGATTTCATAAAGAAAAAATGTCCTCAACGCCGCTTTTTCTGTTTCTTTCTGGTGTTAATGTTCGTGCGTTTTTTACGCTTTTTTCGATCTCTATCATAAGGGCTGTCTACGTCATATTCTCTGCCTCCAATGAACAAATTGAGATCTCCGTCTGGCTCAAAACGATATTGAAACGGAGTCTGTGCCGATACGCCATAACGATTAAGCGTGTGCTGTTTTCCCTGATAGGTAACAAGCACTTGGTTTGGCGAAAGGTATTTTGCCTGAAAGGGAAGATTTTCTTGGCGACAGCTCATAGTCAAGCAAAGACTAAGCAAGCCTGCTACTGTCGTTTTTCGGCAGCGTTCTCTCATGAATTGTTCCTAATAATACATTGGTCAAGAATCGTTATACGTTATACTGTACTACAAAAAAAAACAAGGCTACAAGTGTCAAACGCTTGCCTCTAATCTAGTGCTGTCACAACATTAAGTTGACGAGTCTCTTTTCTTCTGCTTCACTGAAAACAGGAGGGAAGAAAAATGGCAAAAATATACAAGGTCACTTTGACCGATGAGGAGCGGCGTGATCTTTCGGAACTGGCAGGCCGCCGCAGCGGAAAATCTTTGCCGGTGAAACGCGCCTGTATTCTGCTGGCTGCGGATGAGGCAGGCGGGAAGGGCTGGACAGATCAGCGGATTTGCGAAGCATATCATGTCAGTCCGAGAACGGTGGAGCGCGTTCGGCAGCGGTTTGTCATGGAAGGTCTCAATATTGCTGTTCACGGCAGGAAACGTGAGGTTTTCAAAGAGAAAATTCTGGACGGAGAAGTCGAAGCCAAGCTGATCGCCCTGCGCTGCTCCGATCCTCCTGCCGGATATGTGAAATGGAGCTTGGAGCTGCTTGCGGAGCGCATGGTTGAATTGCGCCATGCGGAGCGCATCAGCCGGGAAAGTGTGCGCAGGATTTTAAAAAAAACTCGCTCAGGCCTTGGCGGGTCAAATCTTGGATAATTCCTGAGGCCGGGCCGGAGTTCGTCTGCGCGATGGAGGAGGTGCTGGATGCATATGCCCGTCCTTGCGATCCGCTGCATCCTGTGGTCTGCCTTGACGAGTCACCCAGGCAGCTGATCGGAGAAAAACGGAAGGCGTTCACGGACAGTCATGGATGTATCTGTGAAGATTATGAATATGCCAGAAACGGAACAGCGGATATTTTCATGGTGACTGAACCGCTGGGAGGCAGACGGGAAATCTTTGTCCGTGACCGGCACACCAGGCTGGAATGGGCTGAAATCACAGCACATATAGTTGAAAACATGTTTCCTGACGCTAAAAAAATCACCCTGATTCAGGACAATTTGGCTGCGCATAAGAAATCGGCCCTTTATGAGCTGTTTTCGCCGGAACGTGCCCGGTCAATCTTGAGCAGGCTGGAATTCGTCTTCACGCCTAAACATGGCTCATGGCTGAATATTGCGGAAATTGAGCTGAGTGTGCTGACCCGGCAGGGGCTGAAGGGAAGAATCCCGACCAAGGAGGAGCTTGTCCGTCAGTGTGATGAATGGTGCGCGATGCGGAACGAGAAAGGCGCTCCGGTGGACTGGCAGTTCACCACGAAGGACGCGAGGATAAAATTGAAGCATCTTTACCCGTCAATTTAATGGTGCAACAGCACTAG
>JAPEVH010000002.1 GCA_026645415.1 Candidatus Electronema sp.
ATTTTAAAAAATGTGGCGATCAATGTTAGCCGTGAACTTGGCTTTGATTCCATTAAAGGAGCAGCAATTCATTTCGCCAGCAATGTCAAAGAACTCATGGAGTATTTTAGGACTTAACAGCCCTGCCCTAGGAGCGGGAAGGGCTTGATGAAATTTTTACTTGACACCTGCATCTGTATTTATCTGATCAACAAACGACCTTTGCCGCTTCTCAGCAAATTCAAACAGTATCAGCCCGGAGAAATCGGCATTTCTGTCATCACCGCTTCAGAATTGCAGTACGGTGTGGCGAAGAGTTTCCGGCAAGAAGAAAATCAGGAGGAGCGGCTTGACACTTTTCTTGCCCCGTTTGAGATTCTTCCCTATGATGCCGGGGCGATCAGCACCTATGGACGAATCCGAGCTGATCTGGAAAAAAGAGGACAGCTCATCGGCCCGCTTGACATGCTGATTGCAGCGCAGGCATTAAGCAGCAGCCTGATTCTCGTCACCAACAACGAAAAAGAATTTCAACGAATACCTGACCTGCGGCTGGAGAACTGGGCGACAATTTGCGCCGCCTGAGTTTGCCAAAGGTATTTTTTTTAACAACACAGGAGCAACCACATGGTCTTTCCAGAATACCGTCCCCGCCGGATGCGGCAGAATGAAAACTTCCGCGCCATGATCCGCGAAACTCGCTTGGCCGCAGAGCAGCTCGTCTATCCCCTCTTTGTTATGCCGGGCAAAGACAAAAAGGAAGAAGTCTCCTCCATGCCCGGAGTCTTCCGCCTTTCGGTTGATCAGCTCCAAAAAGAGGCCAAAGACTGCCTTGAGCTTGGAGTTCGTTCCGTGATTCTCTTCGGCCTACCAGAGAAAAAAGACGCGGGCGGCTCTGGTGCTCATGCCAAAAACGGCATTGTCCAACAAGCCATCAAAGAACTAAAAAACAAGGCTCCAGAACTTACTGTGATTACGGATGTCTGCCTCTGCGAATACACCGACCACGGCCACTGCGGTTGCCTGATCGGTCATGAAGTGGACAACGACACCACATTGGAACTTCTCGCCAAAACCGCGCTTTCTCATGCGCAGGCCGGAGCCGACATGGTTGCGCCTTCAGATATGATGGACGGCAGGGTCAGTGAAATCCGCAGCGCGCTGGATGAAAACAATTTTCACAATGTGCCGATCATGTCCTATGCGGTAAAATACGCTTCCGCTTTTTACGGCCCCTTTCGCGATGCTGCTGACTGCGCACCCCAGTTCGGCGACCGGCGCAGCTATCAGATGGACCCGGCCAACAGCCGCGAGGCCCTGCGCGAGGCCACCTTGGACGTGGACGAAGGTGCGGATATTCTGATGGTTAAACCAGCAGTTGCCTATTTAGACATCATCAGCCGCCTGCGCGATGAATTTGATCTGCCCATTGCCGCCTATCATGTCAGCGGCGAATACGCAATGATCAAGGCCGCCGCCGCCAATGGTTGGATTGACGAGCAGCGGGTCATGGCCGAGACGTTACTCTCCATCCGTCGCGCTGGAGCAGACATCATCCTCACCTACTTTGCCAAAGATATGGCGAGACTGCTGCGCTCGTAGCGCGTGAATGCCCATGACTTTTGAACGCTTTGTCAGCTTCCGTTACCTGCGGGCTAAACGCAAGCAGAAGTTTATTTCCCTGATTTCGCTCATCTCCGTGCTGGGCGTGGCGGTCGGGGTGATGGCCCTGATTGTCGTCCTCTCTGTTTATACTGGCTTCACCGAAGGCTTGCGCGACCAAATCATCGGCATCAACGCCCACATCTTGGTGCAGGGCTTTGGCGGCGCAATTGATAATCCGGCTTTGGTAAAGCAACAGGTCGAGCAGTCCAAAGGCGTGGAGGCGGCCACGCCCTACATCTACGCCCAAGCTCTGATCAGCTCTGGCAGCGGTCGCTCTTCTGGTATTGCCATTCGCGGTATTGACCCAGCCAGCGCAAGCCGAGTGATCAACTTAGACAAAAAGATGGTCAGCGGTACGTTGAATGATTTGACTGCGGCAAGCGAGCTGCCCGGTATTGTTCTTGGCAAGGAAATTGCTGCCCAGCTTCGGGTGATCAGCGGCTCAAAAGTCCGCCTGATTTCGCCAGATGGCCCGCTCACACCAATGGGGGTGATGCCCAAGGTGCAGATCTGTGTGGTCAGCGGCATCTTTGCTACGGGCATGTATGAGTATGATTCGACAATGGGTTTTGTCAATTTGGAGACTGCTCGGCGGCTGGCTGGCTTGGACGAAGGCTGGGTGCATGGGCTGGAAGTGCGGGCCGCAGATGCAGATAAGGCACATCTCGCCAGAGCCGCGATTCAGGAGCAGCTTGGCCCAGCCTATTCAGTACGGGACTGGATGCAGCTCAATCAGAACCTTTTTGCTGCCCTTAAATTAGAGAAGATCGGCATCTTCATCGCCCTTGATCTGATCATTCTGGTCGCGTCTTTGAACATCATCAGCGCGTTAGTCATGGTGGTGATGGAGAAGAACAAGGACATTGCTATTCTTAAATCAATGGGCGCAAAGACCGGCTCAATCATGCGCATTTTCTTCTATCAAGGTGCGGTGATTGGTTTTTCCGGTACTATTCTTGGGGTTGGCTCCGGCCTTGGCCTCTGCGCTTTGTTGAAGCGGTACAAGATCATCGAGCTGCCAAGTAATGTTTATCCCATGTCCACCATGCCGGTGAAAGTGGTGCCAATGGACGTGACCGTGATCGCGATTTCCGCTATTCTTATCACCTTGCTGGCGACTTTGTATCCCTCATGGAAGGCATCTAAAGTTCGGCCTGCGGAGGCTCTGAGCTATGAATGATTCTGCAAACATCCTCTCAGACTCTGCGCTCCTTCAGGCAAGCAATATCTACAAAGATTATGGTAGTAAAGATAATCCAGTCCGAGTGCTCCGCCAAGTCAATTTGGAGCTGGCACGGGGCGAAATGCTGGCTATTGTCGGTGCCTCTGGTTCAGGTAAGACCACGTTGCTGCAAATTCTTGGCTGTCTGGATTTGTCAGACAAGGGCAGCCTTTATTTCGCTGGAAAGGATTTAAGCAGTCTGTCTGAGAAAAAGCTGGCTGCACACCGCAATCAGAATATTGGCTTCATCTTTCAGTTTCATCATCTGCTGCCAGAATTCACGGCCTTGGAAAACGTGATGATGCCCGGCCTAATTGCCGGACTGCAGGAAAGCAAACTGAAGGCACGGGCAACTGGACTGCTGGAGCAAGTGGGGCTAGGGCACCGTCTCACGCACCGCAGCGGCGAGTTGTCTGGTGGCGAACAGCAGCGGGCCGCTTTGGCGCGCGCCCTAGTCATGCAGCCTGCTTTGCTTCTCGCAGATGAACCAACTGGTAATTTAGATTCTGCCAGCGGTCAGCAAGTATTTGAACTGCTGACAGAACTTTGTCGCACTCGGTCGATGTCTGTGGTTGTGGTCACACACAACTTAGAGCTGGCTGCGGCAATGGACCGTTGCCTGACCCTGAAGGATGGGCAACTAGAATAAAGCAACTCGTCAAATTACAATTGCGGTGCTAGATCCAACCACACTGAAACCTTATCGCGCTGGCCGTTCTTATCCATCAAGGTGATTTCAGCCAAGCCGGGGCCGGGAGGAGCGCAGGAGGTGACAGCGGTTTGCTGCTCTTCAGCTAAGGGCTGGCCATTGATCAGCCAGTGGAAGGGTGGTGCGCCGCCGTTTGCTTTAAGCACTAAGAGCGGCTTATTACCAAGCTGAAGAGTGCTGCCATCCACTGGAAAATAGATATGCGGGCCGCTGGGCTGTAGGGCTACTGCCGAAGAGCTGAAATACTGAAGGTACGAAGGAAGCTGGCTATGTGTCAGCCGCTGGACTCCAGCAGGAATGCTTTCTAACTCTTCTGGCTGTTGCGGGAGAGCAGCAAAAACTTGGAGCAGGATTGGTACGGCCAGTTCTGCGCCAGTCTGTCGTTTCCCATAGCCACCATCAGGCCGCCCGACCCAAACCCCAACCGTGTGCTGTTGGGTATAACCAATGGCCCACGCATCGCGGAAGCCATAGGACGTGCCGGTCTTGTAGCGAATCCGACCTCCTGACTGAGGCATAGTGCGGAGGATACGGTCAATCTGCCACGCTGCTGCCGAGGAAAGCAGGCGCAGCTCTGGCCCCGGCTGGGCCGCAGGATTGAAAGTAATTGGCCGATAGCGGCCCTTGTTTGCTAAGGCGGCATACAGCGCAGTCATATCGCGCAAAGTTGTGGCCGTACCGCCTAGAGCAATAGACAAGCCCGGCCGTTCCTCTTGTGCTTTGCCACTCCCCATAATGATACCTAACCGAGCAAAGCGAGCCAGCAATCGTTCTGGCCCGACTCGCTCTAGCACTTGCACCGCAGGCAGATTCAGCGAGCGGTGCAGTGCCTCCCGCGCCGGAATCCAACCATGATGCTGCCGGTCGAAATTGTCCGGCCCATAGCTACCAAACCGTTCTAGCTGATCAAGAATCAGGGTTTCTGGATGAAGAATACCCTGCTCAAAGGCCAAGCCGTAGATAAAAGGCTTCAGGGCCGAACCTGGGGAACGCCGTGCCCTAGTCAGATCGAGGCTACTGATGCGCCAGCCACCAGAACCAAGATGCGCTAGGACTTGGCGGCTCTGGTTATCCAGCACGAGCAGAGCCAGCGTCTGCTCTCTACTAGAGAAACGCTGCTGCGCTTTTGTAGCAAGAGTTTCTAATCGTTCCTGAAGCGATACATCGAGCGTGGTTTGCAGTAGCTCTCGATCTGGCTGAAGCGCATGGAGCCGGGCAGTGAGCTGCGGGGCAAGAAAAGGAGCTAAATGTCGGTGTAAAGGAACAGGTTGTTCTTCAGCCAAGTCAACCTGTTCCGCCGTAAGCAGTTTATGTTCCAACAATCGAGCAAGCACTCGGTGACGGGCTGCCTTGGCCTGTTCTGGGTGTCGATCAGGCCGCCGTTGCTCTGGCGATTGCGGCAGGCTGATCAGCAAGGCAGCCTCAGAAGGGGTAAGCCGAGTTGCATCTTTCTCAAAGTAGAACCGGCAGGCTGCTTCTATTCCCTCCAGATTCCCTCCATACGGGGCCAAAGTCAGGTAGGTTTCTAAGATTTCCCGCTTGCTCAGGTGCCATTCTAGGCGTAAGGCTTCGGCTATTTCAATCAGTTTACTTCGTAAGGTTCTGGGGCGTGGGTGCAGTAGGCGCACGGTCTGCATGGTGATTGTGGAGGCACCAGAGATAATCCGACCATTGCCAATGAGCTGCACCAAGGCACGGCCTAGAGAGAGCGGGTCAACCCCATGATGCGACCAGAAACGTTTGTCCTCGTAGGCCAACAGCAGGTGGATAAAGTGCTGATCAATACGGTCAAGATGGGCAGGCAGCCGCCAGTAGCCGTCTTTGGTGGTGAAAAGGCGAAGGACTCTACCCTGTCGATCAACTGCTTGAGCCGAGCAGGAAGGTGAAATCTTGCCCGGTAGCGGCTCAAGGAGAGAGAGGGAAAAACCAGCCCCAGCAAGGCAGAGAACGACCAGCAGGAGCACTATCTTTTTTTTCATTGCACAGGCTGCTACTTATATACGCATGATACGTTATTTAGTGCTGCAAGGAAGCCCATTGCCTTAGCTACAAAAAACGTTGGTGACCACAAATTTGTACAGTTCCTTACAGGGTGCTACGCATTAAGAACAAAGCAACTTGCCGCACAATTATGTTATAGACAGAAGCAACAGCTCTATATCAGGTGACATTTACTTACCAAGGAAGAAGTGGCACAGCCCTTGCTATAGGTAAGGCAAGAAACAATAAGTATTCAACGGAGTATTCCGAGATATTCTATGACAGACATTGGAGGGACACAATGAGAAAAGTGGCAATCTACGGCAAGGGCGGCATTGGTAAATCTACAACCACCCAAAATACAGTAGCCGGGCTGGTGGAGATGGGCAGAAAAGTTATGGTTGTAGGCTGTGATCCTAAAGCTGACTCTACCCGGCTGCTGCTGGGTGGCTTGGCGCAGAAATCAGTTCTTGACACCTTACGCGAGGAAGGCGAGGACGTTGATCTCGATGATATCCGCAAAGCAGGGTATGGCGGAACGTGGTGTGTTGAGTCTGGCGGCCCAGAGCCAGGCGTGGGTTGCGCTGGTCGTGGTATCATCACCTCGATCAACATGCTGGAATCTTTGGGTGCGTATGAGGAGAAGGAAGCGCTGGACTATGCGTTCTATGATGTTCTTGGCGACGTAGTTTGTGGTGGTTTCGCTATGCCTATTCGTGACGGCAAGGCTGAAGAGATTTACATCGTTGTCTCTGGTGAAATGATGGCCATGTATGCGGCCAACAACATCAGCAAAGGTATCATGAAGTTTGCTCAGACCGGTAATGTTCGTTTGGGCGGCCTGATCTGTAACTCCCGCGCTGTAGATAATGAGAAGGAGATGATTGAGCAGTTTGCCGAGAAGCTGGGCACCCACATGATCTGGTTTGTGCCGCGTGAGAACGACGTGCAGCGAGCCGAGATCAACCGCAAGACAGTTATTGAGTGGAAGCCGGATGCCAAACAAGCGGATGTGTACCGGGGCTTGGCCAGTGCCATTGACGGCAACAAGAAGTTCGTCATCCCCACGCCGCTGGAGATCGAAGAGCTGGAGAAGTTGCTCATGGATTACGGCCTGATGAATTAGAGGGTGGGGTGATGTAGGGGCGAAAGATTTTTAGCCCCTACGTGGTGAAATGACGGACTGATGAATTGATATGGGGGTGGATGCAAGCATAGAGGGAAGTTCCATGCTTGCATAGAGATTACGCCGGACAGATGATGCAGAATTACATGTAGAGGCGAAAGATTTTTCGCCCTTGCAAGATACCGAACATACGAGGAGACAGGAATCATGCTGATGATCAGAGCAATAGTACGACCAGAGAAATCCGATGACGTGCTGGCCGCCCTTATGGATGCCGGCTTTCCAGCCGTTACCAAATATTCTGTAGCTGGACGCGGTAAGCAACGGGGCATCAAGATTGGCGATGTAACCTACGATGAGATCCCAAAAATGATGCTCATGCTGGTTATTCGCGATGAGGATAAGGACTTTGTTATCCAAACCATCATGGACACTGCCCGGACTGTTGGCAAGGGTGCCTTTGGTGACGGTAAGATTTTTGTCAGTGCTGTAGAAGAAGTTTACACAGTTAGCTCTGGCGTAAAAGAAGGCGTAGAGGAGGCAGCGGCATGAAAGAAGTCATCGCGATTGTGCGCATCAATATGATGAATCAAACCAAGAAAGCACTCAGCGATGCAGGCGTTGCCGCGTATTTTGTCCGTGAAGCCCAGGGCCGGGGTAAGGGTTTTGCCAATCCCAAAGTGTTGGCAGGGGTTAATCAGGGCTATGAAGAGGCAGCGGCTGTGTTGGGTGAAAAGGGCAAGCTCTATCCCAAGCGCGTGGTGACTGTCGTGGTTGAGGATGAGCAGGTGGACGACGTAGTCCAGGCCATCATCGCAGTGAATCAGACTGGCAAGCCAGGTGACGGCAAGATCTTTGTGATGCCGGTGATGGATGCCGTGCGGGTGCGCACAGCAGAAAAAGGCGAGGCCGCTATAGCCTGAGCTATTTACTGAGGAAGAGGGATAAGATGACAAAGAAAGTAGCAAAGCCGCTGGAGCCTACGGAGATCAAAGCCAAACTACTGGCTAAGTATCCACCCAAAGTGGCCCGTAAGCGCGCCAAGCAGATTATGATTAACGAAGCCTTGGAGAACGATACGCCAGAGATCACGGCCAATGTTCGGACCATCCCAGGCATCATCACCATGCGCGGTTGTACCTACGCCGGTTGTAAGGGCGTTATCATGGGGCCGACCCGTGACATCGTCAATCTCGTGCATGGCCCGATTGGCTGTAGCTTCTACGCCTGGTTGACTCGGCGTAACCAGACTGACCCTGGACCAGAAGGGCCAGACGGTGAGAACTTCATGACCTATGCGTTCTCCACCGACATGCAGGATCAGGACATCATCTTCGGTGGCGAGAAGAAGCTGGCCGCAGCCATTCAGGAGGCGTATGACCTCTTTCATCCCAAGTCGATAGCGGTCTTCGCCACCTGTCCAGTTGGTCTGATCGGTGATGACATCCACACCGTGTCTCGGCAGATGAAAGAGAAGTTTGGTGACTGCAATGTCTATGCCTTTAGCTGTGAAGGCTACAAAGGTGTATCGCAGTCCGCAGGCCATCACATTGCCAACAACCAGGTTTTCCGCCACATCGTTGGTGAGAACAATGACCCGATTGAAGGCAAGTACAAGATCAGCCTGTTAGGTGAGTACAACATTGGTGGCGACGGCTTTGAGATTGATCGGATCTTCAAGAAGTGCGGGATTACCAACGTGGCCACCTTCTCTGGTAACTCCACCTATAAGCAGTTTGCCAGCGCGCATCAGGCAGACCTGAACGCAGTCATGTGCCACCGCTCCATCAACTATGTGGCGGACATGATGGAGACCAAGTTTGGTATCCCGTGGATTAAGGTCAACTTCATTGGTGCTAAGGCTACGGCCAAGTCGCTGCGGAAGATTGCGGCCTACTTTGAAGACCAGGAGCTGATTGATCGGGTCGAGGCAGTGATTGCTGAGGAGATGCCAGACGTTGAGGCAGCCGCAGCCGAGGTTATGCCCCACACCGAAGGCAAGACCGCCATGATGTTTGTTGGTGGCTCGCGAGCACATCACTACCAGGAGCTGTTCAAAGAGATGGGCATGAGGACGATCTCTGCTGGGTATGAGTTTGCCCACCGCGATGACTACGAAGGCCGCCGGGTTATCCCAACCATTGAGATTGACGCGGACAGTCGTAACATTGAAGAGATCGAGGTCTCGGCTGACCCAACTCGCTACAATCCCCGCAAGACGGCTGAGGCCATGCAGATCCTTGAGGAGAAGGGCCTGAAGTTCAAGGACTACGCAGGACTGGCCCCGGACATGGATCCCGGCACCTTGGTCATCGACGACCTCAACCAGTACGAGGCCGAGAAGCTGGTCGAGCTGATGAAGCCAGACATCTTCTGCGCTGGTATTAAAGAGAAGTTCTCGATCCAGAAGCTGGGTGTGCCCATGAAGCAGCTCCACAGCTATGACTCTGGCGGGCCGTATGCAGGGTTCAAAGGGGCGATCAACTTCTATCATGAGATTGACCGCTTGGTCAGCAGCAAAGTCTGGAGCTACATGAAGGCTCCTTGGCAGGAAAATCCGCAGCTCTCTGCTTCCTACGTGTGGGAATAAGATGCGAATGGTGCCGGGTAGTTCCCCCGTGCCTACCTTGACAAACAGGGCGAACACAGGGGTTCGCCCCTACGATACAGTTGCTTCATGTAGACACCAAGATTTACTTCATGTAGACACCAAGAGTTGGTTGGTGTCTACACCAAGAGTTGGTTGGTGTCTACACCAAGAGTTGCTTGGTGTCTGCACCAAGAGTTGGTTCATGCAGACATGAATTTATACCCTGTAGCAGCACTTCCAGATGAGTTGTCCATTTTCATAATATGAATTCCTACGAGGCATGACCATGCTCTTACGACATACACCAAAAGAAATCAGCGAGCGCAAGGCCCTGACCATTAACCCGGCCAAGACCTGCCAGCCCATTGGCGCGATGTACGCCGCCTTGGGCATCCACGGCTGCCTGCCGCATAGCCACGGCTCGCAGGGCTGCTGCGCCTATCATCGTTCCGCCCTGACTCGGCATTACAAGGAGCCAATCTCCGCCGCCACTAGCTCCTTTACTGAGGGCGCGTCGGTCTTCGGCGGTCAGGCTAACCTGATGCAGGCTTTCACCAACATCTTTGCAGTCTATAACCCAGAGGTTATCGCCGTTCACACCACCTGCCTGTCTGAGACCATTGGCGACGACATCCCGCAGATTAGAAAGAAGGCGATTGCTGAAGGCAAGATCCCGGAAGGCAAGTATGTAATCAGTGCTTCCACACCCAGCTATGTTGGCTCGCATGTAACTGGCTTCTCCAACATGGTTAAGGCCATGACCGAGGTAGCCGAGCCGACTGGCAAGAAGAACGGCAAGGTCAACCTGATCCCTGGCTGGGTTGAGCCATGCGATATGGAAGAGCTGAAGCGACTGACCAAGCTGATGGGTATCAAGACCATCATGTTCCCGGACACCTCCGGCGTGCTCAACGCCCCGCTGACCGGCGAATACAAGATGTTCCCAGACGGTGGCACCACCATTGCCGAGCTGAAGTCAACTGGTGATTCTATTGGCACCATTGCTCTGGGCGAGTGGTGTTCTGGCGATGCAGCGCGGCAGCTGGATAAGCAGCACAAGGTGCCGTGCTCGGTGCTGGACATGCCGTTTGGTCTCAAGGCAACAGACCGTTTTATTGACGCGCTGCGCACTGTTGCAGGCGTGAGCGTACCAGAAGAGATCATGGTTGAGCGTGGTCAGCTTGTTGACTTGATCTCAGACATGCACCAGTACTTCTACCACAAGAAGGTAGCTCTGGTTGGCGACCCGGATCAGGTCATCGCTATGACCGAGTTCCTAGTGTCCATCGACATGTGCCCGGTGCATATTGTTACCGGTACACCGGGCAAGAAGTTTGAGAAGCGGATCAAAGAGATCACCGCAAGTATGCCGTTCGAGGTGAACGTCAAGGCCAAAGGCGACTTCTTCCTCCTCCACCAGTGGATGAAGAACGAGCCAGTTGACCTGCTGATCAGCAATACTTATGGCAAGTACATTGCCCGTGATGAGGATGTTCCTTTTATTCGTTGGGGCTTCCCTATCCTCGACCGGCAGGGACATCAGTACTTCCCCACGGTCGGCTACAAAGGTGGTCTGCGATTACTGGAGAAGATACTGACGGCTCTACTGGATAGAAAGGACCGGGACGATACAGAGATGAAGTTCGAGTTGGTGCTGTAAGGAAAGGATATTCTTGGCGGGGCTGAAGAGGCTCCGCCAAGGAACAAGGAACCAGTCAGGTCATCGCATCAAGCAGTTCATAGACCTTGACTGTTGCAATGCCCGATATAAAGTCCGACATTGCATAGGGAATAACCAGTTCACCGCGATGGATCATAGCCCCGCAGGTATATACAACATTGGGAACATAGCCTTCGCGCTCCGTTTTGTCGGGAGTCAGCAAGGGATATTGAAGACGGCCGACTATTTTTAAGGGGTTTTCTAAATCCAGCAGGATTGCTCCAATGCTGTATTGACGCATAGGCCCGACACCATGCGTGAGCACCAGCCAGCCCTTTTCCGTTTCTAGCGGGGAACCGCAATTGCCGATTTGGAAAAATTCCCAAGGTTGGCGAGGCTCTTGAAGGAGTTTCTGCTCATACCAGAAATGGATGTTGTCGGTTAACATCAGATAATTGTTTTCCCCGTCTTGGCGAGAGAGCATGGCATACTGACCATTGATCTTGCGAGGAAACAAAGCCATACCCTTGTTTTGCATGGCCTTGCCGTTAAGCGTGGCAATATGGAATTTGACGAAATCCTGTGTTTCGATCAGTTGCGGTAAGATATTGAAGCCGTTAAAGGCCGTGTAGGTCGCATAATAGGTCGCCTCACCTTGGTCGTCTGTAAACCGGACAAATCGAGCATCTTCAATACCGCCGCTTTCGTTTTCCGATACCGGAAAAATTACCCGTTCTGATATTCTCCGGTCGGCCCTGAAATTGATTTCGTAGTTAGAATGGGCGAGCCAGTACACAATCTCCAGAATGTCGTTTTGAACCTTCTGGGAAAAAAACCTTTTGGAACGGAAATCCTCAATAACTTGTTTTAATCGCTTGTAACTGAACGTCTCCGGCAATCGGTTTATGAGCCGATAAGTCACCTCGTTTAAGGCATCAATATCCGCGAGTTTTGACTGGAACAAGGCGCGATCATAAATTGGATCCATTCGGAGTTCCGCCGTTTCGACATAATTGCTGATTGGATCAAAAATAATCCGGTTGCACCGGTCAAGGGTTCCGCTGCGAAAAACGATGGAGGAGACGTGTCCTTCTCCGGTCGCGCGCAGGCTCATAATAAACCGCTGGCTCCCTATAGGCAATTGGGACTGACAAGGATGGGGGACTATGGAAGGATTGAATAACGCCGCTGATTCGACGGAATACTCCATCGTGAAATAGGCACCGATCAAGTTTCTTTGGGCTTCGCTGAGTTCAGTGCCTGCTGTCGGACTAAATTCTTTAACAGCTTTAAAGTGTCGCTGAAAAATGCGTTTTATCTCTCGGTGACGCAGTGAAAAATCAGCCATAACACGCTTCAGGAGTTCTTCAACGGCAGGCTCGGATAAACTCAATACTCGTTCAATAATTCTTGTGATGCGCTGAACATCTTTAGGCCGATGCAAGCGAGTGATCACCCGTGACGCATCTCCTGAAATTTTGATCATTTCTCGTGTGACAGAAACCTTCTTCTGCTTTTCCTGAGTCATTTCTGCTTTTTTCATACAAATGAAAAGCCTGTTTGATATTATTAAATTTAAAACAAAAATTAATACAGACAGAGATTCGTGGTGAACCTGCGCCCCGAATCCCGCCTTTCTTAAATGGCTTTGGCGTTATAAGGGCGGACGGGCATCAGACAGGCAAAGCTGCACCAGATCATCAATCCGTGCCGTGCCAACACACATCACTGTATCAGCACCGCCCCAGTACAGTTTAATCGTGCCGTCCGCTTCAGGAACAACGCCGCAACTAAAAACAACATTGGGCACATACCCGTTGATCTCCCAAGGTGCTTCTGGTTCTAAAATCCAGCGATCCGATACGCCACGCAGGCGGGCCGGATCATCAAGGTCGTGCAATGCGACACCTAAACGGTATACAGAGCCAGACATGGTTTTATAAACCCCGTGGTAGATTTGCAACCACCCCTCTTCGGTTTGAATAGGCTGGGGACCTGGGCCGACTTTCATTTCATCCCAATGATAATGCACCGGCTTGATCAGTATTTTTGAATCTCCCCAATGAACCAGATCAGGGGAATAGGATATCCAAGTGGACCAAGGAGATATTTCTGAGTGAGGCCGATCTAAACGCACATAACGGCCATTAAATTTTTGTGGAAATATGACTACGTTACGCATATCCGCTTGGGTGATCAAAGCGACCCGTTCCACCTCTTGAAAATCCTTGGTGCGTGCCAGCGCGATGCGGACACCATGACGGGAATACGCACTGTAGGTTAAGAGATATTCTCCTTCACACGGACAAATCCGCAAATCTTCCACACCCCATTCCTCATATTCGGCAAACTGCGGATTTTGAGAGGGAACAAGAAAGGGCTTTGGTGCTGCTTGAAAGGAATAGCCATCGTCGCTATCGGCTCGGCCGATGACAGAACGTCCATTTTGCAGGTTGGAGCGAAACAGCATCACATAACGACCGGCATGTTTGACCACACCGGCATTGTACACAGTAGCAACCGGATAGGGAACGTCGGCTTTGGTGAGAATCGGATTACCGGAGTATCTAGTTACTATCGGAGTTTTTTCATACATTTATTAGTCCTCGATTTGTGAACTCAATGAGATTTTTCAAACTCGCCCGTAATCATCGTCAAAACGCTCAATGTCATCTTCGCCGAAATAATCGCCTCTTTGCACTTCAATAAAGCGCAATTTTGTCGTCCCTAGGTTAGCAACCCGATGGAGGCTCCTGTTCGGAATATCCACAGATTCGCCGACTCCTAAGCACAGAGTCTGTTCATCCAAAGTCACCTCAGCCTGACCTTCCAAAATATACCAATGCTCGGCGCGCCGCTGATGCCGTTGGAGGCTCAGACGCTTATTCGGCATCACTACGATCTCCTTGGTCTTGTAGTCGGGCTGATCAGCCAGCACCCGATAATAGCCCCAAGGTCTTTTTTCCTCCCTTCTGGTCTGGTTCAGGATTTCCCGGTACACCTCAATATATTGTTCGGTCATCCGCTCAATGGTGAAGTCCCGTTCCACTCGACGGCGACAAGCGGCACGTTCAATTTCTTCGATTCTGGCAACGGCTTTGATGGCTTCCTCTATGGTATTGACCAAAAAACCGTTGTGGCCGTCTTCAATCAGTTCAGGCATACTGCCACGATTAAAGGCGATCACCGGCGTACCGCAAGCCATTGATTCGATCACGGACAGACCAAAAGGCTCGTCGAATTGAATGAGGTGCAGCAAAGCCGATGCCTTGCCAAGCAATTGATTGCGTTGTACGGGGCCGACGCTGCCCAGATAAATCGCTTGCTGTTTATCGAGCTGCGGCTCGACAGTGCGGCGAAAGTACTCCTCGTCTTGAATTATCCCAGCAAGAAGAAGTTTTTTCCCGCAGGCTTTGGCAACCTCCAAGGCTTCTCCAACTCCTTTATCCGGGTGAATACGCCCGAAAAAGAGCAAGGTGTCATCCGGCTCTGCTTGGAAATCAAATTGCTTGAGATCGATTCCGTGGTGAATGGTTCGGATATAGTCCAAATCCGCTGCGCGATCCGCTGCGCTGATCGACACGTAGGATGTTTTCCCGTTGTATTTTTTATAAACGGGCAAGATGTTAGGAGAAGAAAAACCGTGAATTGTCGTGAGCATTGGCGTGTCAACCAAGCCCGAATAGCTGAGGGGTAAAAAATCAAACTGGTTGTGAATGATGTCAAACTGTTCGGCTCGCTCGAACAATTCGGAAATGTGCAAGCACTCCCATACTTTCGGCAGGATACTGGTATCTTCCTCATAACCATGAGCGCAAACGGCATGCAGACTGCCGCTGGTCTGAGAATCCTGAGTCGCAAACAGGGTGACCTGATGGCCGCAGGAAACTAAGCCCTCGGTCAAGAGGGACGTAACGCTTTCCCAAGGGCCGTAATGCTGAGGCGGCGTGCGCCAAGCAATCGGTGACAGCATAGCAATATGCATAAGGTCTCTTTAGTTAAGTTATGAGTTTTATTCCTGGTTGTTTTAAAGTGACATCGGCATTGAGTTGCTGAATGGTGATTAAGGAAAGCAGCCACGCTAAAGATGACTCGGCTCCTTCGTTTTGATTGATACCATCAGCCAAGATTCCATCGCGGCAGCCGCCGGTCTTTGGATCGTAGAGAGGCATATTCAGGTCGTTGTCTCCAAGAAACCAGTTGAAACAGTTGACCGCACTTTTAATCCAAGTAAGATCGCGGGTGACATTATACGCCTCAACACAAGCATCAATCATGGTGTTTGCCTCAATAGGTTGCTGGTCAAAACGGGCCATAGTGCCCCCTTTTGGATACCAGCCATTGTTTCCCACCGGTGCGAAGTGTCCTTCTTTGGTCTGGATTTCCAGCAGCCATTTGAGGGAACGCAGCCCCATTGCAGTCATGTCTTCGCGCTGCATTGATTGGCCTGAAAGTATCAGAGCTTGAGATATGCTACCGTTGCTATAGGCTACCATGTCTTCCAACCAAGGCCAGTCCTCAGTGGCTTGCTCGTTGAATTGCTGAAGGAGCTTTTCGGCTAAGATATCTCGAATTCTGCGAACTTCGCTGTCACCAGAAAACCTGGTTAAATAGGCATGTATTCCCGCAATGGCAAAGGCGACCGCACGAGGTGAAGTCAGTTGTTCAAGGCAGCTAATCGACTGGGTAAAAAGCGTGGTTGCCATAGCCAGTTTTCCTGGATTATCCAAAACAGCAATTGACCGCCCCAGCCCTAAAACGGCTCTGCCGTGGGAATCTTCTGAACCGACTTCCTCAAGCCATTGCCGTGAATAGTTCATGAAGTTGCGAAATCGTCCGGTTTCCGTATTAAAGGCATAGTGAAGAAAACTTAAATAGCGGCTGGTTAGGGATTCAAACCAATCGATATTATTCATGAGGTATTTCCTCATTACGGCAACTACCAAGGCTCTGGCATTGTCGTCCGTGCAGTAACCATGATCGAGGTTGGGTATTGTGTACACTGCATGCTGAAAGATGCCCGTATCATCGCTCATGGTTTTCAGGTGATCGAGCTTGATGGGCGGGATGTCGAATTTGGTTATAGCGATGACATCATGCTTGTATAGGTGGTAGGGGCGCGGTTTTTTAGCTCGTTGGGATCTGACATCGCTGAAGACTTGTAAATATTGCCGAGCAACTTCCTTCCAAATAGCTGAACGACAAAAGGTATAAGCCTTTTTCCGCAACCCATGCCGTTCTGTTTCATTGTCCAGCAAGTCGATGATTTGCTCGGCCATGGCATCGGGATCATTAAAGGGCACGAGTCGGCCACGGCCTTGATCAAGCATCTCACTGGCATACCAATAAGGTGTCGAAATAACCGCTTTGCCGGTCCCCATTGCATAGGCAAGCGTCCCAGAAGTAATCTGGGCTTCATCAAGATAGGGGGTGATGTAGATATCAGCGACTCCTAAGAACTCATAAAGCGTCTCTTGTTCAACAAACCGGTTTTGGAAAATCACCTGCTCGCTCAGGCCAAGTTTACGCACTAACTGCTGGAGGCTGATGCGGTATTCTTCGCCTTGGGCCTTTAAGACATGGGGATGCGTTGCCCCAAGGACAATATAAGCAATATCAGGATGTTTTTGTACAACCTTTGGTAAAGCGCGCAAGACCGTCTCAATCCCTTTGGCAGGTGAAAGCAGGCCGAAGGTAAGCAGTACTTTTTTTCCTTCTACCGCGAACTTTTCTTTATAGAAGTTAGGATCAACAAAAGGCAAATCAGGAATCCCGTGGTGGATAAAGACGATCTTCTCTGTTGGCACCCCATAGGTATCTTGCAGGATGTTAACGGCCTTGCGGCTCATAACAATCAGTTTATCTGACAACTCTACCAGCCTAAGCATCACTTCACGATAATCAGGCTTGGGGTCTTTAAGGACTGTGTGCAGGGTCGTGACAATTGGCATCCGAAGCTCGGAGAGTAGCTTGATCAAATGGCTGCCAGCAGCACCGCCAAAAATACCGAATTCGTGCTGAACACTGATGATGTCTGCTTGGCTGAGGTTCATGAATTCGGCCGCGACACTGTACTCGGATAAGATGTTCTGGTTGATCTCGAAACGGACTTTGTCGGGATAATTATACCCTTTTAGCTGATCGTTCATGACAACAGCCCAGCTATTGATTTCAGCAGCTTCATTGGTCAGTGCAGATATCAAATCAGTCGTAAAAGTAGCAATGCCGCACTGGCGGGGCAAATAGTTGCCTATAACCGCAACCGAGTTGATCCCTTCATAGTATCTTTTCAGTAAAGATTTCATATCCTTCTCCTATCATTTTTTAGAACAGGAAGTTCTCGCGCTCTATATGTTTACTGCCTTGGACTGCTCAAAAAGAAATTTCCAAATTAAAAGGTTATCTCGTTATAACACTTCGGAGCATAGAGTGCCCTGTTTATCATCAGAATATCATATTGTATAAAAAAGAGCGGGCTAGTTTGGCTGTTTGCTAGGAACTGGAGCAGTTAGTAAAAAATACGGTATTGGAAAAGGCACGGTGCGTAAATGAAAATGAAGAAACCACTCTGGTGGTTATAAAACAAGCACCCTAGTGGCCAGAGAGGAACCACTAGAGTGGTTGTAAGATGACTACTCTGCTGAGAAGCAAAATATGACTCTAAAAGAAATCAGCCAGCGCAAAATCCTAATCATCAATCTAGCCACAGTAACTTAGCGCAATGTACACCGAGCTGGGCAATAAGCACGCGGCAATCTAAAAAATCCTTGACAGGATAACCAGCTGTTCTCTAATGTGCTTGGCGGAAATTTCCATCCTTTTCATGACTGGCTAACTAAAGTGGCAGGCCGCAGAACTTTCTCACTATAGCAAGGCATTAGTAATGCAATACATTCCTATCTGCTTCATGATTTTGTTCTGTGGCGCAGCCACGGTACAGGCTGCTGAGCCGCTGCGACACAGCAATGAAAGAACTGTCTTTTCCTTCCGTTTGAAGAACTCTAACAAGCATGTGTCAATCCTTGAATCAACTGACAAACAGAAGCCGTATCTTGTATATCGGTTCGGAACAGCAGATGCTGTTGAACTAGAGTTCCCAAAGAAGAAAAAAGAGACAGAGAGCAGCTTCTTTTATTGGTATTACTTGCGTGGCGGCGGGCCGCAGAACGAAGGCTTGGATTTGAACTATCTCAGCTTTATCAACAATGGGTGGCAATACATGGTTTACGATGAATATGCTGCTGTCGGCAACAGTTATGAAGCAGGTGTGCTTGTCATCCGCCTGAAAGACTGCAAGGTAACAGCACTTATTGGCAGAGCTGATTCTAGGACAGGGGCGCTCGTTGCTTTCCGAGGAAATGACGCTGTCACTCAGGGTAAACCTGATTTGCCCTGCCAAGAGCGAATTGGCAGGTGAACTGGCATACCTGAAACTAAAGACAGTGTACATACTGCACAACCGCACCAAAAACATAACTACGAGGAGAGAAAGAACATGAAGCAAAGGATAAGCTGGTTGTTCTGGCTGGGACTTGGCCTAGCAGTCAATGGCTGTGTGCTGCCCACGAACCGCACGCAGCCTGCAACCCAACCAACAATCAGCCATGAGAAGCTACAGCCTTCTGGAACAGCAGCGCAGGCCATAGAGCCAGGCAAGTTTCGCGAGATGTTCACGGCTTGGAAGCTGCATTCCCTGCAAAAGGATCCTCAAAAGCTGCACAACTTCCTCATGGCAATGCCAAAAGGTGCAGACCTGCATAATCATACTTCAGGGGCAGTTACTACTGAACGCCTGATTGAATGGGGAGCTGAGGACGGCCTGTGCATCAATCGTAAGACGTGGACAGCCGAGCCGCCACCCTGCGACGATGAATCCGTGCCGCTTGCTGATACTAAGTCAGACCCTAAGCTGTACAAAAGCGTTCTGGAGGCGTGGTCAATGGAAGGTTTCAAAGGTACGCTGCTAGAAGCACATCAGCACTTCTTTGATGCCTTTGGCAAGTTCGGTGCAGTGCTGTCAGAAGAGCGAGGAGATGATAGCTTGGCTGATGTGATGTCCATTGCGGGCAAGAACCATCAGATTTATGTGGAGCTGATGCAGGGCTTTGATTCAAGTACCATTGGCAAGATTGCTGATAAATACTTCCATCCGCATGATCCGTGGACAGAAAAGGTGCTGCTGAAGAAACGAAAGCAGCTTATGGCTGACCCGATCTTCCAGAAGACCGTGGATAAGACCAAGGCTAATCTGGCGGACTGGCTGCATGGGGCGCGGGAGTTGCTAGGCTGTAGCACAGATAAGCCTGATCTGGGCTGCAATGTGGAAGTCAGGTTCATCATGTCTGCTAATCGGACAAAAGACCGGAGTTATGTTTTTGCTCAGTGGGTTTATGGTTATGAGCTGGTGCAGCAGTCGCCCTTGGTGCTGGGTGTGGAGCTGGTTGCCCCAGAAGAGAACGAGAAGTCGCTCAAGTATTATGATGATGAGATGTTTGCCTTGGATGTGCTGCACCGCTTCAATAAGGCAGACAGCAAACAAAAGCCGGTTCGTATTGCTCTGCACGCAGGCGAGCTGATTCCAGAAGTGCTGCCAGCGACCCCAGCAGGACAACGGCACATGAAGTTCCATATCCGCCATGCAGTAGTAAAAGGCCATGCGGAACGGATCGGGCATGGTTGCGATGTGTTGGACGAGGATAACCCGACTGATCTACTCAAGACTATGCGTGAAAAGGATGTGCTGGTAGAGGCTTGCCTGACTTCCAATGCAACTCTGCTTGGCAAAACAGGCTATTCGCATCCAGTGAATATCTATCTGGCGCAAGACGTTCCAGCCTCACTCTCTACGGATGATGAAGGCATTCTACGGATTGATATTACGGATGAGTTTGTCCGGGCTGTTACTCATCAGCAGCTTGGTTATCCAACCTTAAAGCAGATGGTACGGGCAAGTGTGGAGCATAGCTTTCTGCCCGGAGCAAGTCTGTGGCAGCAAGAAGACCGCTACGAGCAGCAAGCCGCTGCCTGTGCCAGTGATATTCCCGGTACAGCCCTGCCTTCAGATGCTTGCGCAGAGCTGCTGAAGAACAGTGAGCGAGCCACCATGCAGTGGAAGCTGGAAGGCCAGCTCGCTGCCTTTGAGGAAGAGGTTGTAGCGCGGCAATAGAAAGCTAGTTACTACTTGTTGCAGCAAGCAGAAAGGCCGGATGGAAACATCTGGCCTTTTGTTTTTAGTGTGGAGCAGCAGCAGTGTTTCCCTGTTGACAGAGGCAGTCCCAGCTCTTATGCTGGCTCAGTGACAGCACCGTCGCACCAACAGATGTTCAATGACTACGTAAGGTGATCGCCATGAAACACAAAATAGCTGCGTTGCTCTGTGCCTTCTCAATCATTGCGTCATCGCTTGCCTTTGCCGCAGGCCCGTACACGCCATTACCCGGCAACCCAGAGCGCAAGGCTATCCTAGATGCGCTGCGGAAGGTGGTGAAACGAATGTCTGGCTTGGATATGGTGTTTGTGGTGCATTATCTCAAGGTTGAGCAAGGCTGGGCCTGGATTGCTACTTCCCCTCAGTCGCGTGACGGGCGCAATCATGCTGAAGATGTCGCAGTGCTTTTGCATAAACGGCAAGGCAAATGGAAGATGGCTGATATTGCTGCCTCTTGCGAGCCAGGAGTTGATGACACGCCTGACTGTTCCGCAAAAACCTTTATTAAAAGGTTGAAGGCTAAATATCCGTTAGCACCACTGACCATTTTCCCGCCGTCCATGCGTCATGCCAAGTAATCGCTGCCTGCGTCGTAGCTTGTCCGCCGCACCGCATTGATAAGCCGAACTGGATAGTACTTGTGAGTTTGACTGACAAGTACTTGTGACTTTATCTCGCAAGCACTATCGAGATTATCTCACAAGCGTTATCCAGTTTGGGCCGCTCCCGCGCTCCGCTTTTTCCCTCTTTCCTGTTGACAAACAACGCCCCGCTCCCTACGAT
>JAPEVH010000031.1 GCA_026645415.1 Candidatus Electronema sp.
TTATTCGCACACTCCGCATAATTTGAACACGAGTCTCACGCCTTCCCAAGAGGCGGTCGTCATTGAGCTGCGGACGGCTCTGCTGCTTCCCATAGACGATCTCCTTGTTGTTACGCAGAAATTCTTGTGTCCGAAGATGTCACGCTCCGCTCTTGACCGCTGCTTGAGGCGGCACGGAATTTCAAATCTGAAGAAGCTGTTCCCTGAAGAGGAGAAACAGGAAAAGCCGCTGAAAACATTCAAGAATTACAAGCCAGGCTTCGTTCATGCCGATATAAAATACCTCCCACAGATGCCAGATGAAGAGAGCCGAAAATATCTGTTCGTTGCCATTGACAGGGCGACACGATGGGTTTATATGGAAATCCACGCCTCGAAAACAGCGGAGGAAGCCCGCTCTTTTTTGAAGAATCTCATTGAGAAGGCTCCGTTCGTCATTTCAAAGATTCTCACAGACAACGGCAAGGAGTTTACTGACCGGTTCTGTCCGACGGGTGAACGAGAGCCGACTGGAAAACATCTCTTCGATCAGGAATGTGCGGAACACAGCATTGAGCATCGCCTGATCAAACCGCGAAAACCGCAGACAAACGGCATGGCTGAACGCTTCAACGGCAGAATTAAAGAAATTATTCAGCAGACTCGCTTTGAATCAGCCCAACAGCTTGAAGAAACCTTGATCAGGTATCTTGATATTTACAACGCGAATATTCCTCAAAGAAACCTCGGTCATGTCACGCCGATGGAGGCTCTCAGCAAGTGGAGGAAAACTCATCCTGACTTGTTTAAAAAATCGGAAAGTAATCATCCGGGTCTTGACAATTACCATCTTACCGGGCTACCAGAAAGCCTATCAGCAAGTAGTGAGCTGAGAGCGTATGGCCGAGGACAAAAACTGGCAGCTCGCCTCAGAGCATTCCGGCTGCCTACTCCGGCTGCAGAACTTGCTGGAACGAGGGCAAGGTTTTCGCTTACTCATCCTTTCACACAACCGGCCCAAGTACCGTGACGGTTTGATCGCCTTGCTTCGGGAGGCGCAGCCAGACAGTGCCGTGCTTGATCTGAAGCAGCTTGACAGTATGGCTGCGTTTGAGGCCGCGTTGTCCCAACAACAGGTACGGCAGCTCCATCTGCTCAATCTCGAAAGCCTAAGCAAGGCGCAGCAGCAAGACTTTTTCAAAGGATTCAACTATCATCGGGAGCACATTGCCCGGAACTGCGGCGGCTTCCTGCTTTTTTGGCTGCCGGAGCATTTGGTTGCCAAGCTGGCGGTTGAGGCAGCGGATTTCTGGGCGTGGCGAGAACAGGTCTTTGATTTTAGTTTGCCGCTGGAGCCAGTGGAGCGGTTTTTATTCGATGATTTGGTCAAGAATAGAAACGCCGATGCTTCGATAAAGCAGAAGCGAATTAAAGAGATCGAAGACTTTCTCGCTTATTCTACCGAAGAGCTATCCCTGACCGCTGCTGACCTGAAACGGGAACTGGGTGATCTATACACGTCCATCGGCGAATACACCAAAGCTAAGAAGATGATAGAGACCGCGATTCATGAGTATGGCCAATTAGATGAGGCTTATACTCGTGGTGCTGTGCGTTCTGATCTTGCTAATTTATTGGCTGATCAGGGAGAACTTGATCAGGCTCTGAACATACTGCAAGAACAGGTTCTACCGGTTGTTAAGCAGCTCGGCGATATATACGCAAAGACCGTTACGATGGGCAAGATAGCGGACATTCTCTATGAGCGTGGCGAACTAGACGAGGCTCTGCGTATCCGGCAACAGGAAGTCCTGCCGATATTTGAGCAACTCGGCGACGTGCGCTCAAAAGCGGTGACAATGGGCAAGATAGCGGACATTCTCTATGAGCGTGACGAGCTGGATGAGGCCCTGCGCATCCGGCAGAAGGAAGAATTGCCTGTTTATGAGCGTCTCGGTGAGGTGCGCGAAAAGGCCGTGACTATGGGCAAAATAGCGGATATCTTTAAGCAGCGGGGGGAGCTGGATGAGGCGTTGCGTATCCAAGAGCAGGAAGTTCTGTCCATCTTTGAGCGGCTCGGCGATGTTAGAGGTTTGCTGATTTGCCAAACTCAGATAGCCCGTTTGCTTCAGGACATAGATGCTAAAGCCAACAAAGACAAAATTGACGAGCTGCTGCGCCTTGCCTTGGCTGATGCCAAGCGGCTCAAGCTGCCGAAAGATATCGAACGGATTGAAGGAATCATGAAAGAGCTGGTGGCATAGCTTTGCAAGGAGTGTTGCAAGGATTGCCAGCTCCTGTCGTATGTCTGCAAATAACTTTTTAAGGAGTGTTGACTCCTGTTCTTTCTTTATCAGAAGGTTTGCAACAAATATTTGCTCATGATAAAGAAGCAATAGTTTATTGCGTTCCTATGCTGGGAGATCTTGAAGGAGTGTTTGCTCATGATACTCCTCTGAGAAGAACCTACAAAGAAAGAAAAACTGCTGTTCAAGGAAGAAAAACAGCGCAATTGATAAGCCGTCAGCAAAAAGGAGGAACGCATCATGTCTGAAGATAGCTATACCGAGGTCACAAACCAATCATGGTTTAGTCGCATAGGCGATGCCTTTAAAGGCATCATTTTTGGCCTGCTTCTCTTTGTCGTCGCCTTTCCGCTTCTCTTTTGGAACGAAGGGCGGGCGGTAAAAACCTACAAAACCCTGAAAGAGGGTGGCGGCTTAGTGATTTCTGTTCCAGCGGATAAGGTTGAGCCAAGTAACCAAGGTAAACTGGTGCATCTCACTGGCAAGGCCATCACTGAGGCAACGCTTGCAGACCCAGTATTTGGCGTATCTGCTAATGTTCTCAAGCTGCGGCGTGATGTTGAAATGTACCAATGGGAGGAAGAATCACATAGCACGACAGAGAAAAAGCTCGGCGGTGGCACAGAGACCAAGACCACCTATTCATACAGCAAGGGCTGGGCAGGCCATGCGGTCAGCTCCTCCAACTTCAAAAAACCATCAGGCCATGAGAACCCCGGTTCCATGCCTTATGCTGATGAGGAGCAGTTTGCAAACAAGGTTACGCTCGGAGCCTTTGAACTTCCGCACGAGTTGGTTAGAAAAATCCGCAATACGCAGCAGCTCCCGGTCAACAGCAATTTTCCTTTACCTGCTGAATTAGCAGGACGAGCGCAGCTACATAACGGCGGCTTTTATCTTGGCGAGAATCCTTCCTCACCGCAGGTCGGTGATGTCCAAATTAAGTTTGAGATTGTACCGATGCAAGAGGTCAGTGTCATTGCCCAACAGGTAGGCAACAGTCTTGCGCCTTATCAAGCCAAAGCAGGCGGCACCATTGAGTTACTTGAGACAGGTACTAAAAGCGCGGATGCTATGTTCGAGAAAGCGCAGAGTGACAATACCATTTTGACATGGATGCTGCGTGCAGGCGGCTTCTTTCTGATGTTCATTGGCCTGAACATGCTCTTTAAGGTATTTTCTGTGTTAGCAGATGTAGTCCCTTTCTTTGGCAATATCGTTGGCGCAGGCACGGGTATTATTTCCTTCCTGATCGCAGGGGTTCTTTCCCTCATAACTGTAGCCGTGGCTTGGATAGTCTTCCGACCCCTGCTGGGAATCATCCTGCTGGCCGGAGCTATTGGATTGGTAGTCTTGGTTATAGTCAAGATGGGCCGGGCCAAGCAGCAGGCCGCTATGCCGCCACCCCCTCCGCCTGCGGCTTAAAGAATATTTATGAACAAGGTTTTAGTCACGGGCGGCGGTGGCTTCATCGGTTTGGCTTTGGTGCGCGAGCTGCGCCGCTTAGGTCGGGAAGTACGCACGTTTGGCAGAAATCGTTATCCTGCTGCCGAGGCTGTTGGTGCGCTCTGTGTGCAGGGCGACTTACGGGATGCGGTAGCGGTCAGCCAAGCAGCAGAAGGTTGTGACACTGTTTTTCATGTTGCGGCTCAAGCAGGCATTTGGGGGCCGCTGGCGGAATATCACGGTATTAATGTCCTTGGTACTCGCAATGTACTGGCCGCTTGCCAAGAACAGCAGGTACCTGTTTTGGTCTACACTTCCACGCCTTCGGTGGTTTTTGATGGCCACGATTTAGAAGGCGCAGATGAATCTTTACCTTATTCCTCAAAACCGCTCTGCCATTACGCTGCCACCAAGATTATTGCTGAGCAGGAGGTGTTGCGGGCCAGTAATGAGCAGCTCCGAACAGCAGCTATCCGTCCGCATCTGGTTTGGGGGCCGGGTGACACCAATCTGATTCCTCGTTTGCTCGCACGAGGCCGAGAACGTAGCCTACGTATTGTTGGCGATGGCACAAACCGAGTCGACATTAGCTATATTGACAACGTGGTTCATGCCCATTTGTTGGCAGAAAAAAATCTCCACCAAAGCCGCACCGCAGCAGGGAAAGCCTTTTTCATTGGTCAGCAAGAACCGGTGCAGCTCTGGCCGTGGATTAACGATCTTTTTGCCCGCATGGACGTGCCGCCAGTCAGCAAGCAGATCAGCCTCAGTAAGGCTAAAGCAGTCGGCTGGCTGCTGGAAAAGGTTTATGCTACTTTGAAAATCGAACGCGAACCAAAGATGACTCGCTTTCTTGCCGAACAACTGGCCATGTCGCACTGGTTTAGCAGAAAGCAGGCAGAAAAGTTGCTTGGTTACACAGAACAGGTTGCAACTGAAGAGGGATTGGAACGACTGGTACACTGGCTGCGACAAAAATAACCGTTCCCCTGCCTAGAGAAAAAAATCTACCTAGCAAATCACGACAAAATCTGCTACCGTTGTTTTTACTATGTGAGATTCTAACTTGCATTCAAGGTAGATAAACGTGTCATCTGCACAAGGAGGAGAGCAATGGCATCTTTTATTACAGGTTCAGTAGGACAAGGTGGCGTAAACCATGCCGAAGATGTCCGCACGGTTTATGCGTTATTTAATACAATCCTAGACAATCCTTTAGTCGTTACTGAGCAAGTCTCAGATGAGCTGATTCAGGCGATTAAAGATTTCCAACAACCCTTTCTCTCCAGTCCAGATGGCCGAATTGATGTCAACAGGGGAACATGGAAACGGCTTGTTGATGCTGCCGGATTGAGCAATCAAACAAGCGATCTTTTAATTGGTACGGCGCAGGATAAAGAATTTGATGCCCAAGTGACGGCATTGGATTTAGAAGATAAGAACGCATATCAATTTACCTTTAAAACCAAAGGAACCTCTATCGGTTTTAAAGTCGCACAGACAGGCAAAAGAAACAGTGGCCTCTTTTTGCCGGAAAACTCAGCCACCCATCTTGAAGGAGAAGTCGTTGCCTACCGACTCTCCCGCCTCTTAGAAGTCAGCGATATATTCAATCCTGTTAGCTACTACACCCTGAAAAAAGACGCAATTCGTCGTTTCCGCCAGATGCTCAAATTAAATGAAAGCAATAAGTGGCGGCGGCAGAATACGGAAAGGATTCTCCAGAGTATCCGCGATACTCCCTCTTCGCTGGCTGGAATTTATAAATATCGGCATAAAAGGCGGTCTCAGGCAGTAGATAGCCTGATTACTGCTAATGGCCTTAAAACCAGCCATCGCTTTGCCAAGCTGATCAATGCCCAAAGGCCAATGCCTTCCTCGAATTCGGTCACTCTGGCCGGAATTTCACCAGACAAGCCTGAATATCCTGCGCCAAAAGAACGAGAAGTAGTTCTGGCACGCCAGCTTTCTATTATTTTCACTATGGATATGCTCACTGGCCAGTGGGACAGATTCAGTGGCGGGAATATCGAGGTCTATGCTCATAAAGACGGCAGGCTCCAATTTGTGGGCCGCGATAACGGCGGCAGCCATTTACTCTGGGGCTGGAATTGGTTTAATAAATATCGTGGCTGGCTAACCCGCTTTGACCGTAACTTGATTCAGGAGCTACGCCAGCTCAAGGCGTTCCTAGACGGCCAGACAGAGCAATTCAAAGGAATTAACTCCCAAGCGCTTTTTATAGAAGTCATTGGCTTAAGCAGTTTAAAAACCTACAAGGCATTCAAGGGAAAACTTGACACCTTTCTGGAAGAGCATGTTCAGGTCTGTGAAGATCGCTTTGGAGCAGATTGTTATTTCAGCGGCTAAGTTATACCGCGTCGCCTAATACCTTATTCAAAGGAGGAGCAGCATGGCAAATTCGATCACTGATTCAGTAGGGCAAGGTGGCGTAAATCATCCTGATGATGTGCGCACCGTGTATGCTTTGTTGAATAAGCTCTTATCCACGCCGCTGGCTGTCAGCGACCAGGTTTCAGACGAGCTGATTCAAGCGATTAAAAATTTCCAGCAGACCTTTCTCTCCCAGCCTGATGGCAGGATTGATGCGGGCGGCAGAACATGGCGAGAACTCGTCACCGCAGGAGAAACGCCAGAAGCAACAGACATCAGTGCCTCAGTTGGTGAGGGCGGCCAGAATTTTCCTCAAGATGTCCGGCTAGTTTATGCCTTATTCAACAAAATCCTTTCACGACCTCTGATAGTCAGTGATCAGGTTTCAAATGAACTGATTCAGGCGATTAAGGATGTACAGAAAACCTTTCTCTCCCAGCCTGACGGCAGGATTGATGTGGGCGGCAGTACATGGAGGCGACTGACAACCCCAGCCGGAGGAACAGGCAAATCAGTCCTTCTTTCCTTTGATGATGGCCCGGCCCCAACAAGTGCCTTGCATTCCATTTTGGACACCTTAGATCGCCACGGGATAAAGGCAGAGTTTTATGCCCTTGGCCAAGAGGTAGATAGTTTTCCCACTGCTGCTCAAGAAATTGCAAATCGGGGGCATAAGGTACAGAATCATTCCTACACGCACCCAAATCTGGCTAAATTGTCCAAGGGAGCTGTGCAGAAAGAACTGGAGAAAACCCAAGAGAGTATCAAAAAGGCGACTGGAACTACACCAACGAAGATTCGCCCTCCCTTTGGTGCTGGTGGCTGGCGGCCCTATGATCCTGAGCTGGCAGCAGTTGCAGCTTCGCTCTCGCTCCACATCCAGAACTGGGATATTGACACGGAAGACTGGAAATCGCCGAAAGGTATTGGGCCGGGCAAGCGGGCTATGATTCAACGGCAATTTCAGCGACAACAGCATCAGAACCTCTTCAATGTCCTGATGCACGTACTACCAGATACTGCTGATGATCTTGAGGAGTTTATTAGCTATCTCAAACAGTGGGGATTCACCTTTGCTCAACCATAGTCGTTCTCGCAGACTCCTGTTCTTTTTCCTGTTCACGTTACTGCTGCTGACAGCTTGTGTCAGTCAGTCCCAAGAGCTGCACGAGGCCAGCAGCAGGTATAAGACAAACAAAGATTATGCCAGCCTTGTCGTACTGGTTAATCATCTCCACCAAGGCATGGCCCGCACGGAAGTAGAAGCCCTGCTTGGCCCGGCAGATTATTCGCCGCTGGCTGGGCAGGACTATTATGCTTCAGATCAGCGGGAGCCAGAGCAAGAAACAGGAAAAGAGCAGGTTGTCGGTTTAGTTGCAGAGTATCACGATAAACAGGGCAAGTTGACAGAGCAGCTTCAGCAGTTCTGGCTGGGTCATCTTGGCGAATAAAAAGCAGATTACAGGAGGAGTAAATGGCGAGTTCTATTAGCGGTTCAGTGGGTGAAGGCGGACAAAATCAGGCTGAGGATGTCCGCACAGTCTCTACTCTGTTGAATAAGATCCTGAGCAGCCCCTTGCCAGTCAGTGATCAGGTTTCTGATGCCCTTATTCAGGCAATTCGTGACTTTCAGCAGGACTTTCTCTCCAACCCGGATGGCAGGATTGATGTGAATGGCCGAACATGGCGGGAACTCACTGCGGCGGTAGCCAATCTTGATGGTGGCGGCCCGGAAGAACCTATTACTGAAGGCGAAATCAATGTCGGTGGTGCAGGAGCGGCTTGGACAGCCCGGCATCAGTGGAATGACAGCTATGAAGCAGAATATTCTCGTTGGGTCAAGCAGCTCTTTGCTAATAAGAAAGGTTCACTAGCGGCCTGCCTACGTAATCCGGCAGGCAATAGTCTGTATACTGACGAAGACCGTAACAACTCCATCTTCTGCGACTGCGCTGACCTGCCCTATCTCCTGCGCGCCTATTTCTCCTACAAGAAGAAGCTCCCTTTCTCCTTTAACATATCCATTTCCGGGAGCAGGTACACCAATAATAACAAGCCGGGTAAGCGCAGTTCCTTTCTCAAGTCTTCCAGCTTTTCCTCTCTTGCCCGCACCATTTCTAACAGTGTACACAGCGGCTTTTTCCGTTTCTTCTGGACTACAGAAAACACCGACACCTACCTCTGTCAGGTGAACCGGGAAAGCGTTGTTCCTGGGACGATTTATTATGATGCCAACGGCCATCTGCTGGTGGTTTCGCGAGTAGATGACGACGGCACAGTCTGGTTCGTCGATTCCCACCCAGACAATAGCCTCTCAAGTAAACGCTTTGGCGAGCATCTCTCACGCGGCTATTGCAGACAGGGTGGTGGTTTCCGTCGTTGGCGGCAGCAAGAAATAACCAATAGCGGCACCTTTGTCCTCACCTATAACCGGAATACACGCTTTTTCGATGCCGGACAGAGTCAGTGTCAATCGAGCTATCGAGTTGATGGCCTAGACCTGAACTATCATCAGTGGGTTAAGCGGACTCTGGCCACGGGTGGTGGCAGAGTTGATCCCGTCAAAGAAATGCAGCAACAGCTTTCTGCCTTAGAGGAAGCCCTGCAAGAGCGAGTAGCCTCTGTGGAAGCCGCTCTGGCCCTTAATATTCATAAAAAAGCGCATCCATCAAGTCTCCCGTACAATATTTATGGTGCAGACGGAGAATGGGAAGCGTATTCCACTCCAGGCCGCGATGCTCGCCTTAAAGCCCAGATTCGCGGGCTATTCAATCTGATCAAGCAGAGCGTCACTGCCGTGGCTTCCGGTAATCATCCCTATGAGTTTACCGGTACTGTCCGTGACTTGCTGCGGGAATACGATTCTATCTGGCAGACCAGTGCCTCCAGCATTCAGATTCACTACACCAACTCTGCCGGAACAAAGGTGCCGCTGGCCTTGGGAGAACTCATGGACCAGCTCTTTAAGCTCTCCTTTGATCCCTATCATTGCCCAGAACTGCGCTGGGGCGACACTGACGCAGGCACCTGCTCAGACAACTCAGACAAACGCCGGTGGTATGACCAAGAGCAGCGGTTGCGCAATGTCATTGAGCCAGATAACAGTGCGCATACCACATTGGACTGGGGGCCAGTCAATACCCCGGATATTCACGTTGGCAAACTATTAGCTCGGCTGAAAGAGCAATATACCTGAACCGAGGAGGGAGTATCATGTTTAGACCTTCTGTAGAGCAGGTGCTTGCGGTGATGCAGGCCAAGGGCTACAAAGTGTATGACACGCCAGAGATTGACTGGAACCTCAACATTGTTGGTATTCGTTCCTTAGACCCAACTCCAGGCGTTTTCAATGACACGCTGTGTGTGTTTCATAAGTTTTGTGGTATCTGGGAAATCTACTACTACCACATCACCACAGACCCTAGCATTTGCTACCTAAAGAACCCGATTAGCTCTAGTGGCACCGCGATTTTGAAAGAGGGGCAGTACAATGGGACCTATATGCTCGACATCCACAATCGAGGTCGGAGAAGCGGTCATCTGGCCTTATGTCAGCGGCTCGGCGAAGTTACGGTTTATCGTGATGATAACCGAGACGAGAAGCTCAATCTGATAGCCTCTAAAACCCAGACCGGGAAATTTGGCATCAACATCCATCGCACCACAGACGAGTATGTAAAAAAGCAGAAGTTCTCGGCAGGCTGTCAGGTCTTTGAAGATCAGCGGCAGTTTGCTGACTTTATCCTGAAGTGTAAGGCTGGCAGCAAGGCTTTTGGCAATAAGTTCACCTATACCCTGCTTCACCAGCGGGACTTTTGCTAAGATCTGCTGCCCCAGTTTGCCCAGCAGGAGCAAGCAGGCTTGCTCCTTCCCGCCAAGCGTGCTTGCTCTGTAGCGGCAAGCATGCTTGAAGTCTCTTGCCAAGCATGCTTGAACTTTCCCGGCAAGCGTGCTTGAACTTTTTTAACGATCATTCGGGAAAGCTAAACTCCCGTGTCCCCCAAAAAGCATGGCTACTCCCCGCTGCAATTCATTGGCAGCACTTTTCTACGGGGGATCTGTGCTCTTTGCTTCCTGTTTTGCCACCCGATATCCGTTATCTCCTTGCCTTTCCTCTCTATGTTCCGTTATGATAATGCTTGATAATGTCTAGGAGCAGCGTCCTAATACTCTTTGCTGTAAGTCTGCATCGCATGAATTTCTTCCTCATGGTTTCATCGTGAATAATCTGCTCGCCATTCTCTTTGCCTTCCTTCTCCGCCTCCGCTACCGTCTTTGCATCAAGGGCTTGCGAGAACTCAAAAAGAGCCTCAAAGAGGACAAACGCCCCATTCTCTTCCTGCCTAATCATCAGGCCCTGATTGACCCGGTGATTATCATGAGTCTGCTCTATCCGGCTTTTGCCCCCCGTCCGTTGGCAGATGAACAACAAACCTCGCATCCGTTCTTTCGCTGGCTGATAGAGCAAATACGGGCTATTCGTATTCCTGACCTCAGCGCTAGGGGCCAGCAGGTGAAAGAACAGGTCATTGTTGGCCTTGAAGAAATCATTGCTGCTCTCAAGCAGGGCGATAGCGTCCTGCTTTATCCTTCAGGCCGAATTAGTCGGAGCAATCTGGAGTTGATTGGTGGCAACAGCGGCGCAGCAACCATTCTCCACGCTGTGCCAGAAGCGCGAATCGTGCTGGTGCGCCTGCGCGGTCTTTGGGGCAGCCGCTTCAGTCGGGCACGAGGCATTCCCTCGCTGCTCAAAGATGTCGGCAAACTAGGGCTGGCAGTGTTGGCCAATGGTATCTTCTTTATGCCGCGTCGCCGGGTCGAGCTGCACTTTGTTGAAGGGCCAGAGGATTTCCCGCTCCGCAATGCAGGCAAGCAGGTGATCAACCGCTACTTAGAAGGCTTTTACAATCAAAACCCAGACCGACATACCGAGGTGCCGCTTTGGTGGTGGCAAGGCTATGCACCAATTTACCGCAACGAAACCCAGCCAGAATTCATTGACAAGGATACTAGCAAGATCCCTGCGTCCATCCGCAAGTTGGTTCTGGATAAGCTGCGCGAGCTGGCTGGAATACAGGAGATCAAAGAGAGCGACAGCTTGGCTGCTGATCTTGGCTTGGACAGCATTGTTCTCACAGAGTTTGGCGCGTGGCTCCAGCAGGAATTTGCGGTGGCCGCAGACAACTTAGAGGTACTAAAGACGGTCTCAGACTGCATCTTAGCGGCTGGTGGTATCATGCCAAGCCTTGCAGGTACAGAGCTGAAGCCGATCTCAGCAGGCTGGTTTGGGCAGGCTAAGGAAGAAATGCTTACCATGCCAGCAGGGAACAACATTGCCGAACTATTCCTCCGTCAGGCTCGGAAAAATCCTGACCAGGTTATTCTCTCTGACCAGATCAGGGGCGACAAGACGTGGCGGCAGCTTATCATGGCTGTGTTTGCCCTGCTGCCAGAGATTGAGAAACTGCCTGATCAACGTATCGGCATCATGATTCCGGGTTCAGTCAGTGCTGTGCTGTGCTGGCTGGCCGTGGTCTTCAGCGGCAAGGAGCCAGTGCTGGTCAACTGGACCAGCGGCACGGCCAACATGAAGCATTCGCTCAGTGTGGTCGGCGCAAGCCAAGTGATTACAGCCAAGGCACTGACCAGTAGGTTAGCAGGGCAAGGCATCGAGCTGGATCAAGTTGGCGTGACGTGGCGTTATCTGGAAGAGATTGCGGCGGGAATCAGTGCAAGTCAGAAACTTGCCGCCCTGCTGAAAAGTCATTTCTCTTGGGCACAACTCCGTAAAGCACAGATTGCTGAGAACGCGGCTATCCTCTTCACTTCTGGCTCAGAAGCACGACCCAAGGCAGTACCGCTCACCCATGCAAACTTCTTGGCTAATGTGGGCGATTTTGTCCAAGTGCTTTCGCTCTCCTCCAACGACCGACTGCTTGGTATCTTGCCGCTCTTTCACTCGCTGGGCTTGGCTGGCACGGTGATTCTGCCTCTTTGCGCCGGTCTGCGCACGGTGTATTGGCCTAATCCAACCGAAGGCGCAATGCTCACCCGAATGACCGCAGCCTATCGGACAAGCATATTGATTGCTACCCCCACGTTCCTCCAAGGAATGCTCCGCACAGGCACCCCAGAACAGCTCCGCTCCCTGCGCCTCATCTTTTCTGGAGCAGAGAAATGCCCAAGCCATGTTTTTGCCGCTCTGAAGGAAAAATGTCCAAAGGCATTGCTCTGCGAAGGCTATGGCGTGACCGAATGCTCACCTGTGGTTGCGGTCAATTCGCTCAGTAATCCTCGGCCCGGCACTATTGGCAAATTGCTGCCCTCGATGCAGCGCATCCTGCTTGATCCAAAGACAGGCCAGCCGGTAGCACCGGGGCACAACGGACGTTTGCTATTGCGCGGGCCAAATGTTTTTGGCGGCTATATTGGTGAGGCTACGTCGCCTTTTGTTGAGTTTGACGGCCAGTCTTGGTACGATACCGGCGACCTGATGTTTGAGCGGGACGGGGTGCTGGTCTTTGCCGGGCGGCTGAAGCGCTTTGTCAAGATCGGCGGGGAGATGATATCTCTGCCCTCGATCGAGCAAGCGTTAGAGGCGTATTATCCAGCAAGCGATGGGCCGGTCTTGGCTGTCGCTGCAAGCGGTGACGAGCAACATCCTGAGCTGGTACTGCTCACCACCGTGGACACTGACCGGCAAGAGGCAAATCAGGCTATTCGTGCTGCCGGGCTGTCGCCGTTGCACAATATTCGCTCAGTGAAGCAGGTTGAGGCAATTCCGCTTCTCGGTAGCGGCAAGACGGATTATACTGCTATTGGCAGAATGGTGAAGGAAGCGGCTTAGGGTTGATGACAATGGATACAAGAACAGATAACTGATTACTATATGGCAGGAAACACTTTCGGCACCCTGTTTAGGGTAACAACTTGGGGCGAGTCGCATGGCACTGCTCTTGGCGCAGTCATTGACGGCTGTCCGCCGGGCTTGGACTTAAGCCCTGAAATGATTCAGCAGGAGCTGGAACGCAGGCGGCCTGGCAAAGGCGGGGCAACATCACCGCGACAGGAACCGGATAAGGTCGAGATTATGTCTGGTATCTTTCAGCCAGACGGCGCAGCTTGCCCAAAGACCACGGGCACACCGATTTCTTTACTTATCTTTAACAAGGATGCGCACTCTAAGTCCTACAACGACCTGCTTGACATCTACCGGCCTGGGCACGGCGATTTTAGCTATCAGGCCAAGTACGGCATTCGCGACCACCGGGGTGGCGGTAGAGCCTCTGCACGCGAAACTGCTGCACGAGTAGCTGCGGGTGCAGTTGCCAAACAGCTCCTGAACAGATACAATATAAGCGTATGTGCCTACACCGTCGCCTTGGGTGGCGTTGTTGCCACAGAACGCGACTGGGCTGCGATAAGCGAGAATAGCCTGTTTTGTCCAGACCGTGAGGCAGCAGCACAGATGGAAGCGAGGATTACTGAGGTGCGTGAGCAAGGCGATACCCTTGGTGGTATTGTCGAGATTCGCGCCACCTGTCCTGCTGGACTGGGCGAGCCGGTGTTTGATAAGTTAGATGCAGAGCTGGCCCATGCCCTGATGTCCATTGGTGCGGTTAAAGGTGTGGAGATTGGCGCAGGTTTTCGGGTTGCAACAATGCTTGGCTCGGAGAACAACGACCCGCTCTTTCCAGAAGGCTTTCAGACTAACAATGCGGGCGGTATTCTTGCTGGAGTTAGCAGCGGCCAAGCACTGCTCATGCGGGTTGCGGTTAAGCCTATTCCTTCTATTCGCAAGGAGCAGCAAACGATCACCCGCAGTAATGAAGCAGTGACAATCAAGGTTGGAGGTCGCCACGACATTTCCGCCATTCCTCGAATCATCCCGGTCTGCGAGGCAATGGTACGGCTGACTTTGGCTGATCAGTTCCTGCGCCAGCAGGCAATGGGAATGCAACTGCTTTGATTCAAGAGTGTGGAATGCGTCTTGTTGCAGACACTAACATTTTTTTGGCTGTGGCTCTTGATGAGCCGGAAAAAGAGCATATCATTCAAGCCACAGCCGGTGCGGACATTGTTTCGCCAGAGATATTGCCTTATGAACTCGGCAATGCGTTGTCAGCAATGGTAATGACGCATATTTTTTGCAATGCGCAAAGGAGACGTGTTGTCCGTTGCTCTCATTAGATAAGCGAATGCGGCAGGTTGCAGATGAACTTGGAATCGAAACATTATCACTGTTAGGATGAAAACTTTCAGCTATTTTGAAGCATTGAAGAATTTCTCCGTGCTGTTCAATATCGCCAGACATGAGGAAGTTGAGATCATCCGTGACGGAGTTGTCTTTTCTCTTGTTTCCAAGAAAGAGAGAGGAAAATCTCCTTTTGACGTTCTTGGAATAAAAACAAAAGCAACCACTGAAGATATATTGAAAGCAGTCAATGAATCAAGGTCACGCTGAATGATCTCTCCATCAGCGCAGATTAAGGAAAACAAGTGAACCAGCCAGAAAAACGAAAGATAGAGCGTATCCTGATGGTCACCCGCGAATACGACGGGTTGGCCGGAGCAGGTGGGGTAAAAGATGTCTGCCGCCAGTTGGCCGAGGCGTTAGCTCGGCACGGTGCTTGCGATGTGCGGGTAGTTCTACCGCGCTATGGCTTTATCGACCCAGAAGCATTAGGCTTTGAACCAATTATGCTCCCCTGTAGCGACAAAGCTGGACAGGCTACTCTCAGCTTTGATGTGGACATGAACTATGCTAATCGGGAGCGACGAGAGCAGGTTTCCTTGTGGACGAAGAACATTCACGGCGTAACCATCTATCTGCTGGAAGCAAGTCGCTTCGCAGAAAAGCACGGGGTATATGCTTACACCGCAGAGGAAGAGGCCGCAAAAAGCTGGCAGCAGACTGGGGTTGGCCATTATGACTACTTTGCCATGAATATTCTCCTCCAGAAGGCGACTCTGGATATGCTCATCCTGCTCGATTTCCAGCCTGACATTATTCACTGTCATGATGGCCATGCTGCTGTTTTACCAGCAATGCTGCGCGAAAGCGATGGTTGGCGGCATTGGTTCTGTCACACTGGGGCGGTGGTGACCATCCACAATGCAGGGCAAGGGTATCATCAGGAGGTGGGAGACGTTGAATTTGCTGAGGCCATCACTGGTCTTCCTATGTCAGTCATTCGCTCTGGCATGTTCAACAATAGCTTTGATCCCTTTGCCGTGGCCGCAGGGTATGCGACAATAAACACGGTCAGTGAGAACTACGCCCGCGAACTTCAGGAAACCGATAAAGACAGTCGCACAGACTGGCTCGGCCACCATCTCCTGCGGCGAGGCGTTACTTTAGCTGGCATCACCAATGGCATTAATCCAGAAGACTTTGACCCGCGCTATGCTGACAAGGCAGGTATTGATGCAGCCTTTGATCCAGCAACAGGAGATCTGAACGGCAAAGGGATTTGCAAAGAAAACATGCTAATGGCCTGCAATGGAGAACAGCAATGGCAGCGAGTTGTGCAGCACGGCAATCTACGTATGGAGCCAGACCAGCCCTTGTTCACCTTTATTGGTCGCCTCACCGCTCAAAAAGGAATGAATGTACTGCTCAAGGCTTTGATCTTACTCGCTGCAACTGGTGAGACTGGTTTTCAGATCTTGATCCTTGGTAGCGGTGATAAGTATATTGAAGAGCATCTCACAGAGATGGCTGCGGCCAAGAACTATAGCGGTCGGCTCTGCTTCTTACAGGGCTATGATCAAGTTTTGGCGACCAAGATTTATGCTGCGGGTGACTTCTTTCTGATTCCTTCGCTCTATGAACCCTGCGGCCTAACCGACTACATTGCCCAGCTCTTTGGCAATCTGCCTATAGCGCGACGGGTGGGCGGTTTGGTCAAGATCATTGATAACGAAACAGGGTTCACTTACCAAGAGCATCAGCCAGAGGCTCTGGCCGCTGCCATGCAGCAAGCCTTGCATCTGTATCGCAAAGAGCGCAGTCGCATCACAACCATGCAGCGCAACGCTGTAGAACGCATCCGTAACCATCACACGTGGGAACGGGTCATGCAGGACTATCTTGGCCTCTATCAGCAGGCATTACCCTAACAAGGAGCAATGCTCCCACAAATACAGAACACCTCCCGCTGCCATCGACTGAACTGGTTCCAACGGCAGCGGGATTTTTTTATTCGGCAGATCTTTTCTGATTTCTTTTTCCTGCTGCGCTCCTTCCAAGAGCTGTATGGTTCGTATTGTCGCTGCCGTACCTATAAGCGGGGTGATTCCTGCTGTTTGCTTGCTGATGGGGCTGGACTGGGCAAAGAAAAATGCAGCATCTGGGATCAGCTCGCGGTCATGGTTGGCACGGAGATAGAAAAAGGGCCGCTCTGGCTGTTGAAAGATCTTTGTCAACAGATCTGGCCAGAAGGAAGCCGAGAACAAGATCTTGGCGATTCACTGATCGAATGGTTGATCGGCTCTATTTTTCATGAGGCCGTCAAGCTCAAAGAAGATGTGCATATTCTTAACAGCTATGCTTCTTCTGCCTTTTGGCTGCCCAGCACTGCTCCCATCTCCCGTTTAACCCAGATTATTGACCGAAAAGGACTGATTCAACGAGTGGCTGTAGATGTGATGCGACAAATGGAGCATCTCGCTTTGCTCTTTGGTCAGACCAGTAATATGCTCCGTACCATGCTGCCGACCTTAGCTCATAACAGCTTGTTAGTGCGTTTTTTGGTCGAACGAGAGGACATGGTAGAGTATCTCTGGAGCGAAGAACTGACTTCAATATTCAGTGATATGTTTTCAGAGAGAGCAGCGCAAGGCTTTTGTGCGGCTGGCAAAAGTTATATGAGTGGTCAGTGGTACACCCGTGCCTTAATTATGTACCGCCGCGCTGTCGAGCTGGACGACTCTTGTCATGAGGCGGCTGCTAAAGTGGACGAGCTACAACTACTCATCCAGCAGAATAGCGGTTTTCTTGGTGCAGCCTGAGAGTTGGTGCTGGGTTTGACAGCTAATTTTTGTTCCCGTACCCTTCATAATAATAGGATTGCTCTATCCCTTTAAAGATAATTTCCCGGTTGTTAATCTGCTCGGTTAGGTTTGCTAACAGAAGGGTTCTGATTTCCAAATCATTGACCGGACTTCTTTCCATCGCCTGCAAATAAAGCACCTTATCTACAAGCTGCCAGTTGACCACTTGCTTCAGCCGGGTTTTCAGAATCATATCCAGCCAAATACGCATCGCCCGTCCATTTCCTTCCATGAAAGGATGAGCGATATTCATCTCCACATATTTGGCTATGATTTCTTCAAAGGTCTCCTCCGGCATTTGTTCGATCTTTACCAGTATTTCATTCAGGTACAGAGAGTTGGCAAACCTGAAGTTCCCTTTTGCTATGTTGTTGATGCGTATTTCTCCGGCAAAGTCATACAGGCCCTGAAAAAGATAGTGATGGATTTGTTGCAGGCCCTTTGTTGTGCCGATTGCAAATGTATCAACATCGCCGGTTTCAAAGAGACGATACGCATTATGGAGACTTTGTTTATCGATATGTTGCATATAATTGTGAGTCAGATTACCTGAAAGACCGTGTTAATCAAATTTGATCCCGCTCTTCAGCAATTCATACAACAACCTGCGTTCACTGATACGTTCAGGTGTATTAAAACGTAAAAGTTGCGAAGTGACCCGTCCGATATCAGTCAGCGGTTGTATGCAGGCCAAGGCGAGGTTGTCCTGTTCAGTTGCTCCTCCATGTTTTTCGGCAATAACATGATCAATCTGATGCGGAGCAAAGGTGATCATTTCTGGGGTCAGGCAATACTCGCAGGCAGCCTTTGCCCGCTCATACACTACATTGCGCAACGCGACAGGAATATACGTCCTACTCACGACGGCCCTGCCGCCTTTTCACGGCATTTAATTTCGCTTTACGGACTAAATGTTCAACATACTGGTACTGCTGCCATTCTGATTCCTCATCTGGACTCAGGCCGTCAGTGCGCTGTTTTTCCAGCAACGCTTCCAACTGCGCCTGCAGTTGCGGAGACGGACGCAGACGCAGAATTTCTTCTTCTGCGGGCAGACCGGCTAAGAACTCCAGCACATCCGTCAGACCTGCAAAGCTCCCGGAGGGCTTGGCCTCCAGTTCACGCAGTCCCAGAGACAATATCTGCGCCAGCCGATTTCGGTGCCTTTGCAGACGCGGGAATAATTCATCGGGAATATTTAAACTTATTTCCATAAAATTACCTCGAAGCACTGTTACCTGATCTTTTCCTTTGAAGAAACGTCTGTACTAATCCTATGATCAACAAAGCCGGGCAGTGTGCAGCCTCCGCACCGAAAATGGTGCATGGTATGCACCCTGCAAGGCTAAGAATGGTGCTACAATGCTTATTCTCCAATTAGGTCGTGGATTACTTTTTCCGACTCAGTCAAAAGTGTCTCACCATTAGTGAACTCGGCTAACAGTCTGTCGAGCACTTCAGTGACTGCGCGTTTTGCAAGGTTTAATTCCTTGGTCATCCTTGGAAGCGTTGCAACAGTTTCTCGAAACCCCGACATTGATTGTTTGGAAGTAGCAAGCGATCCTTGTAGCTTAATCACTGCGTCAAGCCCCTCCTTTGCTTGTTGAAAATCCTTTTCAGTCGTTATGATATCGACGGACATTGTGGTTGCTTTCATGAACGAATTCATCCCGGTATTCATGGCATCCCGAAACAAAGGTATCTCTGCTTCGATACGGGCAGTGTACTGTTTCATGTCCATCGCAGCTTTGGCGATTGATCGTTTCGCATCTTTGCGATTCGGGTACCCATGCTGGTCACGCGGCAAAGACTTTATTTCGGCTGCCCTATCAGTCATTTTCTGCCCGATTTCTTCTGTTGCGGCAGTTATTCGTGTTGAGATTTCCCCCAGATCATTAAACCGATTCTCAAACAATTCCATCAACTCAAGGATACCGTCATCATCTTCGTTGGGAGAACTTTTCGGTTGTGTAACAGGTTCTGCAACGTTTGTATTCACAGGGGTACCTGTGCGCCTTTTCCATGCTTGCACCTGTCGTGTAAGATGCAGTCGGATCAGTTTTTCAAACTGATCGATTCCATTAAACTTCCAATACAACGTTCCTTCAGTGCCTAACGATTCACGAAACACGTTTACTTTGGCAAGTTGCTCTGGGTCTAACAGGCTTGGAGCCATTGGCTCGTCTTTGAAGTAAATCATCATGTAAACGCAACTCGGGTCATGATCGTGCCTAGCTTTCGCGCGATTGAACTCCTCAACAGTACCTGAACCGGCTCGACCGGTAGGTGTCCCGTAACGGCACCACATGATACCGATAAATATATCGTAGTCTTCAAGAATCTGTTCATTGATCACGTCTTGAGCATCAACACCGATGCCCGGATAAGCATGTGTTTCCCACCGGACGAGATCAAAGCGCACGCCAAGTTCGCAGCTCCATGTCACGTTGAATTCACGAATAACGTCTTCGAGTTTCTCGCGCTCGCTATCAACATCGCCGGGCGAGGCAACAAATACCGTCAATACATGCTCTTGTCTGGCCATAGCACCTCTCCATCTAATGAATATGGTATCAAAATACTTCGCTGATCATACTACAAGTGATTAACATCGCAAACACGAAAAGCAACGCAGGCAGATCAGGGAGAGCGAAGCACCTCACGCCCTACCGCTTTCCTTCCACACGAATGCCTGCATTTGATTAGTACGAATGCCTGCATTTGATCGGCACGAATGCACCCATTTGATCGGCACGAATGCACCCATTTCATTAGCCGGACATATTTGCCTGCATATTCCTATTTTACCTATTGCGGTATCTGTTCGGAAGATTTACTCTGAAAACAGGTAATGCTGGTAAGATACCGGTAAGCGGTAGAAAAGTATCCCTTCAACATAAGGAGCACATCATGCCGATCCAATACAAGGTCATCCCGAACTTCCTGACAAAGCCCCCGTCCTACACTGCCCGGCCGGTTCCTCAGAATACACTGGACTATGACGCTCTGGCGGAGCAGATCCACCTGCACAATCCGACCATCCCGGTAGCCACTGCCAAGGCAGTGCTTGAGGCTTTTCGGGATGAGGTGATCCGCCAGCTTGCCGACGGCAACACGATCAACCTTGCCGGGTTTGTGTCCTTTGTTGTCTCCCTGCCTGTCCGCCTAGATCAGCCGAATGACAATCTGCCGCCCAACCCTATTGATGTCAAAGCAAAGCCTTCTGTTGTTCTGAAACAGGAAATAGCGCAGCAGGCGAAATACGTCCGCCTGCCATATACGGAAAAGTCGCCTGATATCATCACGGCGTATGACACAAATACGAATTTTGCCAACTGGATTCGCGCAGATCATGGCTTCCGTTTGGATGGCTCGAATATTGGCTTTGATGGGACAGACCCGACCCAGGGCGTTTTCCTGACTGATGCTGACGGCCACCTTGTGCAGCAGACGAAGATCAGCCTGAACAATCCCTCAAAGATCATCATCACTCCTGATTTCGGAGGGGAGCCGGCAGTCTCCCCGAATGTTGAGAAAACTATTGCGGTGCGGTCACGATACACAAAGAATGGACAGCTTCGGACGGGCGAGTATTCCAAACACCTGCGATCCACCAACGTGGTCACTGCCCAGCAGCCCAAGCTGTTTGTTGTCGGAGATAATACAGATAGCCCGCTGGTGGTCAGCCGCTATCGCGGCGATCAGGTTATATGCCGGTTCGAGGCAGTCTATCGGACAGATGGCCAGATTTCCCTTGCTGTTGGCCCTCTGGAAGGAGCACTCGGCCCGGAAGTGATCATTCCTCCAACAGGAGTTGACATGGTGCTTACCGGTCTGGATGCTGATATGACAGTGAATTTCATGAATGGCAGCTCCTACGATCTGTTCGTCGCCAGCCTGCTTTCCTATGGACGATACATGCTTGAGGTCTGCGATCTTGCAACCATCAACTCAAACTCATAGGTGATTTCTCGTTCCCACGTCGGTGCGTAGGAGCGAGAAAACATGCACCCTTCAATCATGCTCCCGTGTCTTGTGAAAAACAATCTCTGGGAACAGTTCGCCAACATGTCGTAAACGCCACTGCCCGTCTGCGAGAAACGCGAGATGACCTTCTGCGTCAAAAGCTAAGTTGCCTTGGTTCCTCGCCTCAAATGCCTTTAGCTTCTTTGGATCTTCACAACTTACCCAACGCGCCAAGTTCCAGTTGGCACCCTCATAAATTGCTTCTACGCTGTACTCCGCCTTGAGCCGAGCCATTGTCACCTCAAACTGGAGCACCCCGACCGCACCGAGAATGTAGTCATTGCCCAGAACCGGACGGAAGACTTGCACTGCGCCTTCCTCGGCCATTTGTATTAAGCCCTTCGCAAGCTGCTTGGTCTTGAGCGGATTCTTTAACAGCACCCGGCGGAAATGCTCTGGGGCAAAGTTGGGAATACCGGTAAACTTGAGCACTTCCTTGTCGGTAAAGGTATCGCCAATCTTGATCGTGCCGTGGTTGTGAATACCGATAATGTCACCAGGATACGCCTCATCCACATGGCTACGCTCTTGGGCCATGAATACCGTAGCATTGCTCAGATTGATCTCTTTGCCAATCCGGTGGTGCTTGACTTTCATGCCCCGTGTGAACTTACCGGAACAGATGCGAAAGAAGGCGATGCGGTCGCGGTGAGCTGGATCCATGTTCGCCTGAATCTTGAAAGTAAAGCCGCTGAAGGCTTCCTCTTCCGGGGCAACCATGCGAGTGATTGTCTGCCGTGGACTCGGTGCCGGGGCCAGCTCAACAAAGTTATCCAACAACTCGCGTACACCAAAGTTATTGATTGCACTGCCAAAGAAGACTGGTGTTTGCCCTGCTTTCAGATACTGCTCATACTCAAAAGCATTGGCTGCACCGTGAAGCAGCTCTACGTCTTCACGGAGTTGGTCAGCATCGCGGCCCAGCAGTTCGTCCAAACGCGGATCATCCAAACCCTTGACCAGCACCCGCTCTTCGGGCCGAGTATCGCGGCTCGGCGTAAACAGGTTTAGCTCGTTGCGGCGCAAGTCATATACGCCTTTAAAGCCTTTGCCCATGCCAATAGGCCACGAGAGCGGCGCGCACTCGATCTGCAATTTCTCCTCAATATCTGCGAGAATATCAAACGGATTCAGGCCGTCTCGGTCGAGCTTGTTGATAAAGGTAATAATCGGCGTGTTGCGCATCCGACAGACTTCCATCAGCTTGGTGGTCTGCGTCTCCACGCCCTTGGCCGAGTCAATCACCATCAGGGCCGAGTCCACTGCGGTCAGCACCCGGTAGGTGTCTTCCGAGAAGTCCTGATGGCCAGGCGTATCGAGCAGATTAATTTCAAAGTCGCGGTAGTTAAACTTCATCACCGAAGTGGTGACGGAAATACCACGTTCCTGCTCAATAGCCATCCAGTCGCTGGTGGCGTGGCGGGCGGTTTTGCGCGACTTGACCGCACCAGCCATATTGATAGCCCCACCAAAGAGGAGGAGCTTTTCCGTTAAGGTGGTCTTGCCTGCATCCGGGTGACTGATGATGCCGAAGGTGCGGCGTTTCTGAATTTCTTGCTGCAAGGTGCTACTCATGGAGGCTGTCTTCCGCTGGTTGAGATTGATTTGCGGCCCAGCTTATCAGGAAGGCGGAACAAGGAAAATAAAAAAATGCGCTACTTCTTTTATTCCTGATGGAAAATGCTCTCCTATGCAGGGCAGACAGGAGAGCCATGTACACTCACACTCTCTCACTCGACACAATCTGATTCTAGCATAAGTTTATACTCTCTTGAATTGCTGAACTCCCCTTGCCAGCAAGAGCCTAATCGTGGTAAGTTTCAAACCATTCTGTTGGTATCAAAGGTTGCTTTGTTATGCAGTCTGAACGTTCAAAACACTGTCAGTCGCAGTGTCAGGAAATGCTATGAAGAATATCATGATCGCGCCTTCCATTCTTTCCGCAGACTTTTCCCGTCTTGGCGAGGAAATCAAAGCAGTAGAGGAAGCTGGCGCAGATGTCATCCATATTGATGTGATGGATGGGCATTTTGTCCCGGCAATCACTATTGGCCCGTTGGTGGTTAAGGCAGCCCGAAAGGTAACAACGCTGCCTTTAGATGTTCATCTGATGATCACGGAGCCAGATCGTTATCTTGAGGAATTTGCTGAAGCCGGAGCAGACTGGATCACGGTTCATGCCGAAGCCTGCATCCATCTCCACCGAACCTTGGACGCTATCCGCAAATTGGGGAAAAAAGCTGGTGCAGTGCTGAACCCGGCCACCCCGCTTGCAGCTATTGAATACGTGTTGGAGGAAGTGGATTTGGTCATGCTGATGAGCGTCAATCCTGGCTTTGGGGGGCAGTCCTTTATTGAATCTACCCTTGGCAAATGCCGCAAGTTGCGGGCCATGCTTGATCAAGTCAACCCAGAGGCAAGCATTGAAATTGACGGTGGTATCGGCCCAAAGACAATTAAAGCAATGGCTGCGGCTGGAGCCAACATCTTTGTTGCTGGTTCGGCGGTCTACGGTCAACCAGATTACGCCGCAGTGATTCAGGTAATGAAAGAGCTGGCTGGGTGCAGATGCGCCTACTAGAGCCGCTGGTTCGCTCAATCTATTGATCTACTTAACGAGGAAACAAGGATGAAGAACTGGAAGGATTTTGCTGCACTGAAGACAGGACAGCGGCTGGCAGCGTTGGCTCAGAAACCATACAACCTTGCCCAGCCTGAGAGTTTGCCGCCAGAGCGCATTGCTGCATACCAGGCTTCGGCCTGCGGCTTTGATCTGCTCTATGCTACCCAGCGGCTTGATGATGAGGTACTGGCTACTCTCCAAGCGTTAGCGGATGAGGCTGATCTGATTGAGCAATACAAGGCCATGAAACGTGGCGAGATCATGAACCGGATCATTGGTCATGCCAGCGAAGAGCGGCAGGTGCTGCACACTGCCTGCCGAGATATTTTTAGCGATACACCTCTTGCCCCGGATGCGACGGCCCAAGCCAAGGAGCAGCTTGCCAAGCTGAAAGAGTTTCTGGCTGACCTAGACAGCGGGAAACTCTGTAACGAGAACGGCGAATCCTTCACTACCATGTTGCAAGTCGGCATTGGTGGCTCTGACCTTGGCCCTCGTGCGTTGTATTTTGCTTTGGAGAAATACCGCCAGCCGGGACGTTCGGCCAAGTTCATCGCCAATGTTGACCCAGACGATGCGGCAGCCGTGCTTGCCAGTCTTGATCTGTCTCGCACATTGATTAACGTGGTTTCCAAGAGTGGCACCACTTTAGAGACTCGCACGAACGAAGAGTTAGTCCGGGCTGCCTTGACTGAGGCCGGGCTGAATCCGGCCAAGCATCTGGTCGCGGTCACTGGTTCGGGCAGTATTATGGATGATCCAGCTCGTTATCTTGCGGCCTTCCACATGTACGACTATATCGGCGGGCGCTATTCTGTCACTTCGATGGTCGGTGGCGTAACGCTGGGTTTTGCCTTTGGCTATGATGCCTTTATCGAGCTGCTGCGCGGTGCCAATGATATGGACAGAGCAGCGGAACAACCAAGTATCCATGCCAACCTACCTCTACTCATGGCCATGCTCGGTATCTGGAACCGTAATTTCCTTGGCTACAACACCGTAGCAGTGCTGCCCTACAGTCAGGCTCTGCTCCGTTTCCCAGCCCATCTCCAGCAATGCGATATGGAGAGCAACGGCAAACAGGTCAGCCGTCTTGGTAGCTTAGTGACGTGGAAGACTGGGCCGATTGTTTGGGGAGAACCAGGTACAAACGGCCAGCACGCCTTTTATCAACTGCTGCACCAAGGTACTGAGATTGTTCCCACAGAGTTTATTGGTTTCCGTTGTTCACAGTACGGGCGCGACATCACGGTTAAGGGCACCACCTCACAGCAGAAGCTGGTTGCCAATATGCTGGCTCAGTCGTTGGCTTTAGCTCAAGGCCGCGATCAAGAGAACCCAAACAAACGCTTTGCTGGCAATCGGCCTAACTCTGTGCTCATTGCCGAGCAACTCACGCCATACACTATGGGAGCCTTACTTGCGTTGTACGAAAACCGGATCGCCTTGCAAGGCTTTTGCTGGAACATCAACTCATTTGATCAAGAAGGAGTGCAACTCGGTAAAATCTTGGCAGATCGTCTGCTCGGCGCAATGGCAGGCGTGCAGGAACTAGGAAAGCAGTCTTCAGAGCTGGCCTTATTGCAAGCAGCAGGTATGGAGGTAGGGAAATAGGAGACTGGTATACGGAATCATTCTGCATTGTGCTGCTTGCAAAGCCTGATACTCTGTTCAACTGTGTGCAAGATAACGTTACGTTGTGATAACAGTTAGGTTAGATAGTTAATTATGTCTTGGAAAATATTTATCTTTCAATCTGTCGTTTTTCTTTTACTTACCTATCTAACTGCACTGTATTTCTCCTTTCTGTATGAGGAAAATCTGACTCTTGCATTAAGACAAACAGATGAGCACATTACTCAGCTTGAACAGCGACTAGATCAAGTCAAGAAGTCAGCCACACAGACACCTGAGCAGCAGCCAGTCACTATAACCACTCCAGTTATTCAATCAGATAGCAAAGTAGAAGAGCAAGTTGCTACGTTAGCCGAGCGACTAGAACGTCTTGAAAAACGAGAAAAACAACTATGGCAGGCTACCGCTGACCTGATTCGACGACAAAATGTACTTGTACGGGCACAGCGGCAGACAGAAACAGAATCTGTTCGAGTACGTGACTGGATGAGTACCCTTGATACAGAAAAAAGGGAGCAGGTGCAGGCTACTTATAGAGAAGAAATGGAGGAGATGCAAAATACTGTTTCTGCCTCACCTGATGCGCCTCCTCCCAGCCCAGAAACCATGTTTCGCCTGCTTCAGGAAAGCAGAGAACGCCTGAAACTAAAGCTCAAAGATATTCTGACAGAGAAAGAATATCAGGCATTTCTCCAATCACTTGAGGCGGCAGACACACCCGGCCTACCACTGCCGCCCCACTGAGCATCAACTACAGGTATATAGGGCATAATACCAATACAGACCCATGATCCAGTAGCCATAGTAATTGGGATGAAGCTTGTCGTAATTGTAACCGCTGTTCCAGTAGGGTGTTAACGCACTGTTTTGATCGCTGAGACACATTAATGGACTACTACCAACATAATTTTTGATATAGCTATTAGTTTTGCCGACTCGTTTCCAATCACTTCCATAGCGAGTATCAGGAGTGATGAGGCCAACAATCGGCTTGGCTCCAGCTTGTAAGACCTTATACGCTGCATAATAAACATTATAAGCTACGGTAGCTGGATCAACATAGGCACTAAGATCATTTGTGCCTTCCATCAAAAGGACATAATTTGGTTTTGTTGAGGCCAGTACGCTATCTATTCGGTTAATACCACTAAAAGTGAGATATTCCCCAGAATAGCCATAATTATAGACCTTTTTACCTTGCCCTTCCCAATCCAGATAATACTGAAGGAACAGCTCATAACCGCCGCAGTTAGTGCAGCCATTGCCATATTTTAAATAAGGATAGCCAGCGGTTATACTGTCACCAAAGGCAACAATTTTGCTTCCTGCAAAAACATTGCCGCCTTGTAGCAAAAGAAAGCAGCTTACCATAACCAATATTGTTTTGTTCCATCGCCATTTCATTGTATATCTCCTGTGTTGTGAAAGGATGCAAATCGTTCGTTTATAGACTGTATTTCGCAATCAAGTCCGCTAAACAAGGCTCCAGTCAGCCAAGTTCCGGCTTGTTCTGGAAATGGCTCAATATGCGTCCTTTGAGAAATAAATGCTTTAAGATTCTCAACGGATCTCGTTTCTTTAGCTGTCTGCCATTTGCCATCGTGTAATTCAGCAGTGAAGTGGACGTAAATCTTTTGCTGATTTATACCAAACCAAGAAACCCAAAGTTGTTTTCCTTCTCGCAGCCCTAACAAGGGGGTGATGTCTGGGGTTTTGTTCGGCTGATTAACTAACACAGCTTGCCCCCAACCTTTGTCTTGCCAGCTACTGACATAAATATCTGCGAGTTGTCCCTCTTGCACTCCAGACCAAGCAAGCCACGGCTTGTCCTGCTGATCAATTAGAATCACTGGAGCGTAGCTTTGTTCCGCTTTTGTGTTCGCTAGAACTCGGCCAGTCTCTATCTTGTCCTGACGTATCACAGCATAACTGAGGACATTTTCATCATCCTTTTGCTCGATCCAAACAATCCAGACTGTGCCTTTGCTGTCTACGGCAATAACCGGAGTGATATGAAAGCCTTGCTCAAGAGAGAGCTGAATAGGCTTTGTCCATTTATTTTTAGTTTTTATGGCATAATAGAGAAGCGTTTTTCCCTCACCCTGCGGAGCAGCCCAGACTGCATAAACTGGGCTATTACCACAGGCTGCAAAGCTATCTGTCAATCCAGTAAAGAGGAAGGTAAATGTCAGGAAGCAGAAAAGGAACAAATGGCGCATGGTCTTATACGTTTTTAGAAGCTAAATAAATTTATCGTACTGACTGCTGGGGAAAAACAACCTATTTTACAGTAAGAAGTCTAATGTGATTTACCGTACTCTTCTTTTGAACAGCATGTAAAGGAGTTTTTATTTTTTTGTGGGCGCGGAGCAAGGAGACTGGCAGGATGGTGGCAGTGGGCGAAGAGGCTGAGGTTGTATCAGGTGCTGGAGGGAGAATAGGGAACCGCTTCAGAATGATTTCCGCCGATTCATGGATTTACTCCAGCAGCTCCAAGGCAAGCTCTTTGTCATACATGTCAATCACCGTATGATCTCTCTTCAACCTGATTTTAAAAGGTTGAAAGTGAGCAATGTTCTCAGTTCTTCCCGGTACATCGTATGTGTCCGGCTGAGGCAATCGCTTATGGCTTTCGGGGTGGTTATCTAAAATTTTGAAGTGATAACCGTCTGCGAATTCATCATAAGTCTGGGAAATAATTTTAACAAATCTGCAAAAAAACTAACTACTGGAATGCACCATTTTAACTCAGTCGATGCAAGAGCCAGAGAGCACTGTTCAAGGCTGCTCCCTGCTGAATCTGCCCATTGAGTGAATCGACTGGAATTTCTGCTTGGTCTTTTTCTACTGCCAGCATGATAAGCTGCCAGCTTGCTTGGAGCATGGGGGGAGTAGGAAAAACAGACTTTGTTCGGTTCTCGCTCTGCGAATGGAGCAATAAGGCCGACAAATCAGGATAACCAGACAAAATGCTGCACATTGAGTCTAATAGTGCAGCGGCTAAAGCCTGAACGTTCGTGTTTTCTTGTCGCAGGAGTAGATGCGCAGCAAATAGAGTAGATATAGGATCGAGTGGCGATTCTGCCAGCAGGTTTTGCAGGCCAGTTTTGGTCAAAATCTTACGCCCGCTCATTAACCCTATACGAAGCAGCTCGGTTTGTCGTGCTGTCGTGCTGTCTGGATCAAAACCCTTGCCAATTTCTGTTGTCAACACAGCAGCACTTGGTAGAGCTGCTCGTATTGCCTGCACTCCGGGCAGCCAAGCGTCTTCGGCCAGAGCGAAAAGCTGGGTCTGCCAACCTGCTAGGGTGATTACAAACATTTCGTAGATTTCCCCAACCTCTTCTTCCACCCGCAAACGATAGATGCCGGGATCAAGCTCAAGATGAAGGCCGCAGTAACCATTTTCTGTATCACAAGTACCTTGCGCTGCCTCGGCTAACAGCGTGCCGTGGAGATTATGCACTGACACGCCTAACCAAGGCCGTGAGGCTTCTTCTGTCAAACCTCTAAGAAAAAGAAAGAGCTGACTGCCGCTTCCTTTTTTAAGAGGAAGGCTCTTGGATAAGTCCCGCGCTGCCTCTTCGTGCTTCTGCTGCCAAGTCATGGTCTGCGGCAAAGGTACTGGCGTGGCAAATTGTACAGCAGAGCCGACAAAAATTTTTGTCTCAGTTCCCGCAGGAACTTCCACGAGACTGTCGCTCTGCACTTGCCCAACCCGGAAACGGGCTTTGTACAAGCCAGGTGCAACTGCGGCCTCAACGCTACCAACTCCAGCGGTAATAAGTTGAAATCGGTTGTCCACCAGAAAAACTTCTGTCAGCGTATCTGAGGCATTAACTCTTAGCATAACCTTACTGTCAGACTGTGATTCGCTCATTGTTTGGCACCTCGAAAATTTTCTGACGACTTGTCTTGCTCACCGCAATTTTATACAATCCTGGCTCTAGTTCAAGGCTCAAGCTGGCGGCTGAAGCGAGTTCTTGTCTGATTTCTTTGAATTCTCCATTATAGAGCACCAGCGTTTCTGTACCGCTGTAGGGCTGAAGATCAACCTGCACCGGCAGAGCTGCTGCCTTTTTCCGCCGCAGAAAAGTGATGTCACGAAAGGAATCAAGGCGAATTTCTGGCGGCTCAATCGACGCATTGCCAGCAAACTTGTCGAGGCTGTTGTGAATCTGATTTTTCAGGAGTGAACCCGTGACTCTGCCTTGTTCATCTGGGCCAGTAACGCGCAGCGCATCCAGCACTGCTTGGGTAAAAATGCCAGAGCTTCTGCCATCGGCAAAGCTCCGTTCTCTTGCCACTTGGCCCCTGCCGACAGCAAAGGCATAAAAATAACGCACCTTATCTGCGGCTGGACTGCCTGCGCTGACCACATATTGCGGCTCCCGGATCGAATGCCACGAGTTCACGGTACGGCAGCAATCCATAATTAAAATAATCTCATCAAAAACAGCATGACGGCGCAGCCATTCCACATAATCTGTGACTGCAATATGCCAAGGAAACATGCGCTTGGCATTGGCAGCATAAAGAGCTGTGTTGCCGATATCAGCCGGATCGCCGAAACCATGCCCAGCAGCAAAGATATAAAGCCGCTCACCATAGCGTCCCTGGACCCCATTGACAATGAACGGCTCGAACAGGCTTTCAACTTGATTTGGAGTTGGTAGGACATCTTCAGCCCGAAAATCTGAAGAGAGGATGCGCTGGATATTGCTTTCTGGGAGATTGCCACCTGCTGAATCGCGCAACCACGCATAAAAATCTTCTGCATCGTTGACCGGCCCTTTGAGTGCTTGCAGCCCGCTCAAGGGATAATCATTAATACCGATGACGATGGCATAATGCTGCTTGTTGGACATCATCCGGCACCTATGCTTAAAGTTGAAGAACATGATCGCCTAGCTCCGGCACAGCCTTAGCAGCACCGGAGCTATCTATCCGTTTAGTTGGCTAATTCGATCAACCGTTCAACAATCGCCGCTAAAGGTGAGCTGGAGGCGTTAGAGGCACTCGCCGCTGCTGACCGCCAGTTGGAGGGCACTGGCTGTCCATCTGGCCAAGAGCCTCCCGGCTCAGAAGAAGTCTGTGCTCTGGCACCCGGAGGTGGTGTCCAGAGAAAATCAGGATGCCGATTAAGATACCATTCCCCACCGATAATTCTGCCGGAGAAGTCCAGTTCCAAATCATAGAAATAGCGCACCTTGGTGATACTATCCGCAGACGGGCTATCTGTTGTGCTATGATTGGGAGCAGTTTCTACAGTGTAGGAGACATCCATGACTATACCAACCATGCTGTCAGTTTGCGGGCTGCGGTATTTGGCAAACTTATCGTTCGTAAAGCTATTTTTGGAGACTGTGGCTGCCGAAAGATTGTTTTGGTAAACCATCCGCTGGGGATTAAAATACCAGTATTGATAGCCAACCATAGGCTGATTCCAAACCTCGTAGTCAAAGGTCGCGTCAATGACCATGCTGCGTCCAGATGCACCGATCTGGTTGACTACAGCCAGATGCCACGTGCCAGGATTGGTATCAAAGCAACGATCAGAGAGAATCCGTTTGTTTTGCGGATCAACCGGCGGATTGGTTTCATTGCAACGTCCACCAATAAATTTACTCCGCGAGGGAACTTTTGCCCAGAGCAGGGAAGCCAGCCCTTTGATGTCAGAAGGGTAAAAAGTCAACCATGTATGCCCATCAGCGGCCAACACTCTGACGGTACCAGTGGGACGGGGTAGCATATAGGCAGCAGGTGCCCAACCGTGACAGATTCCCATCCATGTTGCGACAGAGCCGTTTCTTTCGTAATAATATCGACCTTCAGCCCACATTTTTTTGGTTAGAGTGTAATTGCTATCACCAACCAAAATATCATATTTTTCTGCGGGCGAAAGGAGGTCAATTGCTGCTGCATTGCCGCTGGCTAAGATGCTGGCTACGGAACGGCTCTGGACGTAGTCATAACATTCCTTCCAATCGGTTGATTGAGGAAAGCCGGGATCTGCATATCGTTTGCCAAGAATACCCCGGCAGATAGCCCAATAATCGCATGACCAAGGTGTGGTACGCAGCCGTGCGCTTTTCAGACCACTGCTTTCCATACTTTGCAGCCCGAAATGGCTGAAATTATCCACCAGATTGCTTGCTTGGTCGTTGACAGCAAAGGCTGCTCGGCCTCCAGCTTCCTCCTCTGACGTTGTGGCCTGCTCGCGCTGCTCATCACGAGCTTCCACATAATCCTTGTTTTCAATGGCAGCTTGATCAAAGAGGGGCAGAGTGGTCGCTGCTTCTCCAGCCTGTTCTTCCTGTTTGAGCGGCTGCCGATCCATGAAGGCGGCGATGTTCTTGTCAAAATCCTGTAAGTGCTCGTTGATCGCTTGCTCGGCATTTTCTGCTTCGGGCGTGGTCGGAGTAGCAGCGGTCGCAGGCTCTGCCTTTGGCGCATGATCATGATCGTGGTCATGCGTATGCCCGCCGCAGCAGGAATCCCCATGATCATGGTTATGATCAGCAGTTGCAGGTGTACTGTCACCGCCACATCCGCAGCCTTTGAAGAAATTTAACAAAGGGCATTTGTGTTTTTCTGACGAGTTGGACATAATCTCCTCCTTCATAAGTTGATGAAACGGATAGAATTGCCACAAGAATATTGTTTAAAGCTACCCTAAAATCAGCAAACTGCCAAGGCATTCATGTAAAATAGCAAATTCAGTAACTACAACTGCCACAAAAAAATAATCAATAGCTTGGAAAAAGCTGCTCTTAGCAACTTAACTGAACAGAAGACACGCTTCTGTGTTATTGTTTTTGTTTGACTCTGTTGTCCATAATAAAGGACTATGAAAACGATAAGAGAAGGGATATAATTTAATTATGCAGATTTTTGAGAAGATACCTGCACGGATCTCTTGGGATACCGTTGATACAGTGATGCTTGATATGGATGGCACTCTCTTAGATAAGCATTTTGATGATTATTTTTGGGAAGTTTATTTGCCAGAACATTATAGTCTCCTTCATAATATCACCATAGATAAGGCCGCACAAGAGCTGTTAGAATGCTACCGGAAAAAAGAAAACTCACTCCAATGGTCAGATATTGAACATTGGTCTCATGAGTTAAAGTTAGACATTCCAGAGCTAAAATTGCGTATCAGTCATTTGATTGCTGTGCATCCACAGGTGCTAGAATTTCTTGCTCATTGTCGCAAGTTAGGAAAACAGCTTTACTTAGTCACTAATGCGCACCCTCGAACCTTGGCTATTAAGCTGAAGAAAATAGATATTAGTGTTTGGTTCGACCGGATGGTTTGTGCTGAAGAAATTGGTTTTGCCAAAGAGGAGCCGCAGTTTTGGGGTAACTTAAGAGAACTACTTGGTTTTGACCCACAACGATCCTTATTTGCTGATGATACGGAGAAAGTACTACAATCTGCTGATGACTTTGGTATCAAGCATTTAATTCATATTGCTCGATCCAGTAGTAGAAAAGAAACCACTTATTCTAAAAAATATCCTTCTATTGATTTTTTTAGGGAACTTATTTGATTTACCGGAGAAATAAACAACAAATTCCGGTTGTAAGGAGACGTTGTGTTATGGAAGAAACTATCGAGAAAAGAAGACAAACAAGAATGAAATTAAAAGGATATATCGCCGATATTGCTGATGGACATTTTATTTACGGCGGTATTGTAGAAGATATTTCATTAGGAGGGTTACGGCTTAATGATCTACCAGATAAATTTGCCATAGAGGGAAAAAAATACAGCGTGATACTTTCTGGTGGGCCAGATGCTCCTTGCTATAAACTAAAGGTTTCACCCCGTTGGCGAAAAAAAAATGGCTTTCTCTTAGATGTTGGCTTTAGCATTGTAGAAGCACCAGAAAACTGGAAGTCTTTTGTGCAGCAATTCAAGTCACATGCCACAAAAGCATACATCACGCATCGTTGCGTTTGGGATCAATTTTCCGGTTCCTACATTTCTTAAAAAAAGAAAAGGCAGAAGTGAAAATTATACTCTCACTCCTGCCTTGAACTTTCGATTACTTAATCAGTACAACGGCAGCTACGAATATAATCTTTGATTAATGAAGGATGCGAGCTAACAATTTTGCCTTTTTTAGGCCCTAGTCCTTTCACTACGATATCAATTATCTGCTTGTAATTCATGTTTTTTTCTAAGGCTGCATCAACCATTTCGGCTACCTTGAGTTTATCAGCAGGATCATCAAAGTAGCTAAAAATTCGGTGTTCTTCTGTTTCAACTAGAGGTGCGATCTGCTCCGGTGTAGCCTCTTCTTTCTTTTCTGATAATGTAGAAGAAAGAGCTTTATCTGCTTTTTCCCGTACTGAAACAAGCTCTTGTTGTATGGCTGCGATGTCTTTCTCTAACGGACTGATATCTATAACTGGCTGCTGTGGCCGCTCTTCCAAAGCCTGTAAGCGGGCTGGAAAATCACCGAGAATTTTTTCTGAAGAAATTCCTTGCAGTTGGACAGTAGTCTGTTCAACACAGGTTTTCATAGTATCCACGGCACACTGAATACCTGCTAAGGAATCTACAGATCCTTTAACTTCTTCTCGCAGTGTTTCAACTTGGCCACTGTCAGCCATACTGCTTGTCAACGCTTCCAATGTCTCTATCCGCCTAGAAAGCAGTTCCATTTTAGCGACTAGCAGTTCTTTAGTATCATGGACTTGCGTCTGTATCAATTTTATATTGTCATAAACTTCTTGTTGCATTGGCTGTTCAGAAGAAATGGGCTGAGGTTTACATAGAGGTAACGCGGCGACGGCAGGCTGCCACCAACGCGCCAGTGTTTGCCGAAACTCTGCATAGATGCGGGCTGATTCTTGTTTGCTTGCCAAAGCGACTGCACCAAAAAAGATAGCTATAAGGAAGGCTATACAGAAAAGTACACCAAGAGATAAGGCAATAAGCCATTGCAGACCACGCAAAATGGCCATAATGATCAAGCCTAGCGAACCAAAAAAAGTTATTTCTGGGTTAAAAATGCTAATAGAGAACATGGTCAGCAAAAAAATGAGGAGTATAGCAGTGCTGATCAGCGGTTTCCGAAGGGTGTTTGCTTTCATGAATACTCCTTTATACGGCAATCTGGCTGCCGCAGCGTTTTTTTAGGGCAGGCCATAGAAAACTAGTACCTGCCCTAGAACAGCCTCTTGTTTATAATTCCAACCAAGACTCAGAAAAGACAGTTTGGCCAGATAGTACCTTGTAGGTTTTGTAGTGTTCCAGCGCAGAACCAGTTAAGCTGCTAGGATCAGGATCATTACCATCCATCATGCCATGTACTAAATCAACCAGTTCCTGCCGCTCGCCCTTGCAAATAGCCATTAGCTCTTTGTCATAGGCATTAACAATTGCTGTCTTTATACCATATTTCATCAGCATGATCAAATAGGTGCGATCAAGATATTTGCGCAGATGCTCGGCCACCCCGTTAGAAACATTAGAGAGACCAACTGTAGAGCCTGCACCCGGAGCAATATCCGGCAGCATCATAAGAAATTCTAAACCAGAAGCAATTTGATCTGCGCCAAGGGTGATTGGGGTGGCAATAGGATCAAAGAGCATCTTCTCATTTGGGATTCCAGCCTCACTCAGAGCCATCATTAAGTCAACAGCCATTGCTGCGCGCTCATTGGAATCGCGAGGCATACCCTCTGGCCCCCAGAGCAGGGCAATAACATTACAACCTGCCTCAGCTGCTACAGGGATTAATTTTTCCATTCGCTCTGGTTGAGCAGAAATGGAGTTCATAATTGCCCCTGTTTTATTGCTAACCACTTTGAAGCCGGCTGCCATTGCATCGGTATTTGTAGTGTCTAAGCAGAGCGGGGTATCAATAATACTTTGCACGGTTTCAACCATCCAAGGCATCAACTCAACACCATCTTTACGAGCTGGCCCGATATTCAAGTCCAAGTATGATGCGCCGGCCTCAACTTCCTCCCGCGCCATCTCCTGAATAGGTCCCTGAATGCGCTCCTTCATGGCACCGCCACTGCGTTTGCCCATTATATTGATGCTCTCAGCGATTGCCTGCACTGTCATTGCCATCTGTTTGCTCCTGTAGTTGCTATTGATATGAATATGTTAAATATCTTGAAACGTATGCTGTTCTTTCAAATCAGCTGCTGGAGCTGGCCTATGCGCTGTCTGAGCTGTTATTGTTACACAAAAATAGAGCTGGCTTCAACAAATAATTCATTTTTAGTATCCTTTGCATCACTTTTTCTTCTTTTTTGTCTGTTCGTTCTGCCACGCTGCGGTTTCCAATATGAGTTCACCGGGTTTGACATAGCTGCGTAAACTGACAGTCGTAAAAGTGCTCAGTCCATCCAATAAAGGTGAGATAACTTCATCAACCAGCACCTTGCTCTTTGCTCCTGTTTCCTCATCTCGAACTGCGATCATCGTGCCTGCCCAAGCTGCAAGCTCTTGTAAACCATTAACCAATTCAGCAACTCTTGCAAAAAGCAGTGCGTTTGAAGGACGAAACATACCTATATCTACAGCTTGGAAGCTCTTATTCATAGCCATCTTCTCCTTGTTGTTGCTAAGAATATCTACAAGTTGCTCCTGGCTGTCAGCCATCAATAAAAAGCCGTTAGTAAAGGCATACGAGGGTAGCATCAGCCCTTTGGCAACTTGGAGCGAAACGATAGTTGTTCCGTTCGTTTTTTTGCTTTTGAGAGGCAGACCTGTAAGCAATTTTCGTACAAAACGTTCTGCTTTCTCCTGCTCTCGTATAGCAATAACAAAACCAAGACGGGGTACTGGGAAAAAACCTGTAGTGCTAATCTCTGCAATATTAAAGCTGAACTCTGGCCCAAACAAGGAGCTAACTTCCTCAAAGTCCATATTGGTCTGTTTTTTCAACCAAGTTTCTGCGGCAGCGATAATTGTACTCTTTTTATCCGCCGCCAATATGGTTTGTTGTAAAAAATCAGTATCCAGCCAGCTTGTCCAAAAATAAAGAAGCAGCTCCGCAGGCATGAGCCTCAAACTACGATTTCGCTGCGGGCGAGCAGTATAAAACTCTCGTTGCAATGGTTGCAGATGTTCGGGTGAAAAACGAACAATACTTTTAAAATATTCTGTTTCGGCTTTCCGCTGATGAAACAGGCTCATACTACGAGTGCCAGACGGAACGTCGGCAGTATCTTGCTGACCAAGTAAATTTTTCAAGCCAACAAGATTTGCATAGAGAAAAAAATCATCCCCTTGTGCCTCTTGTTTCATTTCCACATAATCGCTGACCCGTAGTAGGCCATTTTTTTTACGGATAAAATGACGAACAAACAGATCTATACTTCGCTGTAAGGGTGGCAGGCTTAAAGAAAAGGCGATCTGCCCATCTAAAGCAGCAACATGGAGTTTACGGCCCTGTTGCAGTTCTAACGTCAAGATACTGATCCCTTGATAATAGATTATATCTGCTCGCCGTTTTGATTTTAGCAAAGCTAGGACTTCTGCGGCGGTATTTTTTTGTCGAGGAGTTGTTAACAACAGGGTCTGAGCAAGCAAGTTTTGAACAGGATTTATCCAGAGCTGCTGCGAATTATCTGGTGGTACGAGGGCAATGACTGTCCTGCGGCTAAAAATGTCCTGCAAGAGCGGTTTATTCAAGAGAGACTGTAAACTGGCAAGCTGTTGCTTGAATATGTTTAAAAAAAGAGGTGGTACATCGAGCTTTTTTAGTACAGTAAACCATTTAACTGAGGTCAGTGCTTGACCAAAGCGTGAATTAAGAAAGGTTTTTCCAGCAGCAGCAGCGTTGACCGTGTCAAGCATTAGTAGCGTATCTTGTGGCACCAGTGCCAGCGGATCAAGCGGTTGCGGAGAGCGCAGCCAATTGCCAGACATAAGTTGCTGAACACAGGAAGAATGAGCTGCCTCTTGGAGGTTATTTTTTAGTACGTTGACAAAAGCTGCGCCGCTCATTCTGGGGCGAATGATCGTGCAATATAAGGCATCAGTGATAACGCCTAAGATCAGCAGAAATAAAATAAAGCGTTTCATTTGCCGAATTTAAAGCAGCGAAAAAAAAAGCCGCACCAGAGATTGGTACGGCTGGGCCAAAACAAAGGATAATGATAACGAGATCAAACAGTGGTCTCGCTTAACCAAAAATCGTGCATATTACAGAAACTAGTGGCGCAGATTTTGCCTTTATAGTCCTTGGGCAGCTCACAAGAGGATTCCGGCTTGTCGCTGGGGCTAAATGTTTTGTCGCCAATAACTGTTCCATCAGCAAGAACAACAGTATGCCGGACAATAAAATGGTGGGTGGTCATTGGATGGGCAGTAACCACTAAAACCTTGCCAGCTTCGACAGTTATTTGTGGGGCATGACTGCCGGCCTTCCCTTCCCATTGACCTTGCTGTTCTTTTGTGTAGATGATGCCTAGCAGAGACGGCGCAGACTCATTGGCAAAGGCAGAAACAGCAGAACTAGCAGCAACGGCGGCAGTTGCTGCGGCAGCAGTCTTGAGAAAATCTCTTCTGTCGATTTCAATCATTTTTTCCTCCCTTATGGAAAAGCATTCAAGAAACATCATGCTGTAGCGAAACAGTTCATCATACTGCTCCCTGCCCTTGAATGCAAGGCAGGTTTGGAAAGAGCTGAGAAGGAAACTTAGCTTGAGTTCTTACTAAGTTGTGAAATGAGTTGCTGTTCTTTCTTTTTTGCTTTGATTTCTTGCCGGAGCCGCTCAATTCGTTCATGGGCCTCGTTTAGAGCCTCTTTACGAGTTAATTCAGAGATGTTCTGCTCTATCTTCTCTATTGCGGAAAGCAATTTAAAGAGCATGAGGAAAACAAGAAGGAAACCCATTAAAACCACGGCGTTAAAGTTATCTACTACCCCCATGATGCGCGCAATAATCATAGCGAAATTTGGGTAAATAGCAATCAAACCCATGCCGCCCCAAACTATCAGGCGCACCAGCAATTTAAGGAAAGTTTGGCCAGTTTCTCGATTAATAAACTCTTTGATCCCAAGGTAGAGCATAACCGATGAGATTGCAACAACGACAACTTGGTAAAGATGTATTTTCATTGAACATTTGTGGTTTTTTCTAAGCAATCAGTTTCCAGATCATCCGATACAGGGTGATCAGCCCGTTGATCAAACCCTGTTTATTTTTTTTCCCGCTTGCATACGCTGTATAACGAGTATGTACTGGCACTTCTGTGAAACGCAGGCGATTATTTTTTATTTCCCGGATGACTTTACTATCATATTCATATTTATCTGCCTTGGTGTCAATGATTAAGGCGGCATAGCGGGAATAGGCCCGGAAGCCGGATTGACTGTCAGAAACCAGCAAGCCGTACAAAAGCCAAGTAAAAAAATTACCTATGCGGTTGGCGATAGTTTTAATAAATGGCATTTCTTCTCGGTTGAGCAGGCGGGATCCCAACACCACATCGTTCTGGCCTTCAAGAATAGGGGCAATCAAAGGGTGAATGTCTTCTGGGTCATGCTGACCATCGCCGTCTATGGTCACGACTACATCTGCATCAAGGAGATTGGCAGCCATAATACCGGTTTTCACAGCTGCACCTTTACCCCGATTGATTTTCAGCCGCAGAGCCAAAACATCATAGGCAGAAGCGGTCACAAAGCTGTCATCCTTGCTACCGTCATCAACGACAATAATATGCTTGAAGCCTTGCGCACGCACATCTTCAATCACTTCACCGATGACTTTAGCCTCGTTATAGACTGGAATGACAATAACAATATTCATCTGTCAGGATATTTTTGGCTGATCTTCAGCCGTTTCAACGCCTCGCAGATGCCGCGTTGGCTACAACCGAATCGTTCCGCACGTTCATGCTGATATGCGTCAGGATACTGTTCTACATCACGGGCAAGACGAACCATATCAATCTTGGTCGCGGGTTTATTCCTTGTCAGGCAGGGTTCAAGACGCTTTGACCAGCGGCTCAGACTTGATTTACTAATCCCAAAACGGAGTGCTGTCTCTTCAAAACTCAGATTGTCCCGCTCTTTGCTCGCTAAAACTTTTCGACGAAAATTTACGGAGTATGCCATGTTGTCAGTGTGGTCATTTTATATCGCTTTAGCTAATTGCCGGTTAGTTGACCAAGGCAATCAAAGGATTGCATTTCTGATTTTTTGTGGTTTCGAAAGGAAGCGCATCTATTTTAAAACAAAGAGAATATTTGTACAGAGGGCCTTATAACGCACCATCTGCCACGCCTTTCTTTAGCACATGTTTAACATCATAGATCACGGCTTGCGGACGGCAGATACGGCTTAACTCAGTATGTCCCCAAATGGAGAACTGCTGATGCGCTACCGCTAAGACTACCGCTTCATAGCTATTTTCTTGTAACTCTTCAATCATAGTCACATCATAGAGCCGCTTTGCTTCCTGCGAATCAGCCCAAGGATCATAGACCTCGATCTTAGCTCCATACGAGGTTAGCTCATCAATGATATCTGTCACCCGTGTGTTGCGCAAGTCGGGACAATTTTCTTTGAAAGTCAGGCCAAGAATAAGGATACGTGCGTCAGCCACTTGGATGCGCTTGCGGAGCATTAATTTGACTATTTCTGAGGCGATATAGCGGCCCATATTGTCGTTCAATCGTCGCCCAGCTAAAATCATTTCAGGGTGATAGCCAACCTGCTGGGCCTTGTGGGTTAGATAATATGGGTCAACGCCAATGCAGTGACCGCCAACCAAACCCGGCCGGAACGGCAGAAAATTCCATTTCGTACCTGCGGCCTTGAGTACGTCCAAGGTATCAATGCCGAGCCGGTTAAAGATCAAGGCTAGCTCGTTGATTAAAGCGATGTTGACATCGCGCTGGGTATTTTCAATAACCTTGGCTGCTTCAGCAACTTTAATGCTACTTGCTTTAAAAGTACCAGCGGTAATGATCAGGCCGTAGAGTTGATCAACAAAATCAGCAATCTCTGGTGTAGAGCCAGAAGTCACTTTCACAATACTTGGTAGACGGTGTTGGTGATCGCCCGGATTGATGCGCTCTGGACTATAGCCGGCAAAAAAATCTTGGTTAAATGTTAAGCCAGAGCCATGTTCCAAGATGGGAATGCAGATCTCTTCAGTTGCACCAGGATAGACCGTGGATTCATAGATAACCACGTCACCGGGTTTCAGCACCCGCGCAATGGTATGCGAGGCCCCTTCTAAAGGACGAAAATCAGGCCGTTTGCTGGTATCAACCGGGGTAGGCACAGCAACAATAAAGACATTACAGGGGCGCAGTTCCTCAATAAAGGAGGTGAAACTGAGTCTGCTGGCAGCGGCTAACTCTTCAGTACTCACCTCGCGAGTGCTGTCAATGCCTTGGCGTAGCTCAACAATGCGTTGTTCTTTTAGATCAAAACCAACGCAAGGCAGCTTTTTGCTGAATTCCACAGCCAAGGGAAGGCCAACATAACCGAGGCCGATGACGGCCAACTGTGTTGATGACAGATCGGGCATCTTCTTTGCTTACGAAAAGGTTAAGATCAAACCCCCCGGTTTCTTCCCGGCCAGATTTGACGGTGTAGTTGCAATTGCAGCCGTACTGGTAACTGTTCCTGTAAGATAAAAGCGGCTAGTTGATCTGGAGGCAAACGTTCTGGAACAGGAGAAAACAGCACGGGAAATAGTTCTATTAAATTATACTGCTGGACAATCTGCGTTGCCCAAACTATATCTTCTGCCGAACTAAGAACAAATTTGATTTCGTCTTGGCTACCAGCAACCCGACGTTTACGGAGCAAATCAAGATTATCCCAATCATTTTGGGCCGTCATGTTGGAATCAGGACATTTGATGTCTAAAATCACCCTGACCGCCTCTGGAACCTTGGCAATATTTAGACTGCCACTGGTCTCCAAAAGCATTTCGCGGCCCTGCGCCAATATTTTTTTTATCAGCGGATAAACCGCCTCTTGCAACAGCGGCTCACCACCAGTGATCTCTGTCATCAGGCCGGGATATTGTTCCAGCCAAGCACAAACCTCATCGACAGACATCAGCCTGCCCTCTTCGTTCCACGTATAGCAAGAGTCGCAATAAGAGCAGCGTAGATTACAGCCACAGAGACGAATAAAGGCGCAGGGTAGGCCAGCGTGAGTGGATTCGCCCTGAACAGAGTAAAATAACTCAGAAATTCGCAAGCTCTCCGTCATTTGCCGTAATAGATCACACCACTGCTATTGGTCTCTTGTACCTCGACAGAGTAAAGTTGATAGCGTTCGCTAGCCAGCGGCTCTTTAAGCTGTTCAAAGAGAAAACGAGAGATGTGTTCCGAGGATGGGTTGCACGTTTGAAAAGCAGGATACTCATTCAGGTCGCAATGATCTAGTTCATCAACGACTGTATTTACTCGTTGTTTGAGTATCTTAAAATCAATGCCCATGCCCAGCTCATCCAGCTTGCTGACTCGGACGGTAACTTTGATATTCCAGTTATGACCGTGCGGCTTTTCACAGTTGCCAGGATAGTTGCGTAAGTGATGCCCACCAGAAAAATGGGTTTTAATAAAGATATCAAACATGAGTTTTTCCTTTTAGAGCCTGTTTTCCAGTTTGTTAAAAAAACTTAGTGCTTCTGCGAGATGATGCGAATCAAGTCATTACCAAACTGCTCCGCTGTTTTAAGAGAGCCGTCAATGGAAATATGACCGCCGTCAGAATACCAGATCTTGTTGTTTTTGTAATCAAGTGCCGAGCAGTTCTGTTGGTCACAGAACACATCAAATGGATCGAAAAACCACACATTTGGTTCTGTTTCCGCAAACTGCCGCAGCCGTTGGTTTATTGCTTGGCCTATACCTTGTTTTCTAGGAAAGACCATTGCCTCTAAGCAATTATTAGGTAGGTAGTTTGGGCGATTGAGACAGGAGATGATACCGTTCCGATTGCCACTACCTGGTGGATTACCAATAATAATAAGCTGTCGATCTGTACCGATTTTCTCACGAATCTTGCGAAGATTTTTTACCATAAATTTCTGATACCTGTTCTGATTAAGAAATTTAATCTGCTGCCCTTGTAAATCGCAGATACCGTCAATATACCATTCCCAAGCAAGTGACAGAATAACTGGCGTGTGGTTGCCTTCAGCCAACTTGAAGAAACGCTTGCTCTGTTCACTGCAAGCTGTATCTGGTTGCCCTTTATAGAAAAAGGTAACATCTGGGCCAATAATGCAAGCATAGTCTGCGGCTGTTTTTGCTCTAATGCCATGCTGCTGAAAGAGCTGATCTAGGCCAGTAGCGTACTGGAGAACAAAACTGTCGCCAGTGATAATTACGTCGTAATCTGCTTTTTTTGCCCCAAACTCACTAGTAAAAGAATAGCCTTTGCCACCATATTGGTCAATATGGAACTGCCCAGCATTCTTCATTTGCTCAAATTTATTGTTAATTCTGCTAGGAAAGCCGTCCTGCTGTAGGATTTTAGTTCCTGCTGTCAATAGCAGGGCGGCGCAGAGAGCACAGAGAGCAAGAAAGATTCGTTGGGAAAAAATACGGCCTTTACGAAAGGGTTGTTCAATGAATTTCCATGAAAGCCACGCCAGCAGGAAGCAGCCGAGCAACAGTCCCAACCGATCAGCCAAGGTCAGTTCGGTGTATTTCCAGTATTTGTAAAAAATCAGGAGCGGCCAGTGGATAAGGTAGAGCGAATAGGAAATTAACCCAATGAACACAGCGACTGGATTGCGCAGCAGCCAGCCAAGCACCCGTGCTTGACCGCTATAGATAATCAAGGCCGCTCCTAGACAGGGAATCAGCGCATTAAGACCGGGAAAGGCGGTCTGTTTGCTGAACGCAAAAATACCCCAACCAATGCCGAGAAAACCTATGGCCAGAAGAAATTCAGTCAGCCATTTTCTACCTACAGACAGGGGCGGCAACCAGACCAGCACCGCCCCACAGGCAAACTCAGCCAGCCGGAACGGGGTAAGAAAAAAGGCACCAGATGGATCACTTTTCAGCCAATGCTCTGCTTCGTATAACGAGGCTGCGCTGACAATGATGAGAAAGAAAAAAGGCCATGTTTTCTTTCCCAGCTTGGAGAGCAGGAGCAGTAAGGTAGGCCAGATAAAGTAAAACTGTTCCTCGACCGCCAGCGACCAAGTGTGCAGCAACGGCTTGAACTCTGCGGCAGTATCAAAATATCCAGCCTCTTTCCAAAACAAAATATTGGATGTTGATAGCACGCTATACAAGAGCGACTTGCCAAACTGTATATAATGCTCTGGAGTAAAGAGAAGATGGCTAAAAACTAAGCTCAGAAATAGAATGGTGTAGAGTGCCGGAAAGAGCCGTTTGATTCGTCGGACATAGAAACGGGCAAAGGAAAAGGTTCCATTGCCTATATCTGCCATGATGTTCTGAGTGATCAGAAAGCCAGAGATAACAAAAAAAATATCAACTCCAGTGAATCCGCCAGAGAAGATAGAAAAATCAAAATGATAGAGGAGAACGGCAAGAACTGCCATTGCCCGCAGGCCGTCTATGTCAGGCCGATATTGCCGTTGAATCATGCTGTTACACTGCTAAGAAGCATCAATGCTTTTTAAGGGAACTACAAAATTAAAGCAATGACTCGCTATTCAGTTCTCCCGCATAAATTATCCGAGCAGGGCCTTTCAAATAGACATTACAAATAGCATTATCACTAGGCTTGCATTCAAACAAAATTGTTAGCTGGTCGCCACCAGAGGTGATGATTTCCACCGGAGAGGTTGTTTTGCCCAGTAAACTAGCAATGATTGCGCAGGCCGCAGAACCAGTACCGCAGGCAAGTGTTTCATCTTCTACGCCACGCTCATAGGTACGTACTTTAAAGGCATCGCCGATTTTTTGGACAAAATTGACATTAGTGCCAGCAGGCGCGAACGCTTCCTGATAGCGTATTGCCTTGCCAAGACCGCGCACATCCGTTTCTTCAATGTTATCAACAAAGACAACCGCATGAGGCACGCCGGTATTGATGCTGTGCAAAGTAAGCGGCGCATTGTTTACATAAATCGTTTGCTGGAGGCATAAATTAACTGGATCGGTCATTTTGACCGCCACTTCACCATCAGCAACCTCAGCCTCAATGATTCCAGCCAAAGTCTCAAAGCACATTTTGGCTGGAGCAATGCCTTGCATAAAGGCAAAACGGGCGGCGCAACGTGCTCCGTTACCACACATCTCAGCTACTGAACCATCCGCATTAAAGAATTGCCAACGAAAATCTACCTTTTCTGAATTCTCAAGCAAAATCAAGCCATCTGCGCCGACAGAAAACTTGCGTCTACAAACAGCAGCAGCAAGACTGGACATTGCATCGGGTTCTATGAGTGATTTACGATGATCAATGAGAATAAAATCATTGCCTGTACCACTCATTTTGACAAAAGGAATAGGAAAACGTGGTGTAGTCATAAACTTATTGAATTGATTGAGGTAAGTCTAAACAGAAATACCAAATATTTTACCTACCGCAGCAGTTAGCAGCATAGCCAAAGTGCCCCAGAAGCAAACCCGCAACGCTCCACGTAGGGGCGAGGCACCACCAGCAATTGCCGCTGTTGCACCCAAAATAACCAGCAAAAGAATGGCGAGCAGCGGAATCAGCCAAAGTAAGATTGACGATGAGGCCATAGCCGCTACTGTCACCGGCACTATGCCGCCAACAGTGAAGGAGGTGGCAGACCAAAACGCTGCTTGAAGCGGCCGAGCACTCAGTTCACAGGTGATGCCAATTTCATCCCGTGCATGGGCTTCTAACGCATTATGCTCCATAAGCTGCCGGGCTACCTCTTCTGCTAGTGCTCTGTCCAGTCCCCGCTCCTCGTAAATAGCGGTCAACTCCTGATGCTCTGCCTCGTGGTAATGAGCCAGCGCATGGGCTTCTAATTGTAAATCAGCCTGTTCTGTGTCTTCCTGTGACTTGACCGAGACATATTCACCAGCAGCCATAGACATGGCCCCAGCAGTCAATCCGGCAATTCCAGCTAAGGTGATCTGTGCTTGATCTGCGCCAGAGGCAACAATCCCGACAAGTAAACTGGCAATAGAGACTATACCGTCATTGGCTCCAAGCACTACAGCGCGCAGCCAGCCAGAGCGATGTAAACGATGATGTTCAGCGTGATGAGGGGTCATATTCCTGAGAACCTATTGATGTTCTTCTACGTCTGGCTGCTTCACTTTTGCCTCAAGCATATCTGTGAATGGCTCCAAATTTTTACCGACTGCGGCCAGAAGCTGATGTTCAGCCTGATGACAGGCGACAATCGCTTGAGCCAGCCTGCCAAGCGTAGCAGTCAAATCCCGCTGGGCTTCGTTGAGCCTAGTCAAAGCGGCGGCTCCGGCTTCGTATTCGCTCTTGGCCAGCTTTCTGTTTTCCTCAACAAAACCAACACTATTTTCTTGCAGCTCTACTTGTTTGTGTGCTGCCGCCAGCTTAGTCATATCTTGCCGTATTTCTGCCGCAATACTGTTACGTAGTTCAGCGCGGCTGTACAATGCCTCCCGGCGCGCCTGCCTCGCTTTAACCGTTGCTGCTTCCACGGCCCCACCGGAGTAGAGATTCCAGCTCATATTAAGAGTCAAGGTACTGCCAAAATCGTCGCCTTCAGGAAACAACTTGTTCTGATTACTGGCCCCAACCTGCCCTTGGACTTGCACCTTGGGTGCATCATCTGTCTCAGCCAAGCGTATTCCTGCTTCCGCCGCCTTAATTTGCATGGCTAACCTTTGCAAATCTGGGCGTTTTTTCAAGGCTTCGCTAATCAGAGTCTCTGCATCTTTTGCCAAATCTTTAGCAGTCACGCTGCAATTGCGGTCTAACTCGGCCAACTTTGGCAGATCAGCATCCTCAATGCCGAGCAAGGCTGCTAGACCACTGCGAGCTACCTCATAGTCACGCTGTCCAGCAATCATACTGTTTTGGGCCGCATTAAGCTGCACCTTGATATTAAGCACATCACCCCAAGAACCTGCGCCTGCTTCAAAACGATTTTGCGCATCTGTAAGCTGTTGCTCGTAAAACTTCTGATCTGCGGTGGTAATATCGATTGAGGTTTTGGTAAGCTGTGCATTAAAAAAGGCATCAGCGACTGAGGCAACCAGTAAGCGCTGGCTATCCAATTTGCTTTCAACTGATGCACTTTCACTATGTTCTGCTTGAAGTTGCTGGAATTTATGCGCATAGCCATCAAAGAGTAACCAAGATGCCTGAAGACCAACTTTGCTATTTTTACCAGTTGAATCAGAGGCAGGCCCACTGTCCACTTGATAGGAAAGACCAAAGGTTCCTATCGCATCCACACTTGGCTGCCAAGCAGCTTCAGCCTGCTTTACTGTGGCCTTGGCCTGCTCAATCCGAGCTTGGGCTACACCAATGCCCGGATTACCTTGTAAGGCAATCCGTTGAGCCTCTTGTAAATCAATCGTCTTAGCAGCCGGTTTATCCTCAGCCCAAGCTGGACTAAGCATGAGGCAAAAAGATAACAAAAGAAGCGAGAGTTTTTTCATGGATTCTCCTGCGGCCCGGCGGACGGATATCCTTTTGGCGGCAACCCAGCGGCTGGTGGCTGCGGGGGAATAGTATTGACCTGCGCGGTGGGCAGTTTTTTTTCTGGGAGCAACTTTTGTTCAATGATCTCAGAAACAGTCCGACTTTTTTTTGCCTGCGGATCAACGCTGTGCAGGAAATCGAGATAGTCAAGAAAGACTTGCAACTCATGCGGTACGCTATGGTTGACTACACCATACACACCAGAGTGCATGGCGTTAAAAGCATTTTCTGCTGCACTTGCTGTAGTCATAAAATAATGGGTAAGCCATTTTCGCTCAATATCATTATAAGTGCCTACACTTAGATAATCATTCCTGCCCTTTTCAGGATCCATGTCTGGTTCAAATCGCCCCGGCTCGCCAAAGTTGGCAAAACCAGAGCAGGTATCGTAGACTATCGCGTCTGTTAGGAGTCCTTTCCCTCTCTCATCATTCATACAGCCTGATTTTAATTCTGGATTAAGTTGGCGCATTTTGGTAATTAAGTCAGTCAACGTACCATGATAGGCTTCAAGGGGATGACCCATTTTAACCCGCTGTGCCTCTGCCTCTGGCTGAGGAAGCAAAGAGTAACCGTCCCAGTTGTCCTGCTCAACACTATGGTGGTATGCACCAATTTCGTGGCCATTTTTTTTCCAGCGATCAAACTCGGCAGCTCGCTCATTATTTGATAAAAGATAATCTGCCCAAGAAGGTGCAAACATCAGTGTGAGCTTGATATGGTATTCATCAGCCTTAGCGACCATTTGCTTGAGAATATTATAGGATTCCTCAGTGTAAAATTGATGCTGCTGAGTATTAAACGGCTCATTATAGACAGTCACAAAATACCAAGGAATACTCTCCTGTTCCTGTTGTGGCTCGGCTTGTTCGGCCGCATAAGCGTAACTTAGTGTACTTAGGGAAATGAGACAGACAAGGGCTGCCCATGTAATTTTCGCTATATTCATTGTGCTGTGTCAGAACAGGTTCCACTTTTTGGGCTGTTTGTGGCTGTATCTCCACATTGTCCCTCCACATTATGAAACACGCAGGCTGTTGCAAAAATAGCAAGTGCAGCACAGTAGAGCAAAAGTTTGAACATCGTTTTCATAAATGCCCTCTTGGATCGTGATTAGTATTATATACTTGGCGAGGTACTATTATTGCAGGTTACTTCAACGGGTTGACCCTAATTTTCCGACAGTAGCTGAGTGATGCTCTTGCAGCTTTTTTTATCATTTCACTATAGAACGGCCGCCATGCTTGTCAAGCGCAAAGGGCAGCAAAGCAACAGTGTTCTGCCATATTAACTCAGTAGTGTCCGGTTAGTTTTTTGCATGTGATTTTACGGCGGATGTCGCACAGGATCAAGTTCCGCCAGTATTTCGTCCCGCCGTCATTGAAGGCCAGCCATGCTTTACAGTCGTCAAGATATGCAGCCTGTTCAACATGTGTGAACATTGTTGCCGCGTCAAGTTGTAAGGCGGCTATAAGTCCGGCCTGCGGCTACGGCACATCTCCATGTCAGGCTTGGTGTTTCTCGTCATCATGCGCCAATGCCTTGACCTTGCGTGGCGGCAATGAAACCACACGCTCCTTGTGCATGGCCTGCTTTTTTATCAGGTCTTCAAAAATAGCGTCAGCATCGTAGTTAAACTGACGCGCATATTCATCTCTGATAGTACGAGTTTCGGCAACAATCGGGTCTTTCCACATAGTTCAATCCTCTGTAAGCTCAAGCGGGGTGCAGATTATGGACGGCTCATAGCCAAGTGTCCGGCAGGTGGCTTCAATTTTAGGCCGTGTATGCGCGTTGGCAATGTGTGTGCAATTCCATGTCAGCAAATATTCAGCACCATTTACGACGGCAATAGCCACATGATACGCATCAGCCTCAGCTTTCGGAGGCAGTGCATGATGTTGGATGAGAGATTGGGCCAGCATCCGAACTTCAGAGGAAATCTGGAGCAACGGCAGGTTGGCGATTGCTGCCAGCCGACGCTGTGCCGCTTCTGGATGGCCTTTGCTGGCTTCGGATATAACAAGTTCGGAGACGAAAACGCTATAATTCGGGCGTTGCGTTGCCCACCAATCCGATGTCGCGCTTTGGTTTGCCATAGCACGCAGATCGTTGCTTGGCTGTGCCGTCAAATAGCTGATAACTTTCAATGTAAACAGTTCTGCCCATTCATTTCTCCTTATTAAGGGTCGCTCATCTGCCATGCTTTGCAGTCGTCAAGATATGCAGCCTGTTCAACATGTGTGAACATTGTTGCCGCGTCGAGTTTTCAAGCTGGGCGGCAATGCCCAGACTACGGTGCTGTTTTTGCAGAATGATGGGCAAAACGAATCTTTTGGTACGCAGAATGCGGTATGCCCGGTGTTGCGGGCGGTGGATCGACAAATTCAGCTCCGTGAGCGGTATGTTCTTCCTCGCTACGTTTTATGTCTTCATAAATAGCGTCCAAATCGAAGTTGAATCTCTCGGCATGAGCTTCACGCAGTGCCCGAACTTCATCAATAATTTCGTCACTCATTGTCGGCTCCAAGTAATTCTTCAGGGGTGCAGATAAAGGGCAGAAACAACCCCTGCTCTTCAAGATACAGGGCGATTTGCCTTTGTATTTCCGGGTTTGCTATGTGCTTGCAATTCCATGTCAGCAAGAAATCCATGCCATGAATGGTTGCAATGGATATGTGCAGCGAATCCTCAGCAGCCTTGACTGGAATGATGCCCCGTGCCACCATACCTTTGGACAATTCCACCGCTTCCTTTGTGGTGCGAAGAAGACGCAAGCCTTCTATGGCATCTAATCGTTTTTTAGCGGCATCTGGATCACCAGCCGCGCATTCCAGCGATACTGCCTCGGAAATATACAGGTCATAGCTCAAACGGGAGTCCCACCATGTTTGGGTGATCTGCTGACGTGCCGCAGCAATCAGGTTTCGGCTTACACGGCTGGTCAAATAGCTGATAATGGATGTTTCAATGTAAACAGTTCTGCTCATTCATTCTCCTTATGTACCGTGCCGCCTGTGCTTGGGCAAGCAGTGCTTCAGCCATGTGCTTCTCTCCGATTACTCCAAGTTATATGCTCACAAAGCTGGACAATCAAGGCCAACCTGTTGTTGTGCTCATGCCATGAAGAAACCGAACATTACAAATAAAATAGTACCAATTATTACTCCGTGAAATGGCAGTAAGGTTTTCGTAAATATCGCTGAATCCCATGAGCCTTTGATTTCGTTAATGATAGTAGTGTTCATCTCTAATTCTGGAACATTAGCATCATCTTTGATGACAAGGGCATAGAGTTGTCGATAGCGTTTCTCTTGATATAGAAAAAAGCCGTCGAGAATCCAGAATACGATAGCAGGAAAATATGCAATCAATGCAAATCTGACATCCGCATCCTTGGCACTTAGCGCAAACAATGCTGACACTAAAGTCACGCTCCAGCCTTTTAGAAGAAAAGAGCAATTGTTCATCCGGGAAATCACCGCCTGAATGAATTCAAGATGCTTGAGTTTTATTTCATTGGCATCCATGTTTATCTCCTCATGTCTTTAAGGAAAATTCCTCCTTCTTGTTGTGCCGCTTCATATGCGGCGTAACCGCCAACGGTGGTTGCGGAAACATACCGGTAAAGTTGTAGATACTCGTTGCCGTAATAATTGCCATAGTTATCTATGGTTTTAAGAATCAGAATGGAATTCAATGGCTTTTTGCCATCTGCGTATCCAATCTCCCAAGGACACCATCTGCTTTTCATCGAGTTGTCTGTAGCCAAAAAGAAGAACCAATCCAACTCAAAGATGCGTTCTTGAATCCGTTGCGCCGTCCGGCGATCCGGCGTGTCCGGCATTGTTGTGTCTTCCCAATCAATATAAACATCCCAACCTTGCGCTTGCAGGAACCCTTGGACTCCTTTTGCCAGCTCTGCATCCTTGTGGCTGTGAGATAGGAATGCTGTTTGACGGCCTGCTCGCTTCGCCTCATTTACAATTGCGGCGGACCGTTGCGATGGAGCCTGAGAAGCATATGATAACAAACTATATTGTGGAATTGGCATTTTTTCGCGATAGCAAAGTATAATATAATTAACCCAAGTTGCGACCTATAAAAACATCTGAATTTTCCCCTGTATGTGTTATGTTTTTGTTGCCTGAAAAACACACAACCGCATACAGGAGGAAACAATGAATCTCGAAATTACAGCAATTTAC
>JAPEVH010000046.1 GCA_026645415.1 Candidatus Electronema sp.
AATCTGATCGATGCTGGCGCAGGCGGCCAGCTCCTGCACAACCGCTGCTGGAAGCCGCTGCCTGTTTTTGAGCGGCAGCACCAAGGTGATGCGCCGGTCAGCAGGCGAGCAATGCAGCTCCAGTTCCTGACAGATTTTCCCCAAACAACCCAGTGCGGCAAGCTCGGCCAAGGCAATGTTGATCTCATCAGCCGCTGCCGGACAGGAGCTTATGGCAACAAAGTCATTGCTCTGCTTTTTGAAAAAGCCGAGCTGTCCGTCTGAGCTGATTTTCAGGCGCAGGCGATGCCGGTACGCCCATTGCTGCGGCGAGGGCAGCACTTCGGCAATGGCGACAGCAGACAGAGAAACATGCGCCCGCTGCATTGTCTCGGCAACAATAGCCTTTTTAATCCTCAACTGCTCGGCGTAACTACCATGCTGGAGGTCACAGCCGCCGCATTCGCCGTACAATGAACAACGAGGCTCAACTCGCTCAACCGAAGACTTCAGAAGAGCGACCAGCTCTGCTTCTATATAGCCAGATTTTTGCCGTAGCTCTTGCAGTTCTACGTGCTCGCTAGGTAGCACAAAGCCGGACATAATCACTTGTCCGGCTTCTGTACGGGCCAAACCTTGGCCTCCAGCGATCACTTTTTCAATAGTGACGCGATGTCTCAATCTTGGTGTACCAAAGGCAAGAGATTTATTCTCCAAGCAAATGTAACTCTACGCGCCGATTTTTTGCCCGTCCTTCTTTGGTTGCGTTGTCTGCAACTGGATTTTCTTGACCATAGCCTTTGCTCGCCATCAACTTTTTAGCAATACCTTGACTGATCAGGAAATCACGCACTGCATTTGCCCTTTTTTGCGAAACAAGCTGGTTACGCTCGGCACTCCCCACGCTGTCAGTGTAACCTGCAACTTCAAACTTTTGATTTGGTGCTGCCTGTTTAATCAGAGCAGCGGCAGTAGTCAGACTTTTCCGCGCATCTTCGGTCAGCTCTGCGGTGCCAAGAGCAAAATTCACCCCAGAAAGAACGATAGCTCTGCTTTCCTCACAGCCCATTTTATTGACTGCTGCTCCAGATTGGGTCTCTGGACAGAGATCCTCTCCATCAGTAACACCGTCACCATCTTTGTCTGCTGCCTGTTGTACCGGTGGAACGGCCTGTTCAGGATTATCTATTGGCTCTTGCTCTTGAACCGGTGATTCTGGCTGCTGTTTCCTGAGAGCATCCAGTTCTGCTTGCAAGTTTGCTATCTGCTTACGACTTTCTTCTAGTTCCTTATTGAGCTTCTCTGCTTCACCCTGTTGAGCTGCTGCGGCTTCTGCACCTTGGGTCAATTCTTCCATTTTGGTGGCAGTCTGCTCAAGGGCAGCAGATTTTTCCTCAAGCGCGGTTTTGAGCTGCTCTATCTCTTTTTTGAGACCTTCTTTGGCATCAGTTAGCTCGGTTTCTTTCTCTGCCAAGCTCTTTTTGAGGCTCTCAAGCTCCTCCTTAAGTGCAGTAGAATCGCCTACAGTCTCCTGCTGTACCTGCTGATTCTTTTGTGCTGCTGCAAGTGCAGTCTCAGCCTCACTCAATTTAGCTTGGACGCTCTGTAGCTCTGCTTCTAAACGTGTCGCTTTTTCCTGAGCTGTTTGAAGCTGTTCAGCTCCAGCTTGCATTTCTGTGATCTGCTTTTGTTCCTCTGCCAGAGCAGTCTCTTTTTCTGTTAAACTCTTTTTAAGACTGTCAAGTTCCTGCTGTAACGCAGCAGGAACTTGCTGCCCTTGCTGGGCGGTAGCCAGTGCAGTGTCCGTTTCACTTAGCTTGGCTTGGACTGTTTGCAGCTCTGCTTCTAAACCTGTTGCTTTTTCCTGAGCTGTTTTAAGTTGCTCGGCTCCAGTTTGCAGCTCTGCAACTTGCGCTTCTAAAGTAGCCTGTTTTTCAGCCTGACTTTTCTTGAGGCTATCAACTTCCTGCTCAAGCGCAGCAATCTTCTCTTGGTTCTTCTGCGCTTCGGCAAGAGCAGCTTCTGTTGCTGTCAGCTTATCCTGTACTGCTTTCAAATCGGCAACTTGAGCTTCCAGTGCGGCATTTTTTTCCTTTGCCTGAGCAAGCTGCTCTTTTAAAGGTTGTAGATTCTCCACTTCCGCTTCTAACGTTGCGACCTGTTCAGCCGCAGCCTGTATTTTTTCCTGTGCGGCTTCCAGATCGGTCAACTTTGCTTCTGCTTCTTCCTTCTTCTTCCGAACCGCAATCAGTTCATTGCCCAAATCAGCAATCTTGCTTTCAAGTGCTGTTGTTTTCTCCGTAGCTGCCGTCAGATTGCTGTTGACTTCTTCAATCTTATCTTCAGCATCTGCCAGTTGTTTGCTCTTCTCTGCTAACTGCTGCGCTGTTGCCGCCTGCTCTTGCTTTGCTGTATCTAACTCGCCAGTCAGTTTTTCTTGGGCAGCATTTAGCTCTGCCATTTTCTGACTCAACTCGTCTGCTTGCTGTGTTTTTGCCGCTATCTCAGCCTGTAATTTCTCGTTCTCAGCCTGGAGCACGGTTAGCGATTCTTCCTTACCCGTCAAACTCTGAGTCAGACTCTGCTCTTTTTCTTGGGCCGCAGCAAGAGAATCTTGAGCAGTCTGCAAGGCGGTCTTTGTTCCAGCAAGTTCTTTTTCCAGAGCCGCCGCTGCATCTGTCTTTGCTTGCAGTTCTTGATGCAGTTTTTCCGCCTCGTTATCTTGGACAGTTTTCTCCTGCATCAACCCAGTTACCTGTGCAACCAAGTCTTGACCACTTGCCTTGGCATCGTCAAGCTGCTTGAGAGCAGCATCGAGCTGGGCCTGTTTTTCAGCAATCTGAGTTTTTAGTTCAGCAATGCGCTGCTCTGAAGGGGCAGATTCCTGCGCTTTTTCCTTGCCATAATGGAGCATAGCCTCTGCTTTAAGCTGGGCTGTCTTCAAGTCCTGCTCCAGTTTTGTGATCCGAGCTGTTGATTCAACAAGGATATTTTTCTGGTTATCGAGTGCAAGTTGCCGTTCATCCAAGATCGTCTGTGTCTTTTCTTGCTGACTGCTGATCTCTTGGAGATTTTTTTCTGCGGCCGTCTTAGCTATTTCTGCTTTTTCCAAGGCAGCTTGCAAATCAGCAATTTTAACCTTTGCAGCATCAGCCTGCGTGGTTTTCTCAGTCAGTTGGCTCTGCTGCTCGGCAATCTGGGCTGTCAATTGATCAACTTCTTCAGCCAATCGTTTTTGCTCGCCAGTGGTCTGCTCCAGCTTCTGCTGAACAGTAGTTAATTCGCTCTGCTGCTCTTGTAATGCTGCTAGAGTATTGCTCTTTTCTTTCTCAGCAGCGGTGAATTTTTCCTTTAGTTCAGTAAGCTGCTGATCTTTTTCTGCCCCAGTTTGTTGCAAGACGCTGATCTGCTCGGCTAGTTTCTTGCTCTCTGCTTCAGCCTGAGCCTGCTGCTCTTGGGTGGTACTCAACAGCGTTGCCTGTTCTTCAAGCTGTTTCTGGAGCAGAGCTACTTGCTTCTCTGCTGCGCCTAGCTTTTCTTCCTGTTCTTTGCCATAGCTTATTAAAGAAGCAGCTTTGAGTTCAGCTTTACGCTGTGCCTCTCCAAGAGCAGCTTGCTCTTCCTTATGAGCAGTAATTTGTGCTTCTGCTTGCTCTGCTTGGCGGTTCAATTCAAAAATCCGCGCTTCCGCAGCTTCCTGAGTCTGCTTTAGCTTGGCAAGTTCTTCCTGCAACGCCTGTTTAGTCTTACTTTGTTTATCCTTCCGTTCGGCAAGCTGAGTAGTCAGCTTATTAATTTCACCAGTCAAACGTTGTTCTTCTTGCTTCAGTTTTTGTTTGGTCGCTGCCAACTCATCCTGCTGCTTCTCCAACGCTGCTAGAGTATTGCTCTTTTCTTTTTCAGCGGCGGTGAATTTTTCCTTTAGTTCAGTAAGCTGCTGATCTTTTTCTGCCCCAGTTTGTTGCAAGACACTGATCTGCTCGGCTAATTTTTTGCTCTCTGCTTCAGCCTGAGCCTGCTGTTCTTGGGTGCTGCTCAACAGCGTTGCCTGTTCTTCAAGCTGTTTCTGAAGCAGAGCTACTTGCTTCTCTGCTGCGCCTAGCTTTTCTTCCTGTTCTTTGCCATAGCTCATCAATGAGGCAGCCTTAAGTTCTGCCTTTTGCTGTGCTTCTGCAAAGGTCGCTCGTTCTTCCTGCTGTGCAGCAAATTGCTGTGCGGTTTGCTCTGCTTGATGATTCAGCTCAAAGATACGACTTTCTGCGGCTTCTTGAGCCTGTTGCAGCTTGGCAATTTCCGCCTGCAAAGCCTGCTTAGTTGTACTCTGTTTATCCTTCTGTTCGGCAAGCTGGGTCGTCAGTTTTTTAATTTCGCGAGTCAGCTGTTGCTCCTCTTGCTTCAGCTTTTGTTTGGTCGCTGCTAACTCATCCTGCTGCTTTTCCAAAGCCGCTTGAGTCTCTTCTTTTACCTTCTGTGCTGCGGTGAGTTGTTGATTCAGGCCAATGAGTTGCTTATCCTTTTCCGCTCCTGCCTCTTGTAAGGTGGTGAGCTGATCGGCTAACTTTTTCCGCGCTGCCTCAGTTTCAGCCTGTTTTTGCTGAGTCACGAGCAAAAGCTTTTCTTGCTCTTGAGCCTGCTGCTGGAACTGAACTTGCTGCTGTTTTAGTGCTGCCTGAGTCTCTTCCTTTGCCTGCTGTAGAGCTGCAAGCTGCTGATTAAGCTGGGCGAGTTGTTTGCCTTTTTCTGCTGCTACTTGCTGTAAGGTGCGGATTTGCTCTATCAGTTTTTGGCGACCAGCCCCGACCTGAACCTGCTGCTCTTGCAGAGCGGCCTGTATATCTGTTGTTTCTTTTTGCGCTAATGCAACTTTTTGATTTAGTTCAGCAAGATGTTTGTCCTTTTCTGCAAGCGACTGTTGCAAAACACTAATTTTCTCAGCCAGTTCTTTGCTCTCTGTCTGCGCCTGAACCTGCTGCTCTTGTGTTGCGCCGAGCAATTTTTTTTGCTCCTCTGTCTGCTGCTGCAACTGAGTAAGCTGCTCCTGCGCTGCTGCTAGCTTCTGTTCCTGCTCCTTCCCATAACTCATCAACGCCTCAGCTTTGAGTTCGGTACGGTGTTTTTCCTCTTCCAAAGCTGACTGTTCTTCTGCAGCCGCTGCTAAACGTGCCTCTGTCTGCTGAATCTGATGGTTTAGTTCAAAGAGACGGCTCTCTCCCGCCTCATTACCTTGTTTGAGTTTCTCTTGTAGTTGAGCGATCTGTTCTTCCGCAGCCTGACCAGCCTGCTTCTGTTGCTCGACCTTCTGTTCAAGATACTCTATTTTTGCTTGCAGATCAGCAGTTGTGGCCTGTCCCTGCTCTAACTCAGCATTTAAATCCTGTCGAATTTGCTCCAGCTCTGCCAACTTATTCTGCGAGAGAGCAAGCTCATCCTCTCTATCCTTTAATTTTTCTAAGAGTTGGCGGCTGGCTGTATTTTCATCCTGACTCAGGGCTTCGATCTTGCCGTCTGCCTGTTCTAACTTCTGCTGCAAGGCTTTGATCGAGACTTCATAGGCAGCCCGTTTTTTTTGCCAAGCCGCAGTCTCTTTCTGTAGCTCTTGCTGTTGCTCTTTTTTTTGTTCAGCGAGTAGGTTTTCCAGCTCGCTGATTTTGATACGCAATTGCTGCGACCACACAGCTTGATCTGTCTTTAGCTCTTTGCGCAGTCGTTCTTCCTCTACCTTGGCTGCTGTTGCCTGCTGTGCTAGTGCATTTATTTTGCGCTGATACTCCTCAGCCTGATTTTTTAGCTGAGTAACCGTCTCTTGCTTGTGAACAACAGATTCAGCAGTTTTCTTTTTCAGACCGCTGTGATAATTCGCAAGAGCGATATAGGCCAAGACGCAGGCTGTAGCGACAAGAGCGGTGCGCTTTGTTGGAAATTGCATATCAGAAAACCCCCAAATTGCGTTTGTAATATTTTTTTATTATGTCAGGCGGCACCGGAGGAATCATGCCGGTTTCAGGATCAGAACTGACAACGGCGGCAAGGTCAACTCAAGAGAATGATCTAAACCATGCGACGGTTCTGGCAATGCGTTCAGCAAACCGTTGCTGTTCCCGCCGCCCCAATATTCTTTGAGATCACTGTTGATCAACTCGCGCCACTGGCCACCTTTGGGCATACCGATACGATACTGCTGCCGCAACACTGGTGTGAAGTTACAGATTGCGACAAGAAGATCATCTGTATTTTTTGCCCGACGGATAAAAGAAAAGACTGAGTTGTCAGAATCATTAGCATTGATCCACGAAAAACCCTGCCAATCATAATCATTCTCCCACAGCGCAGGCTCTGCTTGATAAACTCGGTTCAGATCACGGACAAAACGCTGCATTCCCTGATGATTCTCTGCTTGCAAAGCTGCCCACTCTAAGCCTGTTTCATGATTCCATTCCTGCCACTGGCCAAAATCGCAGCCCATAAAGAGCAACTTCTTGCCTGGATAACTCCACATGAAACCTAAATAGGCCCGCAGATTAGCAAAACGCTGCCAATCATCGCCAGGCATTTTGCTTGACAAGGCGGCCTTACCATGCACCACCTCATCATGCGACAGGGGCAGGACAAAGTTTTCATGAAAGGCATAGAGCATCCCAAAGGTCATCTCATTGTGATGAAACTTGCGATGAATCGCTTCATGGCACATATAGGTGAGCGTGTCGTGCATCCAGCCCATGTTCCATTTGAGGCTAAAGCCCAAGCCACCCAGCCAAGTGGGCTGTGAAACCATTGGCCACGAGGTCGACTCCTCAGCAATGGTCAGTATTCCAGGGAAAATGCCATGCAACACCTCGTTAGCCTTGCGGAGAAAGCTGATCGCAGCTAAATTCTCGCGGCCGCCGTGTTCGTTTGGCAGCCACTCGCCTTCCTTGCGCGAATAATCGAGATAAAGCATGGAGGCGACCGCGTCCACCCGCAGACCATCGATATGATACTTATCAATCCAAAATAGGGCATTAGAGATAAGGAAGGATCGTACCTCATTGCGACCATAGTTGAAAATCATGGTGCCCCAGTCCTGATGCTCGCCCTGACGCGGGTCAGCATGGGCATAAAGATGGGTGCCGTCAAAATAGTTAAGGCCAGCCCCGTCTTTTGGAAAATGAGCAGGCACCCAGTCGAGGATCACACCAATGCCGTGCTGATGGCACTGATCAATAAAATACATGAAATCTTGGGTGCTGCCAAAGCGGCTGGTCGGGGCGAAAAAGCCAAGCACCTGATAGCCCCAAGAGGCATCAAAGGGATGCTCGGCAATGGGCAGCAGCTCGATATGAGTGTAGCCCATATCAACAGCATAAGGAATCAGCTCTTCAGCCAGCTCCAAGTAGGTGAGCCACGTTCCGTCTTCTTTCCGTTTCCACGAGCTGAGATGCACTTCGTAAATCGAGATCGGGCTATCTAAAGACTGCCGTTCGGCCCGCTGCTGGAGCCAGTCAGCATCATTCCACTGGTAGTTATCGAGATTGACGACCACCGAGCCTGTGGCAGGCCGCAGCTCCATTGCAAAACCGTAAGGGTCAGATTTATCAAACTGCTCGTTTTGCTGCGTGATAATCCGATACTTATAAACAGTATATTCTTGCAGACCAGGAATAAAGAGGCTCCAGATGCCTGAATCGCTAGAGTGCATGGGATGCTGCTGGCCATTCCAGCCGTTAAACTCGCCAATAACGCTGACTTGGTGCGCATTGGGTGCCCAAACAGCAAAGGCAACACCTTCCTGCCCAGCAAAGAAGACCAGATGCGCTCCTAGTTTTTCATAGGCCCGTTCGTGAGTGCCCTCACCGATTAGGTATTTATCAAAATCACTTAACCAGTTTGCTGGAACTGGCTGACTAGGAACGGAAATAGACGAGCTACTCATCGGATAGGATACCTTGAGGCTGAACGCGGCAAAACAAGCGGTAAAGATTACCGAAAGCTGCCCGAATATGAATGGTGTGGAAAAATGACACAGCTTAATATAGCTATTCCGCCGCAGGCTGCAAGTGCTTTTCCGCCCTACGCTCTCATAAAATACGACCTTACTTTGTAGCGTGGTACAGAGCAATTGTCATGCTTTTTCTGCTGCTACTCCATACTTTTATTGACAATAGGCCAAAACTTCCTCTATTCGTTCCTGTGTATATTCGTCTAACTGCCAAAGCTGGGCCAAGGCCAGAGCATTTTCTGCAATTTTGTTAATATCGCCTGTAGGGATATTTAATTCGGCCAAGGTGACTGGGCAGCCGACCGTACTAAACCAGTTGCGCAAAGCATTGACAGTCTGCTCGGCAAGGTCTGCATCCGCGCTATCGCCAGTCAGTCCAAAAACGTGACGACCCAAGCGGGCAATGCGGTTTGCATCCTGCTTCAGTCGCCAGCGTAGCCAGCCAGACATAACCACAGAGAGTCCAGCTCCGTGCGGCACATTGTAAAGCGCGCTTAAAGAATGCTCGATCATGTGCATAGGAAAGGCGGTTTGCCCCAAACCAGCGACTGTCAAACCGTTTAATGCTAAAGTAGCAGTCCACATCAGGGCTGCCCGGCCGCCAAAATCGCTTGGGTTAACCAGACAACGTTCACAAGACTGCATGGCGTTACGAATCAGTCCTTCCATGAAATCCATTTGCACCGGCACATCCTCATCCTTGGTGCTCATGTAGGCTTCCAGCACATGAGCAATGGCATCAGCCGCACCATAGGCGGTGTAGTTCGGTGGTACAGTGAAGGTTGTTTCTGGGTCAAGGATGGAGACTTTGGGAAAGAGGAATGGGCTTTTGAAGCCGAATTTTTCTTGCGTCTCGTCGTTGGTGACTACCATACTGGCGTTCATTTCTGAGCCAGTGGCAGCCAAGGTCAGCACCGTGGTGATGGGCAGAGCTGCTTTGATCACTTGCTTGCCGCTAAAAAAATCCCAGACATCACCGTCTGCCAAACTACCTGCGGCAATGGCTTTGGCGGCATCAATCACAGACCCGCCGCCAACTGCGACAATAACCTGCAAATCATGCTCCCGCACTTTGGCAATTCCGGCCCGAACATGGGAAAGCAACGGATTAGAACAAACCCCGCTGTGTTCGACAAACATGATTCCAGCTTTGGCAAGAGAAGCAGTTACTTGCTCGAAAACACCGTTCTTTTTGATGCTATTCTGGCCATAAACCAGCAGGGCACGGTTGCCAAAAACAGCGGCTTCCATACCAATCGAGGGTATCGTACTGCGGCCAAAAACAATTTTGGTTGGATTGTGAAAAACGAAATTTTGCATGGCGAGCCTCTGGAGCAGAAGTGACAGCAAAAAACACCGCCTTCAGAGAAGCTGCCGACGGTGCAATCAACTTGTGGGTGTGAAGCAGTGGGCGGTTACCCGACCAAAGGAGTCAAAGAATCTTAAATGTCAAGAAGATACAGTGCAGGCGTTATCATGATTGCATGATCGATCCTATCGATGGATAATGACAGAATAAAAAAGTCTCAAATAATCATTTGAAAGGATTAACTTCTGCCGCGTCAACAGTGTGGACATTCTTTTTATCCATTTTGACAATTCCTATTTTGGAAATACCTATCATCGCTCCAGGATAGCTTGATTCTTCACTTGGCCCTACAGCACCAACAGCCATTTGGAACTGGAATGACAAATTATAAAAACCTTCATGTATTTCATTATGTTTAATAAGAATTTCTGTTAATTCTCGAAGAGAAAATGTCGCTTCAGGTACTATCTGTGATGGCTTAATTGATTGCATAAGTTTCTTCCATCCATCGAGGCGATTCCATAGTCGCAACTATTGTTTCTACTTCTTGCTTATCAACCAACAAGATATGATTGTGATGATGCGTATGCTGTTCTATTTTTGAAGATTCATGTTGTTCAAGGCTGTTCTTGATACATTGGCCCACGAAGTCATTCAGTGTCACGCCTTGGCGAAAAGCCTCTTGTGCAGCTTTTCTGTGAAATTCTTGTCCAATTCTGACATTAAATGTCCCACTGTAAGGTTTATTCGCCGGTTTACCGGTTTCCTCGCAATATGAAATATAGCGGTCAACTGCTTCGATAAAGGATGTTTTCAGCTCTTCAACAGTGCCGCCTTCATAGGTGATCATATCCTCAATGAAGAGAATTTTTCCGTGCAGGCAACTATCTTCGATGCTCACATCAACAGTTCCTGTATATCCTTTGTGCGACAGTGTTTCATTCATGATATTCCTCCTCAATATGCTTCAGTGCCGCTTTAGCATCACGCACTTGATAGGCTTTTAAGATTCCGCCCGGATGCGTTTTTGACATGCTGAACCGAAAACCGCTTGCATGTTCAAACATATAATGTGAACCGCCTTGACAAGTGTTCTTGAAACCAAACTGTCTGGTCAAGGTGACAAGCTCACTCCATGTGAAATCTTTTGGCGGCGGCTCGGCAAAAAGCCTGTTGAGCAGTTTTTCTTTTTTGGACATTATTATCGTACTGCATGGAAGAATTTCCTGCAACTGAACTTTAGTTACAGGAAGTCTCACCCCCTGCCAGCAGCAGAGCTAGATTTTCCGCAGCAAAGGTAATGTCTGGATCTTGACTCAAGGCAATTTGGTAATTTGTTATTGCCTCTTCATCTCGACCTAATCGTTGAAGATTGATAGCTAGGTTGGCATAATCAATGGCAGAAACCGGATTAAGCTGCACAGCCCGTTGAAAATGATAGACTGCCTCTTCAAAACGGTTGCCCTTGTAATGGCAGACCCCAAGAATATTGTGCAAATCAGGCCGCTCTTCATCGTATTCTAGCCCCTTTTCCAGCAAAGGCACAGCCTCTTCAAAGCGACCCAAATCACGCAGGCAGGAGCCAAGATAGGAATAGAGATACGGCTTGTCCTCTTCCTGCGGCTCCAAGGCCAAGGCAGCCTCAAAGCAGGGCAAAGCCGCCTCACTCAAACCTTGATCATACAAGTTGCGGCCTCGGTAGAATTCCAGATAATAGGCATCTGGTACTTCTTGGCTCATTGTAGCCAGCTTTTTCTCCAAGGCTGCTTGGGGAAGCAGTTCGGCAGCTAACTTGGCAGCAAAGAGGGCTGCATCACCAGAAGCAGCTCGCTCTCGGAAATGAGCACCCGGAATAATAGTGTAAGCTGCTGGGATTTGTAGCTGCGGGTGTATAGTATTGACGGCCAGCACTTCAAAATCGTTCTTACGCAAGGCTGCTAAACAATTGCGCAACTCGTCCAGCATATCATCTGCGCTGAGATCAGGCAGTTGACTCATGGCGATGCTCTGTCCAGAATTGAGCACATAGTCAACTTCTGCCAGACTGAGCGGCTTGGGTAGGCCAGAAGCCTCGTAGTTAGACCCTGTCTCAAAATCACCTGCTAATTGGGCAACCTCTGTGAGAGCACGGATCAAGGCTTTGGTCGGTCCGGGCGTGGTGCCTGCGGTATAGACCAGCTCGCTCTTTTCAGGAAAGGTGGTTGGATCCCAAGCTAGGGCAGCGATACTTGGAATGCCGGTATCGAGCGAAAAGTCACTGCAATAGAGCTTGATTCCATTACGTTCAAATTTATCAATCAGCGCACGAGCAACTGGGTCAGTGACTGAGCTGAGGTCTATGGTCGGAACTGGCTGCTTTTCGCGAGCAATCACCGCGCAGACGTGTCGTTCCACGACCTCAGAAATACCTTGCAGGAGAGCTTCCTCTATACTGTTGCCTGCACAGGGGCCGTTGAACTCGTTGACCGCGTAGAACCACGAAAACGGCACCAGCACGTCTGTATCGCAACTAAGATTCCGTGCCCAAGTCCAGCGCAGAGGCAGCCCCGCAAGCAGCCGTTCTAGCTGCTCTGGGGAATGTGTTACATCATGCACTGAGTGCAGCAACTCGCTAATCGGCAAAACTGGATGCCCAGCAGCCCGCATGGCGGCATAATCACCAATGAGGAAGTTTTCAGGGTTCTTGAGGAACGAGAAAAAGCTGAAACGCTCGGCTAACTCCATGCAAGCACTGGCCTTAGACTGCTCCGGCGTGGAACCTTTGCCCATCTGCTTTTTCGTGCCAATAATCCTGACGGCATCTTTACCACAAACACTGAAGAAAACTGGAATGTCCAAGCGACCAGTATCTATCCGCCGTACTTCCTTGAGAATGTCAAGATCAACCGCCTTGAGCCGCTCCTGAAAACGCTCTACGGTCTGCACTGGTGTGCAGGCCTTGTCTTGATCATACGTGTATTGCTTTGGACAACTGCACAGGCGGATAGTATTTTTCTGCATGAAATTCTTACACTAAGGTTCTCGTCGGAATGCCTCGCATTCCTTTATGGTTCTTTAGCGATGCTGCTCCCGCAATCTTTTGAACTTTTTCCGATCATCAGGCCGCTCAGTTTTCCGAATTGGCCGCTCACTGTCATTGATGAGCCTAATGCCCACTGGTTTGCCATTGACTTTGGCTTGCTGAAACGTATCCAGTATCTGGGAAATAAAGCGGCTGTCACCTTCCAGCGTGGCAGTGTTGCGCATGATTTCAATTTTGCCGACCTTTATCCGACCACCGCCAGGTACTTCGTTGATTCTGCCTACCAAATATTCAGGCAGCAGCCCATCACGACGACCAACATTCAGATGGAAGCGAGCAAAGTTTTTCCCGCCAAAGTCCTTGGTAGCAAACGGTTTCCGCTCGCGCTCTGGTCTGCTGCCCCGTTGCTCCCGATCCCTAGTGCTGACCGTCTGATTAAGATCAGGCGCGTTTTTGTAATACTCCAAGAAGCGATTAAACTCCAAAGAGATGATCTTTTTGACGAGTTGCTCTCGATCCAGATGCTCTAACTGTTGAGCAACCTCGCTGTACAGCGGATCAATCTGGTCATGGCTGATCTCTATTTGGCTGAGACGATTAATCAGGCTGCCGAGCTGCCGCCGACAAATTTCCTCACCGCTGGGAATAGAACCTTTTGTGAACTGTTTTTTCAGCCGGTGCTCAACTTGCCGTATTCTATAGACCTCTTTTGTATCAACCAAGGCTACCGAGATACCAGTTCGTCCTGCACGGCCGGTGCGCCCGCTGCGATGGGTGTAGCTGGCAATGTCATCAGGCAGGCTGTAGTTGATGACATGAGTCAGATCACTGACATCCAAACCACGGGCCGCAACATCGGTGGCCACTAAGATTTGGAGATTTCGGCTGTGGAACTTGCGCATGACCAGATCACGCTGGCTCTGAGTCAGGTCGCCATGCAGGGAATCCGCCTTGTAACCGTCTTGAATTAACTTGTCGGCAATTTCCTGCGTGTCCATCCGGGTACGACAGAAGATAATAGAATAGATGTCTGGCGAATTGTCTAAAATGCGTTTCAGCGCATGATAGCGGTCTCGGTGCCGAACCACATAATACTCATGGCTCACATTCTCTGAACCCGCATTACGGTCGCCCACCGTGATTTCCACTGGCTTGCTCATGTAGCGACTGGCAATGTCTGCTACTTCTTTAGACATGGTGGCAGAGAAAAGCAAGGTATTCTTTTCTTTGGGAGTTCCTGCAAGAATAGCATTCAACTCCTCTTGAAAGCCCATGTTGAGCATTTCATCTGCCTCATCAAAGACTGCATAGCGGACAGATGAAACATCAGCCATGCCCCGCCGGATCATGTCGCGTAGGCGACCCGGTGTAGCAACAATGATCTGCGCCCCTTTGCGCAGTTCTCGCACTTGCTGCTCGATGCTGGCACCACCATATACTGCAAGAATACGAATGCCGTTAAGGTATTTAGCAAAAGACTCTAAGTCCTTAGCTACCTGCATACACAGTTCTCTGGTAGGACATAACACCAAGCCCTGCGTAGCCCTGCTGTTTGGATCAGTTAGCTGAATCAGCGGCAGGCCAAAGGCAGCGGTCTTACCAGTTCCGGTCTGGGCAAGGCTGACAATGTCAGCATGTTCTTTCAGGATCAAGGGGATAGCTTGCGCCTGAATCGGGGTAGGCTCTTGAAAGCCAAGATCGGAAAGTGCGCTGATGATTTCACTGCTGATACCAAGTTCTGCAAAGGTGCTCATAAAGGGTGTTCCTGTGTCAACTGAATACAATTAAACAAAATAAGTAGTCGTGCCAGCGAAGGGTTCGCGGCACTGCGTAGGTTCTGCGGCAAAGGGGATAGGAAGACGATAGATGAAAAGACAATAAGATACCCTGTATTGCGCTATAAAACAAACTGTTTTTTCGTTGGCATGGATTTTTCCGGCTGTGCTTCTAAGAGGCGGCCAGCAGAAGCACGAAGAGGCCAGCACAGAGGAGCAGGCAAAGCAATGAGGCGGCCAAAGCCAAGCGGCAGACTCGCAGGATGTCGTATCGCTGCGGCGGAACAAGCGATTCACCTATGAGCGGCTTGCTGACGGTCTTGCCGAAATAAACAGCATCACCACCGAGCTGCATACCCAACGCACCTGCTGCTGCTGCCTCTGGCCAGCCGGAATTGGGGCTGGCATGATTGCGGTGGTCACGGAGCAGGATGCGCCAGCTCTGCTTGAGGCTGCCGTTGCACAAGGGCGCGCTTGCTACGATGGCCAGACCAGAGAGCCGAGCTGGGAGATAGTTGGCGAGGTCGTCCAATCTGGCCGGGCAGAAGCCGAAGTGCAGATAGCGTTCGTTCTTGTAGCCGAACATTGAGTCCATCGTGCTGATTGCCTTGTAGAGCATGGCAACTAGGGCAGCGCAGGCAACAGGCCAGATGCCACCCAGAGGCAAGGCAAGAGTGGCTCCGGCAGTGGCCCAGCAAAGCGGGGCAATAATGCCGTCTGACATGTTTTCAGCCACGCTTTCCACACAGGCACGGATGATAGCGGCCTTATCCATCTGGCTGGTGTCGCGGCCGACAATCAGGCTGACTTGCTGCCGGGCTGCCTCGATGCTGTTGCCAAGGGCCGCATGAACGGCCAAAGCGTGGCCAATCAGGTCACGGGCGGCAATGGTGGTATAGAGAAGAAAGGTGGTTCCAGCAAGAAAGAAGGGCTGCGGCAGCAGGGCCAGCAGCAGGAGCAGAGCCGCGCTGGTGCCGCCTGTGGCAAGCAGGACCAGCAGGACAGTCAGGCAGCCGCTCTGCCGCTCACGCAAAGGCAGCCGACGGGTGCGGCGTTCCATCTGCACGGCAAACCAGCCGATCAGGCGCACTGGGTGCGGGAACCAGCGGGGATCACCAAAGAGCAGGTCAAGTAAGCAGGCCGCACCAAGGACGAGAAGAAAGGACATGGCTGCTTAGAGATCCTCGTCTGCCAAGGGCAGTACCTCGGCAAGGCTGTTCCGGCCCAGCAGTGTCATGAAGAGTCGGTCAAGGCCAAGGGCAATGCCAGCGCAGTCTGGGAGCTGCGCCACAGCGCGGAGGAACTTTTCTGGCATCAGGCTGTTGCTGATCCCGGCCTTGTTCATCTCCTCCTGAAAGCGTTGCCGCTGGGCTGCCGCATCAGTCAGCTCAGAGAAGCCGTTGGCCAGCTCAACGCCGTTGATGTACAGCTCCACCCGTTCCGCAACTGCTGGGTCTGCCTGCTTGGGCCGGGCCAGTGAAGCCAAGGCGATGGGGTAATCACAGAGGAAGACTGCACCCAAGCGGGCCAGTTCCGGCTCCACCTTCTCGACAAGGAGCAGGTCAAAGCGATTCTCCTGGATAGCCTGTTCCGCAGCAATGCCAGTGAAGCGGAGAAAGGCATCGGCCACCGTAAGACGGAGCCACGGTTCTGGCTGGGCTGCCCACGTAGGCAGGGGTTGCCAGCCCTGTGCAGCGCAGAAGCGAGCCAGCGCGCGCACCAGCTCCTCGCATTCCGCCATCAGCTCAACATAGCTCCAGCCGCGCTGGTACCACTCCAGCATGGTGAACTCCTCCTGATGAAGCCGCCCGCGCTCGCCTTTGCGGAAGCAGTGGCAGATCTGGAAGAGGCGGTCGCAGCCATTGGCCAGCAGCCGTTTCATGCACAGTTCTGGCGAGGTCTGGAGGAAGCGGTCTTCTGAGGCGAGCGGGTGGATTTCCGCTTCTGGGATGAGCGCAGGCAGGCGGGTTGGGGTGTCAGCTTCTATATAGTTGCGGGCATGGAAGAAGCTGCGCACTGCCTGAAGCAGGGCCGAGCGTTTGCGGAGATCAGAGCAGGAAAGCATGGATGAGTCTAGGGTGCAGGTGGTTCTCTTTGCCGCCAAAGCCTGCGGCTCGTGGGCAATTCTACCCTTGGCTGGGCTGCATTGACAATGCTTTTCCGGTCATGTATTGTTTTTGCCTGCCTGTGGCCAGATCCCCTGACCCGGCATATCATTGGAGGAAACATGGGAAACACCTACACCAACAGCGGCTCTGGTGAGCAGAACATCGGCCAAGGCGACCATGCCAGTGGCAAGCAGGTCAGCGCACTGTGCTGAATCATAAGGACAGGTGACTGTCCCAAAGCAGATCAGAGAGAGAACATATTATGGCATCACTATCAATACAGAGTGTTGACGAGCAGCTTGCGGCTCTGCTGCAACAGCGTGCCGCAGCAGCCCGGAAGAGCGTCAGCCAGTTCGTGCTTGACACGCTGAGGCAGCATCTTGGCCTTGATAAGGAAAAGCGGTTCACTGCGGAGCATGATGACCTTGACAGTCTCTTCGGCGCATGGACGGAAGAGGAGTTCAGCAGCATCCAAGGAAGCATCAGCGGGGAAAGGCAGATCGACCCGGAGCTGTGGCAGTGAACAGGATACTGATCGACACCAATATCTACTCTGCTGCCATGAGAGGCCAAGCAGAGGTTGTTCACCTGCTGCGCCGTGTTTTGCAGATCGGCATTTCGTCTGTCTCTATCGGTGAACTGCTGTCTGGCTTCAGAGCAGGCAGCAGAGAGCAGAAGAACAGGCAAGAGCTGGGCATCTTTCTTGATTCGCCGAGAGTGGTTCTGTATCCGGTGGATGAGGAGACCGCCGAGCACTACAGCTCTGTCCTTAAGCGGCTTAAACAGAAAGGCACACCGATTCCGACCAATGACATCTGGATAGCCGCGACCGCGTTGCAGCATGGCCTGCCGCTCTGCACATTAGACAGGCATTTTGCGCATGTTGACGGACTGCTGCTCTGCCAAGGTGATGTGATTCCGTAGACACACGACATGTCGTGACCCTGCACCAAGACAAGGAGAGAACGCATGGACAACCAGTTCGACAACAGCAGCTCTGGCGAACAGAACACTGGCCAAGGCGACGGAGCTATCGGAAAGCATATGCAATGGCTTATTAAGAAGCTACAGTGGCTATGGAGAAACCCTGAAGTAACTTGGAGTGGTACAGGAGCTACACTTATCGTCGCCATCGGAGGTGCTGCTGCCTCATGGCTCTTTTGGCCACCACCACCCCAGCAGCCGAACACCATCTCCATCATGGGCGACAACAGCGGCACAGTTGTCGCAGGTGGCAATGTCACGGTGAACAACCCCAATGTGCCCCCGGAACTGCTTGCCAAGTACGCTGAGGAGCTGGGCGAGACCAAGCAGATCATCAACAGCTTCTTCGGCACGCTGCTGAAAGAGAAGGTGCCGCGTGACCAATGGGACAACAAGCTGCGGGAGATAGCCACGCACTACAAAGAGCTGCTTGCTCGGCTGGACAGCGTGAAGTCCGAAGACCCGCAGGTGGTGAAGCTGAAGGAGCAGGCTAAACAGGCGATTAAGGCCAATGACTACGCTAAGGCTGAGGAGCTGCTGAACCAAGCCGAGGCTCTTGACCTGAAGGCCATTGAGCAGATGGAGAAGACAGCCAAGCAGCGGCGCATCTCTGCTGCGGCAACCAATGCCGACAATGCCAAGCTGCAAGAAATGCAATTGCGCTACGCCAAGGCTGCCGCATACTGGCAGAAGGCCGCTGCCCTGCTGCCGGAAGACCAGAAGGAGGTACGCGCACGCTGTCTATATAAGTTAGGACAAGACTTCTGCCATATTAGCCGCTACGCCGATGCCCTGCCTCTATATGAGCAGAGCCTTGCCATCTTCCGGGAGATAGGCGACAAGGCAGGGGAAGGGACGACGCTGAACAACATCAGCGAGATTCACTATGCCACGGGCGACTACGGGACAGCCCTGAAGTATCTGGAACAGAGCCTTGCTATCTTCCGGGAGATTGGCGACAAGGCAGGGGAAGGCACAACGCTGAACAACATCAGCCTAATTTACCATGCATGGGGCGACTACCCCACTGCCCTGAAGTATCTGGAGCAAAGCCTTGTCATCAGGCAGGAGATTGGCGACAAGGCTGGGAACGGCGCGTCGTGGAACAACATCAGCCTGATTTACCATGACCGGGGCGACTACCCCACCGCCCTGAAGTATCTGGAGCAGAGCCTACTGATAGCAGGGGAGATAGGCGACAAGGCTGGGAAAGGTAGGACACTGAACAACATCAGCCTGATTTACTCTGCACGGGGCGACTACCCCACCGCCCTGAAGTATCTGGAGCAAAGCCTACGCATCACGCAGGAGATCGGCGACAAGCAGCAGGAAGGCACAACGCTGAGCAACATCAGTGGGATTCACTGGAGGCAGGGCGACTACCCCACCGCCCTGACGTATTTACAGCAGAGCCTGCGCATCAGGCAGGAGATTGGCGACAAGGCAGGCGAAGGCACAACGCTGAACAACATCGGCGGGATTTACAAGGAACATGGCGACTACACCACGGCCCTGAAGTATCTGGAGCAAAGCCTTGCCATCATCCAAGAGATAGGCGACAAAGCCCATGAAGGCACGCTGCTGAACAACATCGGTCAGATTTACTATGCCAAGGGCGACTACACCACCGCCATGCCCTTATATGAGCAGAGTCTTGTCATAAGTCGGGGAGTCGGCAACCGAGCGATGGAAGGCATGACACTGAACAACATCAGTGGGATTCACTGGAGGCAGGGCGACTACCCCACCGCCCTGACGTATTTACAGCAGAGCCTGCGCATCAGGCAGGAGATTGGCGATAAGCGCGGGGAAGCAGTGACGAGCTGGAATATCGGGTGTGCTTATATAAAGCAGGGCAACCTTGCCAAGGCGGAGCAGTACATGACCCGCTCGGTGGACCTTATGCAGGAGATTGGTCATCCTAAGCTGGAGGAATGCAGCAAGGTATTGGTAGCCGTCCGTGCCAAGCTGCGGGGTAGGTAGGGGCAGTTTGCTTGGCTCCTCAAGACCAAGGAGGCTCATACGCTCCGTATGCACAGGTGCAGACACCTCGTATGCACAGGCTCATACGCTCCGTATGCACAGGTGCATGTTTCAGAAGGCGGCTTGGCGTGTCTCTCTGGAAAGCAGCGGCCCTGTAGGAGATCATCACTCGATGCGCAAAGAGAAGACCGCTCGGTCATCTCCCTAGATCATCACTCGATAGTCTTGTGGAGGATCACTCGATGATCTATAAGACTATCACTCGATGATCTACAAGACCATCACTCGATCATCTATTCCGAAGATCACTCGATCATCTCCCTGCCCGCCGAGCGCAGATTTCTTCAGCGTGCGGATTGAGCAGTCAGCAGCCTCAGCATCTGGTTGAACAGTTCCTATGGAGGAGCAAGCCTGCTCAGGAGGCCCAGATCACAACAAGGTTGAGCAAGCCGATGAGGAAGCCGAGCAGCGCGCCGAACAGATTAATATACTTAAACTGTTCCTCCATGATCGAGAGCAGGAGGCGTTCCAAGCGCATCAGGTCGAGCGAATTCACCTTGTTCCTGACTAACTCCTGAATCCGCAGCGATTCAGTGAGGCCCGGCACTTCGCGGATGAGCAACTGGTTCGCAGTAAGGACAAGATAATCCGTGATGCTGCTTCGCACGTTGCTAGGCAACAGGTCATGCAGTACACCAGCAGGCCGAGAGATGATTTGCTCAAATAGGGTGTTGAGCAACGTACCAGTGAGCTGGCGGAGCGGCTCAGAAGCAACCAGAGCCTGCAACTCCTTGTTCAGCACCTGCCCCACCTGAGCCTCGCCCCCTTTGGGCAGCACTTTCCCGGCCAAAGCAGCCAGCGAGATCTGGCCATGTTCGAGCAGCTCCTCAAGATATTCCGCAAGAGCATTGGATAAGGTGTGCCGCGCCTCTTCTCCGGTCACCAAAGCGAGGAGCCGCGTTGCTACCTGCTGAGATAATTCTGTCCGCTGCTCTGGTTCAACCTTGGCGAGGAGATCAGCAAGTGGTGTAGCAAAAAAGGCCCGTGCCTGTTCAGTCAGTGCCAGCTCTGCCCGCTGCTGAATCTCCGGCTGCTGGAGCCACGCGGCTAAATCATCTTCCCGCTCGGCCAGCCACGTATGGATAATCGCATCAAGGCTCTCGACATTGATGAACCCTTTGGCCATTGCTGCCATTGGGCCAAGGCTATCAATGAAATGCTCCACCCCGTTTTTGATGGCCTTAACCAGCCGTTGCCGAACTGGTGCTTCCGCCAAGATAACCGCTGCATGAGCAAGGATGTGCGGTGTTTGCTCGGCAATGACCCGACAGAGATGCTCACGTAGTCCGGCTGGGAAGAGATCCGCCAAGCTCTTGCCAGAAGCTGCGGCTTTATCCAGCGACTGCTCTAACCAATGCCCAAGCCGCTCCGCAGTCTTTGGTTGATTGAGTAGGCTGGCAAGCTGCTCATCAAGAAAGCTATACAGCTGCTGGCGGTCTTCGGCCTGAAGCAGATCATTAAGAGAACGGCTCTCAAGTTGCTCGTGCAGCAGTTGATGAACCGCCTCCGCAAAGCCGGGCGAGCCAAGATAGGCCAAGATCTCGGTACGCAAGCGGTACCTGAACGCCCGCAGGCCAATCCTGACATGAACCCGGAACCGCTCTGGCACGAGGTTAAGCAGCGGGCCAAGATCTCTCGTGAGCAGATCCTGTACCCTGTTACTGATAATGCGGCGCAGGTGTTCCTGAAAGCGTTCCTCTGACAGGGCCTCACCAATATCCTGCGGCGTGAGAAGCTGGCCACCAACCATAGCCCCGATGTTCTCAGCCAAGATATGCCGCTTTGAGGGGATAATACCAGGGGTCAACGGCACACGCAGACCAAGGACATACCACGGCTTCAAGGGCCGGAACAACATCTTAATGGCCACCTTATTGGTCAGGTAGCCGATAAAGGCACCGATCAGCGGCGGGCCGCTATAGGCAAGGAGCTGGGCTGTGGATAACGACATGATACTCTTGCTGGATTGAAGAACAGCCTACGACACCGGATTCAACAGCATTGTTACGAGAGCAGACCGGTGCGTAGTAGCAGGATGCAGGATGCTTAGGCAACATCCTGTTGGTGCGCTTAGATTCTCTGGCCGTTGAGGGGGCGGACTGGGACAGAAGAAGGGGGCGGCATGACCGGAAGAGCGCAGTCTTCCGTGGGCGGATGGGCTGCTGTCCGTTCTTTCTTAACCCTGATAATTCGGGATAGACCGTAGTTAACGGTCTTCACATCAACAGAAGCATAGCCGAGTCGATTGATATACTGAATATACTTATCCATAGGGAAATAGACCCGGAAGCCGAGCCGTTGTTCCACCCGCTTGAGGAAGTTGTGGTCTGCAAGTTTACGCAGCGCACGTCTCTTGCTAAAATGGTTGACAATCAGGACTTCGCCGCCTTCCTTGCAGACACTAATAGCCTTGTCTATGAGCCGTTCAGGATTAGGCGTGACAGAGAGCACATACATGATGATGACCTTGTCAAACTCATTCTGGGCAAAGGACATCTCCTCCGCGTTCTCTATTTTTAGCTCAACATTACTCAGGCCGTATTTGTTTACTCGCGCCTTGGCTTTGTCCAGCATTTCCTTGGACAGATCAATGCCGACAATGCCAACGTTTTTGGGATACTTGGTCAGACTAATCCCCGTACCAACCCCGATTTCTAAGATCTTCTCCTGGCCATTAAGCGAAATCATCTTCACCGCTTCATTGCGTCCGTGTTCATAGACGAGGCCAAATATCTTGTCATAAACAGCCGAATACTGCTTATAAACTTTCTCTATGCCATGTTTGTTCATAATTGCATCTGCACAGGTTGTATCAGATGGGTGTTCCCTGGCCCACTGATTTATAGTAACCACAGCCTGTTCTGGAAGAAGCAGGCCCTTTCATTCTCTCTTATTGCCGCTGCCGCAGCAAGACCATCTCTCCTTTACCCTGTAGAAATCCTGCCGCCAGCCGCCGCTGCTCAATGAGGTGCCGAGCTACCCCCGTACATTTAACCGTCAAGAGGAAAAAGATCAGCGCGGCTTCTTCAGATAGGCTTTCAAAGTTACCCATGCCTTTGCTGATGATAAAGTCAGCGGCATGAAAATGCGCTAAGAATTTCGAGCTGCACTGTGACAGCGGTGTACCAGGGCAAGAAGTACCACTGCTTATCACAGGGCAAAGCTGATCTACGCCGCAAGCATGCGCATCAGCCAAGGTCGCATCGTTGATGATCGGAGCTGCCCGCACTACTGCTGTAACAGCGCAGCCAAGCTGTTGAAGCTGCTCTATCAACAGACCATCAAAGACTATCTCCCCACAATTATCGCAGAGGTAAAGCACCTTCTGGCCTCTTGTGCTGACGGCTTGCCGCAGGGCTGCATAGTCGTCAACGACAAATTCCTGCGTAAAACAGTCGCGCATAGTTTCCGTCGCATCAAAGCTGTGCAGCGCACCGTAATCAATAATATTACCACCAATGGCGGCCCGCACTGCTGCTCGCAAAGGATCGTCAGCCTGTTCAATCTGCTGGCGGATTTCCTCGCGCAAGGCCAGGGCCAGCGCATTACTTTCTTCTTTTACTTGAGCAAAGGGATCAATAGTTCCCAACATCTTAGCCAAGAGGGGATACAGGCGACCTGAATTTTCCGGCGGCGCAAGGTCGGTGTTTACGGAGCTAATAAATTGGCCTGCTGCATCAAGGAGCTGCCGCTGCACTACTGGGTCATTGCTGGCACGAATACCTAACGATCTAGCCTGCTGCATAAAGCAGACCAGACAATCAAGACTTGTCTGCATAGTTATTTTCCTGAAGCAAGAGATATTCTGGCCGCACATTACCCAGCGCAGCAAAGATCTGCTCCCGGCTGCCGGGAAGCTGCTTGTAGATATGGGCAAGTACGCTGCGAATATCAGTTCGGCGCGTCTGTTCAGCAAGTGGGCAATTTGAGGGCACTGCCTTTAGTCCCAGTCGTTTGGCAATAGCCTGAATTTCCTCTTTGCAGAGATAGGCCAAGGGCCGGATTAGCTCCAGCCTGCCAGAGAACAGGGTCTGTTTGGGGCGCATGGTGCTGATATTGCCGCCAGAGGTGAGATTGATAAAAAAGGTCTCCACAATATCGTCTCGATGATGTCCCAGAGCCAGCTTATTACATTCCTTCTGCCGGGCCAGCTCAAAAAGCTGCCGTCGCCGGGCGCGGGCACAACGATGACATAGCCCTGCATTATCACCTTCTTTCATTAGCGGTACTGACTGTTCCGCAGGCAGGATATTGCAGGAGATCCCCAGACCAGCTAATTGCTCTGCCACTTGCACTGCTCGCCCGTCTTTTGCCTGCATATCAATATGCACTGCTTGCACTTCGTAAGCAAAGGGTATTTTCCTGCGCCAGTCATGGAGGAGCCATGCCAACACTAAAGAGTCAACCCCACCAGACACCGCAACCAATACACGGTCGCCTTGAGCCAGCATACCATAATCCAACATGGCTTGGGCTGCCCGCTGATTTTCTTGCGCAGAAAGGATACGTTTCATGCAGTACAGTCGCTTAGGAGGACTTACCTTTGCAAATACGAGCAATCAGCAAGCTGTTCGTGCAAGTTCTGCGACAAGAGTCGTTCTGCTGAGACCCAAGAAAAAGAGTTTTCCGCACTGCGGCGGAAATTAAGCAGATTGGCAAACAAAGGTTGCTGTTCTTCGTCAAAACGTCCATGACAAAGTACGTTTCCTTCTGGCATGGCTAGTAGGCGCCAAGAAAATGCCGCAGCAGCAGGTTCTTTGGCGGTGTATTCGCCACCTACCCGCTCTTTATATCGATGGGCAGAAGTTTCTAATACAGCATTGCAGCCAGACTGGGCAGCAACAGTTTTTGCTCGCTCCAAGACCTGCCGAGGGCTTGTTGCTTGGCCTGCCTGCTCTTGGCTGATTATTTTTACGTCGTTTCTTGTCCCAAAATATTGGCGCAACGAGTTGTTCAGGGTCTCTGTTTCTTGCCGTAAACTTTGCTCTTCGGCGATAGAAAGTGACTGGTCGGCATCAGCCACAGCAGCCGCTGGCAGTACAGCCACGCATTGCAGCTGGAAGTCAGGTTGTTGCATATCATTCTGGTTCATCTTGCCGCAGCTACTGAGCAAAACAGACAAGCCCAATAATCCTATAATGGATACACAGAGTTTCATCCCTCACGCCCCTCTCTTTTGAATAAGCATTTTCAGCAGAAAATCCGCCTTGGCCAGCCATAATATTCCGACAGACTCGGCTTGGCAAGAGTTCTCCTCTAGCTCACGTTTTTTCTTGAGCAGAAAAATGTTAGAAACGCATTTTTTTTATTGACAGCAAAGCAGGGTTTCTGGTATTTTTGCCTCCGTTTCCAAGAGCGGGAATAACTCAGTGGTAGAGTGCAACCTTGCCAAGGTTGAAGTCGCGAGTTCGAATCTCGTTTCCCGCTCCACGTGACCATGCCAAGGTTCGGACCATGTTCGAACCTTTTTTTATTCACATCGAGGCGCTCACATGAAAACATATTATACGCCGGTAGACCAGATAGACCGCAAATGGTTTGTTGTTGATGCTGACGGCAAAGTTCTGGGTCGTATTGCCACAGAAATAGCCGACCGGCTGCGCGGCAAGCATAAGCCAACCTTCTGTAATTATCAAGACAACGGCGATTTCATCATCGTTATTAATGCCGAGCGGGTACACCTGACTGGCAAAAAATGGGATGATAAAATATACTGGCGGCACAGTGGTTATCCGGGCGGCATTAAAAGCCGGACAGCCAAAGAAGTCCGGCAGAAATCTCCTGAAGACCTGATCGTTATGGCGGTTAAAGGTATGCTGCCTCACAACAAAATTGGTGCGGCCCAGCTCAAGAAACTGAAAGTCTATGCTGGAACCGAACATCCACATCAGGCCCAGCAGCCAGAACTTTTAGCGATATAAAGGGAGAGCAGTCATGGCGCAAGAGCAGACATACGCCACCGGAAAACGGAAGAGCGCGGTTGCCAGAGTTTGGATCAGCCCGGGCAGTGGCCAAATGGCAGTGAACAAAAAGGCAGCAGCAGAGTATTTTGGCAATATTTACTTTGAGCCAAAGGTTGCTTTGCCTTTTTCGGTAACAGAAACCCTTGAGCAATATGACGTGAAAGCCACCGTGTGCGGTGGTGGTAAGTCTGCTCAGGTTGATGCGCTGGCACATGGCATTTCTAAAGCCCTTCAAATTCACAATCCTGAGCTGCGTGATGCCTTGAAAAAGGCTGGTCTATTGACCCGCGACTCTCGAGTCAAAGAGCGGAAAAAATACGGTCAGCGCGGCGCACGAGCACGTTTCCAGTTCTCCAAGCGTTAAGAACGAATCGTATTCTTTCATTACCCTGCTGTTACAAAGGGAAGAACAGGCTTACCTGTTCTTCCCTTTTTTTATGGTACATTTCAGCCTATTGCTCTGTAAACGAAGACGAGCTTGCAGTATACTCAAGCTCATGCAGAAAGAATAAAGACTCAGGAGAAAATTGATATGGCTGCTCGCGAGAAAACATCTAATTCACTAAAAAACGTCGTTGTCACCGTGTTGATTGTCTTGATTGCCGGTGCCTTTCTTGTCTTTAAGGGCAGTGCGCCAGAGGCGTTGCGGCAATACATTCCGCCTCAGCTTCAGGCAATTTTCTATCCTGAACAACGCGAACAAAACAGCACCAGCGGGAACTCGGTAATAATGAGCAACCTACCTGCCACAGAAGGCAACAGCACGATCATCTCCTTTCCCAGCTCTAAAACGCAGCTTAAAAAGCTCTACGTTGCTGCCGGACACTTCACCACTTTCTACTGCGGCAGCACGTTTGATGAAGATTTTAATCTTGACCACAGCAAGAGCGGCTTTCATTTTCGCAAGAATGAGACAAGGGCCAATCGGGTTGAGTGGGAGCACATTGTTCCGGCAGAAGCCTTTGGCCAGAGTTTTGCCGAGTGGCGGGATGGCCATCCTGACTGCGTAGATAGCAAAGGCCAACCATACAAAGGCCGCAAATGCGCAGCCAAAGCGAGCAAGCAGTTTGAGCTAATGGAAGCGGACATGTACAACCTTGTCCCAGCCATCGGTGAAGTGAACGGCGACCGCAGCAACTACAGTTATGCCATGCTAGAGAAAGAGGAGCGCGAATACGGGGCCTGCAATATGGAGATCAGAGATCAGAAGGCCGAGCCACCAGATGACAAATACGGCGACATTGCCCGTGGTTATATGTACATGGAGGCTGCCTATCATCGCGGGGTGATCTCGGAGAAGAACGTTAAGCTCTTTGAGGCATGGAACCGAATGGATCCTGTGGATAAATGGGAGTGCGAACGCGCCCGGCTGATTGAGAAAATCCAAGGCAACAAGAACATGATTGTGGCACAAGCCTGCCAAGAAGCTGGCCTATGATACTTGCAGCAGCCCCGCGAGAGGATGTCTCATAGTTTCGTATGCCCTTCTACCTCGCCGAGGGCACTGGTGGTGGCTCATCATGTCCTCCCAATTGGTTGTCAAGACCCTGATGATTGCTTTCCTTACCATCCCTTACCATCCATCACTTTTCTTGACAGAGTTTGAACGCCTGAGTAAAAGGATTAAAAAATCAATTTCATTTCTTCAAACTTTGTGAAATATGAGCACGGTCAGGCATCTGGCGGAGGAAGTCTCGTCCGGCCTTCGGGCCGTTCTGCCGGGAATCAACAAGAATCCTCTGTATAAGTTGAGCTTGTGCGCGGCGGCGGTTCTGGAAGTTCAGAGCTGCAATACTATGGACATAGCGGCTGTCCTTCCGCTGGAAACAGAACGGATTGACATGCGTTACCAATGGTTGAGCCGTTTTTTGAGCACGGATTCGATAGATAACGACGAAGTGATGCGGCCTTTCATCCGTCAGGCATTGGAAACTGCCTCCGCTTCTGGCGAAACGCTGATTCTGTGCATTGACCAGACGCAGCTGTCCGACCGTTTCGGCATTCTTTCGCTGTCATTGCGCTTCGGCGGTCGGGCCCTGCCTCTGCTATGGCGGGTCCGAAAAGGACAGGGCAATATCGGCTCGGATATCTGCATGGAACTTCTTGAAAAAATAAAATCATTCCTTCCAGAGGGCAGCAGAGTGCTGCTGCTCGGCGACCGTTTTTACGGTCAAGCGCCGCTGATTGCATTCTGCCACCGCAGCGGCTGGGATTATCGGCTCCGCCTCAAGGAAAATCTTAAAGTTTTCAATGAGGCCGGCGATGAGACATCTCTTGCGGACCTTGTTCCTGCTGAAAAGAAAGGTCGCAAGGAACTGCTTATGAAAAATATTTATCTGACAGAACAGCGGGTTCAGACAAATTTAAGCATTCTCCAGGAGCCGGGACATGATGAGCCTTGGCTGCTGGCAGTCGGAGGAACTGAGCCAAATTATTATAAAACACTTGATTACGGCATGCGCTGGGGATGCGAGGCCATGTTCAGCGATTTCAAAACCAGGGGGTTCGGTCTGGAGGACACAAAACTGGAGCGCGCCGACAGAATCGCCAGACTGATGCTGATCCTCTCGGTCGCCATGCACTGGTGCGTACTCGCCGGACTCCGCGACAGGATGCGGAACCCGCTTCCAAGAGAAAAAAAACTGAAAATTTCGGATTTGACGACGTTGCCGACAAGGATGCGGAACAGCATGAGCTGCCGCCAGTCGTCAGAAAAACTTGGAGAAGTGTCTGTTCTTATTTCAAAAGAGGACTCAGGCTGCTCAGAAGATACGCTCAGATGCTCCGTCCCCTGCCTCCCTTGTTTTTTACATTGCGAAAAAGTGATGGATGGTAAGTCTCTGTCAACATATCCAATATCTGCCGAATACACACCATTCTTGAATTGATATGGATTTCCCTTTGGAATTGCCTCAATAATGCCTAAAATTCCAGCCACCTTTAATTTTTCAAGAAAATTTGGAACCGATTTGCCAACTCTATTCTTGAGATAACTTTCAAGATTAAAAAAATTATCTTCTTTGAATCTTTCAACGGTAGCATTTATGCTGTTTTTATATCTTTTATATTCAAATGTATACAGTTCAAATTCTCTTTCGATGCATTCATTTTTCAAATCAATTATTTTTGAGTAAAAAAAGTAACCTAATAACAATAGCGAAATTGACAAAAATCCATTCAACAAATAAAAATCTAACATTAAAATCGGAAATATTATAATTAAGAAAATACCTATTGCAGATAAAATATCTTCAAAAATACTAAAAAGAATTGAAAGAAGGTGATCAAAAAAAGTAATCGCCAATAGACTTACATCTTTTTGTTTTTGTTGGCTTGCTTGGAGCTGGATATTTTTTATTAAAAATCTTATTTAAATTAGGTTTTTTTATAAAGTAGTATCTTTTATTGTCCCAATCGCTAGTAAAAACTATGGACTTCAGTCCAAGACTTGTAGTATATGATTTTTCATGAGATCATATCGAAAAAGTTCACATGCTGTTCACGATTTAAAGGCGCATCTGATATGGGTGACCAAATATCGATACAATGTTTTGACGGAAGATGTCGGCATCAGGTTGCGGGACATT
>JAPEVH010000019.1 GCA_026645415.1 Candidatus Electronema sp.
GTGTGATGAATGGTGCGCGATGCGGAACGAGAAAGGCGCTCCGGTGGACTGGCAGTTCACCACGAAGGACGCGAGGATAAAATTGAAGCATCTTTACCCGTCAATTTAATGGTGCAACAGCACTAGAATGTTCGTGGCATCTTCCTGTTGTTGCTTTCAAAGCTCCTCAGAAGACCTATTCTCAAGGTGATGCCATGTTTCCTCAAGTTCTTTCCTTCCGCTTTTCAGTAAAGAAAACAGTCTTCATTCTCCTCTGTTGTGCTGTTCCAGCAAGTAATGCTACCGCCTCTGTCCTTCAGCTTGCACTTCCCGCAGTTTTGGCAAAGAAAAATACAGGACCAAGCCCAGATCCATATTGGCGAACCGCTCAAGTTCTTGCTGAAAATTTGGATAGTAGCACAAGCATCCCGCAACTGGCTACAGATAGTACAGGTAACGCATTGGTAGCTTGGTCGCAGCTAGGTGGTTTCTATAGCCGTCGGTATCAGGTTGGTGTGGGCTGGCGTGAAGCAGAATACGCAGGCTTAGGAGGCGGTGGACTACAGATAGCAATGAAGGTCGCAGGCAAAGCCGTTGCTGTCTGGACGAAATATGATGGGGAAACTGACAAGGCTTATGCTTATGCCCAGCTCTACACAACAGGTACAGGCTGGTCTGAAGCAACAGTGATTGGTAGTAGTGGGACACCATCAATGAACCCTATTGTTGCTATGGATTCCTCTGGTAATATCCAATCTGTTTGGATTGACGGTATGAAACCAGCTAGGCTCTGGACAAGCATTTATGATGGAACTAGCTGGACAATATCGGAGATTCCTAGTGGTTATGGCGTAGGGGTAGCAAATCCTATTCTAGGTATGGATGGTACTGGCAATGCTATTCTTGTTTGGCTCCATCGAGGTTCTAACTTCTATAATGCTACTGCTAATCGCTATGAGCTTGGTGTTTGGGGAACTTCCCAATGTATAGAAGAGACCAACCTCTCTACAGATATAACAAATTCATCTTCCCCGCACCTTTCAGTTAATTCAGCGGGTAATGCAGTTGCAGTTTGGTACCAGTCTAACCAAAATGCAGGAACTTGGGTGAATTGGTACGAGGTTGGCACTGGTTGGGGCACTGCACAGCTCTGGACCAGTGGTAGCGAGATAGATGATATTGTTCTTGATCCTGCGGGAAATGCCATTGCCGTTTGGCAGCAATCTGATGGAACTCATACAAATATTTGGGCCAGCCGCTATGCAGTGGGTACTGGCTGGGGCACTGCTCAGAGCATTGAGACAAACGATAGTGGCGATGCAACATCTCCAAAAGTCGCTGTGGATGAGGACGGCAACGCCATTGCCGTCTGGCAGCAATCTGATGGAATACACACAAAAATTTGGGCGAACCGCTATGTCGTTGGCAGCGGCTGGGGCGCAGCTCAGAGCATTGAGACAGAGAACAGCGATGATGCGACTTTGCCACAAATTGCTATCTCTGCAACAGGCAAAGCCACTGCAACGTGGCGACAGTTTGACGGCACACAGTACAGCATCTGGGCGAACCGCTTTGAATAAAAGGAAAGAAAACGAATGAGCAGCAACAGAATAAGCATTTGGGAAGCCAAAAATCAGCTTACCTTTAACCAGCCACTTCAGCCGAATGACCCTTTGTTTGTCGATACCGCCAAGGCACGGGGCAACTTCAGCCGCGAGAAGCTCTACCGGCAGCTCAATGTAGATCAGCAAGGCATTGCCCACAAATCGCCTTCTAAGCAATATATACTTCTTACTGGTCACCGGGGTTGCGGCAAGAGCACTGAACTGCGCAACTTTGCTGCGTATCTGCATCATCCTGACCGATATTATGTCATTTCGTTGGACTGCTTGGAAACGCTCGACACCAATAACCTGAAATATTCAGATGTGCTGCTTGCCTTAGCTGCGGCTCTCTTTACCCAGTTAGACAAGGAAGACGGCATTCAAATGGAGCAGGTGCATCTGAGCCGTTTGGAAAACTGGTTCAATGAACGAGTCAAAGTACATAGTCAGCTCAAGCAGTTTGCTGCCGAGCTTAAGGCAGGTGCCACGACTAAAGTTGGCCTGCCTTGGCTTGGTTGGCTCTTTGGAGAGGCAGCCAACAAGTTGAGCATTGATTCCAGTTATCGCGAGGAATTGCGTCTCATTGTCCGAAATGGCTTTAGTGAGTTTGCTGAGGCGTTCAACCAGCTTATCCGGGCCAGCGAGGATAAGCTCCGGGCAGCAGGCAAAGGTCAGCGCATCCTTTTTACGGTAGATGGCACTGACCGGCTCAACAGTGAGGATTCTCGCAAGTTCTTTGTTGAGGATGTACACCAGCTCACGCAAATCAGTGGTCTGTTTATTTACTGCGCGCCTATTCATCTGCTCCATCAAGACAACTGCCTTAATGCCAATTTCAATGAAATTGTGCGGCTGCCCATGCTCAAGATTCGGGAGCGCGACGATCAGAAGATAGCGGAAAACTATGCAGTCATGCAGGAATTAGCCTTGAAGCGGGTGCCAGACTATCTTTTTGATAACCTTAGCACCTTGGAACATCTGATTCAATACAGCGGCGGTCATCTCCGTGACCTGATTCGCCTGCTTAATATTGCAGTCAACTTTGCCGAAAACGAGCGGATTGACCGATTGGCAGCAGAAAAGGCGGTCAAGCAGGTGGCCAATGACTACCGTCGCTTTATCAGCAGCGCGGACTACACCCGCCTAGTGCAGATTGATCTCCACCCGGACGCGCCCGACGACTATACAGACAGCCACAGCACGGAGATGCTCTACAATTTGATTCTCCTCGAATACAACGACTACTTTTGGAAGAGCCATCCGGTGATTACCTGTCAAGCCCCGTATGATAATATACCAAAAAGGAGCTGGCCGTTGTTTCGAGCTTGGGAACGGATCAGCAAGATATTGTCAGAACAAGAACAGCCCGGTTTGTCATCATGAACATCACACTACATA
>JAPEVH010000026.1 GCA_026645415.1 Candidatus Electronema sp.
TTATTGAACAAAAATTACCACGTCATATCCATGCTGTCACCCCTCGCGGGTTCGAGTTGAAAGTTATTTTGTTTGTCTTGGCCTACAGTATCCAAAAAGCTATGCTGTAGGTCACAACTTGGGTTACCAATATAATATATCTGGGTCTTGATTAATATCCTCTTGCCCACAATAAGCACCTGTAGCAATATTTGGAACATTATATGTCAAAGTTTGGTTTGTATTGACAATATATTCTTCAGGTTTAGTGAAAATCCTGAAGCTTCCATAGTTTTCATCTTCTCTATTACTTATATTGTAGTTCCTGAATGATTCATTACAAACGCATATGAGATATGGAGGATTTGTAGAAGGCAGAAAAACCGGACTACCTATACCATCCGAAAGCATTATAGGAGTCATATTCATAAAACTGTTAGGAGTCAGAGCAACATAAGGTTCTACGGTGCTCCAACAGCCAAGAAACTGTTTACCAGTAAAATCATAACTATCTCTAAAATATATACCGGCTTGCTTTATATTTATTTTCGCGACATTATTATCGATAGTCACGTCCCCACTAGCAACTGCACGTAGTGAAGAGCTTCCAAAAGCAGCTATATATTCATCTTTTTTGTAAAAGCGTTCTTTCTTGCAATCAAATTTTTTGCATATAGATTTATCAACAGAATAAAACATTTTGGATTCATCCCACTCTGCTTTATCTGCATTCCAACCTCCTGCGTTTTCTAATTCAATTTCGATATGGCTAAAATGTCCACCATAAGGTATTACAGGCAGCCCATTATCGTTGTATGTCCTTTTTTTCAACTCATCAATTAGAACCGTTCGAGGCACATCACCATCAAAGAGGGTATTAGCCTCTGCCCTTTCTTTTAGGTAGTCAAATGTACCTGATATTAAATCATACTTTTCAAGGTCAGAAGGTGTAAAATATCTATTAAGCTGATCATCTTTAAACCAATCATTCATATCGTCATCAAGCCAATGCTTCATAAAATCTGCTGCTGTATTCCATTTCAGATCATCCTTCATAATAGATATTATATTGCTAAAGTCATCATGACTTGGATTTTTATTGCAAGATAAAAGTAATATTGACTCCGCTATTTTTGCAACAATTTCCCAAGATGAAAACTCTTTTGTAGATGCCGTTATTGTCTTTGAATAAATATCCTTTGAGCTTGGAAATTCAACTTCGTTTCTCAAGATAATCAAACTATCTTCTGAATAGCCTGCTTCTCTATAAAAAAGATGGGCGTAACTCATAGTAATGAGAACAGGCTCAATAAATTTCTGCCCATCAGGATTTAACTCATAGAACGCATTTTCTATTTTTCTCGCAGTAATCACTTTTGGTTCAGAAACAGCTCCTGCGGGGATGGTAACAACTAAATCATCATCTCCCTCTTTCAGAACTGTTTCCTTCTCCGGCAATGCCACAGCAGCCACCATATTCTCCGGCAACGGCTCCACTTCTGCCGTCTTCACTGCAACAACCGGCTTCAGCTTATACGAATACACTAACTCCTCAACAGACTTTCCCTTCCCTTTTCCATGCCCCTGAGACTTTCCCTTCTTCGCCTGAATCACAAGCTGCTTTTTCAAATCCAGACTCAACGTCAGGCCAGTAAGAAACCCGCCCTCTTTGCCAAAGACTTTCTGCCCCTTCAGCTTCAAGCCCGAATGCCGCCCGCTCGGCACATCTAAAGGAAACGATTCATCATCCACTGTAATGGTGCTGTTGTCACTCAAGACAAGCCGCAGCTCCTTGGTTTTGGCTGGTAGCAAAACTTTGCTGGCAAAATCCACTTTGCCATCTGCCAGATCAAGCAAATCTATCTGCATCGGCCCGCTGGCTGCAACACATCCTTTTTCTCTGGCACAGGCATCTATTCTGAGCACATCTAAAGAAATCCCAGACACCGTATGCTCAATTTTTTCTTTCTTGGCCCACGCATTGTTGAAAGACAGTGCAAACAGCACCATGAAACAGCAAACAAAACTGTTCAGCTTATACATCACACACCTCCATCTTGAATTCTTTTTGTTGTAGCCGTTTCCAGCACTGTTGCAATCCAGCAACTTCGTTTCCTGCCTTACTCCGTTCCGCCGTTGTTCTCATGTTTCGGTTTCTTCCGCTCGCTCACCCTCGTGCCGCCGACCATGTCGTATTCCGAGGAATCTGTCCCGAAAATCCCCTTGACCGTCGCCCTGGATCGGACAATGTACTCGTTCAGATTATCGACCTTTTCCCCCTTGACGTTAACCAACCGCGTCCGATCCGCATTCAGCGCATCCACGTCGCTGACCGCTGTCTCCAGCTCGGCAATCTTGTTTTCCATCTCCGCCGCTGAAATCTCAGGAGGCAGCCCGGCTCCAATCTTCTCCAAAGCCTGTTTCACCTCGCCTGCTTCCTGTAGTAACTTGGGAATACTTCCTCCAATCATCACAGCCTCCTTTTCTAGCGCAGCCAAGTCCTCTTCTGCCGAGGATAGCCGCTTTTTAAAAATGACTCGCTTCTTTTTTTAAAACTACGACTCCTCTTTTAACGAGGAGAAACATCTCTTAAAAAGAGTATCACCACACTTCTTCATTGAAGACCTTCTCTTTTAACAAGTCGTTGTCCTCTTTTAAAAGCGAACGCCTCATCTTTGAAACGGAAGACTCTGCATTAAAAAAGATGCGCTGCTCGATAAAAGAGAAGCCCTGCTTTTTAAAACTGGCAGGAACTATGTTTTGAACACTGAGGCTCTTTTTAGACAAGAACTACAGCAACTTGTGTTGAAAAAAGTATATCTTTTGATTTGTCGCCCACAGCCTGATGCTGATTTGGAATGATAGGCAGATAATGGATAAAATTGAATGTTCTCAATGCTGCATAATAAATTCAAGTGAATGTGTCAACAAAAAAAGAGCTGCCTGCTGTGGCTAATACGGTGCGTAATAGTAGTGATATTGAATGCGTACTTCAACCTTGCTCAGGGCATTGGAAGGTGGTTCATCAAAGTATCCTGCGGCTATATTATGGAAAAATTCAACAACAGACCTTGAAAATCTCTTGGATTTAAAACGCTAAAAGCGCTATTCTTGCGAGACTACTTAACTTGGAACTTGAATTCATAATATGCCTCGCCTTCGTTCCGGCTTTACCACTGGAGCCTGCGCTGCTGCGGCTGCCAAGGCTGCAACACTGGCTCTGCTGCATGGCCAGCTCCCAGATCAGGTCGAAATCCCCTTTCCTGATGGCAATCGCCACAGCTTCTCTCTGCATCGCTGCACAGTGCAAGATGGCACTGCCTTAGCTTCGGTGATCAAAGATGCTGGTGATGACCCGGACGTGACTAATGGCGCGGAGATCATTGCCTTAGTCAGCTTACAGGAGCTAGGTGATGCTGTTGCAATCCGAGCTGGAGAAGGAGTCGGTACAGTAACCAAACCGGGTCTGGCAATTCCGGTCGGTGAACCAGCCATTAATCCTGTGCCTCGGCAGATGATCCGGGCAGCGGTGACCGAGGCTTTGCAGGAGATCGGGAAAGAACAACGCCATCTAACCGTCACTATCAGCATTCCTAACGGCACTCAGCTTGCTGAGAAAACCCTCAATCGACGGCTGGGCATTGTTGGCGGCTTATCTGTTCTCGGTACTACTGGTATAGTCCGGCCAATTTCTGCCGCAGCCTGGACAGCTACCATTGATGCTTCTCTACAAGTTGCTCGTGCTGCTGGTCTGCAAGAAGTGCTGCTTTCCACTGGCCGCACTTCAGAAGCAGCAGCCCAGAAGCTGCTGAATCTGCCAGAGGAAGCGCAAGTGATGATGGGCGATTATCTTGAACACGCGCTCAAGGCGGCAAAACAGCAGGGCTTCCGTCGCATCCATCTGGCCGGAATGTGGGCCAAGGTATTAAAGTGCGCGCTGCAAATTCCTCAAACGCATGTTCGCCACGGTGCCTTGGAAATGCAGCAGGCAGCAGCGTTACTTGCTGATCTGGGCTTGGATGAGAACAATGCCGCCACCTTTGCCACTGCGAACACTGCCAGAGAAATCTTGCAAAATTTGCAGAAACAAGGACGCGCTGATCTCGTGCAGGCCGTCTGCCTGCGGGCCAAGCAGTATGCCGAACAGTGCTCTGGCTTATCAGTGAAACTCTATCTGGTAAGTTCTGAGGATGGGATTCTTGCCTCTATTTAATGGAATCTTTAGCTCAATAGACCTGTTTTCCCTCCAGATATACTCCTGTAATGTAGTTTCTCATGACAAAATAGTATTCTTTGCCTATACTATTCCCTGCTGAAGATACACTGGACAAAAAAGACAACGCTCTTGCGTAGAGCTTCACCTCTGGAGCCTCAGAGCGCATACTCGTTTTGGATGCCAAAGGGAACACTGTTGAATAGGTTTGAAATTTTGCTTTTCGGCATCAGTGGGACAAAGCTGGAGCCAAAGCAACTCCAGCGGCTCAAAGGTTGTCGGGCACTTGTTGCCTCAGAACGGCATCATGAGCTGCTGGGTAACAAATTAAAAGATATCCAGCGAATTGCTATCACGCCAATCGAAGAGATGATTTTCGAGCTGGCTGTGGCTCTTCAAGATGGTGATGTCGCAGTCTTGGCCTCTGGCGACCCGCTTTTTTTTGGCATTGGGAAAATTCTGATTGAACGCTTTGGCCCGGAACTGATTCAGATCTTTCCTGCGCTATCTGCTGTCCAGCTCGCTTGTGCCCGTTTCAAAGTGCCTTGGGATGACCTCACCTTAGTCAGCTTGCATGGCCGAGCACCAGAGCAGCTCGCCAGCAAGATGCTTTCCACGCCTAAAGTAATGGTTTTCACTGATCCGCAGCGTAGTCCGGCTCGTATTGCTTCGGATTTGCTTACGTTACTAAAAGAACACGAAGACACAGAGCGTATCCGTAGGCTACGAGTCCGGGTAGCAGAAAATCTAGGTTTGCGAGAAGAACGGCTCTGGCAGGGCACCTTGGAAGAGGCAACGCAGCAGATTTTCGCACCACTTAACATGCTCCTCCTAGAGCAAGAACAGCCCGAAGATGAGGAGGAGCCGCAGGCAGGAACGGATTGCATTTTTGGTTTGCAAGAGGATGAAATCAGTCATGCTCGTGGCCTGATCACCAAAGATGAAATCCGGGCGGTAATTCTTCATCGGCTTCGCCTGCCAACAGAAGGGGTATTTTGGGATGTGGGCGGCGGTTCTGGTTCAATCTCAATAGAGGCCGCCCGGCTCTGCCCTAATCTATCAGTGTATATTGTCGAGCAGAAGGAAGAAGGCTGGCATAATATCCGCACCAATATTGTACGCTATGGGCTTTATAATATTATTCTTGTACGCGGCCAAGCCCCAGATGTTTTTTCCAAACTGCCTTCCCCAGATAGAGCCTTTATTGGTGGTAGTCGCGGCTTGTTAGCTGAGATTATTGCCCCCTGTGCCCAACGTTTAGCCAAGGGTGGCAGGCTTATTGTCAGCGCAGTGCTTCAGAACACGGCCGAGCAGACACCGCTTCTCATGGCAGCCAATGGCCTAGAGGTAGATTCTCGCACTATCTCAATCACCCGGCAACAAAAAGAATATGGTGATGATGGGCAACTCTCTGCTCTCCGACTCAATCCGATCACTATCATTACCGGGAAGAAATAGCTGTATTGGTCTTGGATAGTAATCATAACTTATCGTTATCTATTTATTGTGAAGGCAGAGGTTAGCATGACAGCAGCACAGACAGGCCGCCTGTATTTAGTTGGTATCGGGCCGGGTGACCCAGAGCTGATGACCTGTAAGGCCGTGCGGATATTGGAGCAATGCAGGGTCTTGGCTGTACCTAAAGCCAAAGAAGAGGGCAGCAGTAGTGCCTTACAGATTGCTGCGGCAATGGTTGATACAACAAGCAAGACGGTGCTGGAACTCTGCTTTCCAATGAACAAAATTCGTCTTGGCTGCACGCCTGACCCAGAGGCAGCGCAGGGTTGGCAGGTAGCAGCGCAGGCTGTCTTTGAGCAGCTAGAGCAGGGCCACGATGTTGCCTTTCCAACGCTTGGCGATCCAGCTCTTTATTCTACCGCCTTTTATCTTCTTACCACGCTCCAAGAGCTGCGGCCTAGTGTGCCAGTAACGGTAGTGCCGGGTATTACAGCCATGTCTGCTTGCTCGGCTCAAATTGTTAACCCGCTTGGCTTAGGCGATGACGTACTGACAGTGGTTCCTGCAGCCTTTGATGACGAGCGGCTACGTGATATCCTGCTTAATTCGGATGCAGTGGTGCTGATGAAGATGTTCCGGCAGCTTCCTCGGCTTATCAGTCTCCTAGATGAACTTGGCTTAACAGGCAAGGCGGTGCTGGTCGAACGCTGCGGCTTGCCTGATCAGCATATTTACAGCGATATTCGCGCAGCAATAGGCTGCGATCTCCATTATTTCTCCACCCTAATCTTGCGAAAGAAACAAATTAGCACAGCAACCCTATGAAGTACCCAATTATCTTTCTTGGTGCAGGCCCTGGCGATCCAGAGCTGATTACTCTTAAAGGCCGCCGTCTCCTTGATGAGGCAGAACTCATTGTTTATGCAGGAAGTCTGGTCAATCCTGCGCTCTTGGATGGCGTGAAAGCAGAGATTCATGACTCTGCGGGCATGACCTTGGACGCGGTGCTGGCTGTGCTCGTTGCTGCTTGGCAGGCAGGCAAAAAAGCGGTGCGCTTGCACACTGGCGACCCGGCCCTGTACGGAGCGATTCGTGAGCAGATGCAGCGACTTGATCAGGAGGGCATTGTTTATGAGGTTGTGCCTGGAGTCAGTTCAGCTTTTGCTGCTGCTGCTGCTCTTCGAGCGGAATTAACCGTACCAGAAGTCACTCAGACCGTGATTTTTACCCGCATCGGCGGCCGCACGCCCGTGCCAGAGCAGGAGTCGCTGCGAAAGTTGGCTGCAATCCAAGCCTCAATGTGTATTTTTCTTTCTGTGGGGATGATTGAGCAAGTAGCTGCCCAACTGGTTGCGGGTGGATATTCAGCAGACACCTCCGTAGCAGTGGTGGAAAAGGCTTCTTGGCCAGAAGAGCGCATTGTTCGTGGACAATTGGCAGATATTGCTGACAAGGTACAGGCAGCAGACATCCGTAAAACAGCAATGATTTTAGTAGGAGCAGCGTTGTCAAATGAAGCGACTGCTGCATCACGGCTTTATGATGCAGAGTTTAGTCATGGATGCCGGGAGAGCCAAAAGGAATAACTTGTACAAGAAGCGGCTACTATTCCCGCAATTTGAGATACAGCTTACCCTCCTGCACCTGAATACTTTCCACGCCTTCGCCCAGACTTTGCCAGAAACCAGGTTGGCCGCCAAACTCTCGCATTAGATCAATGTTTTTCAAGCCGCCTAGCCACGCATTGGGAATTGGAACGCCCATCAGGGAAATGCCTTTCAGAATGACGACAGGCCGTCCTTCTCGATAGGCTAGTTCTGCTCCCGCCTTGAGCCGCAACGTTTTGCCGCCTAGAATCGGAAAATCAGGATCAAGGGGCAAGAGCAGATGCAGGCTGACTAAATCTTGGGCAAAATCAATAGCGAGCTTTTCAGCCAAATCTGTGTTATGAGCCAGCAGGCTGTTGACCTCACGTTCTGTAAAGACGATTTCTCGCTGTGCGCCTTTTTCCGAATACGCTTCTGGAGCGAATTGTCCTGCTGGGCTTGCGTCCTGCCTATCCGTAAAGGTTTCCAGTCGATTCAGTTTGCGCTCAAGCTGCTGCTCCTCATCTCTAGCAAGCACCACGGGCGCAAATGGTCTAGGGAAAAGCCAGAATTTTACGGCAAAAGCAGTTGCTACCGCACTGAGCAGCATCACACCGAGAGCAATAGCAATAACTTGTTTCAGAGAAAACATGGTTCAGACCTCCTTGAGGACGTATGATGAAGTCCTCCTATGGTATTCAGCGGCACCTGTTGCGTCAATCAGGAAATGAGCGTTGATTTCATGCAAATTATTATTGGGCTGCTGAAAATCCTCTGGTTGCTTGTACCTGCTATCGTCTTCATCAAGCTGCTTAATTCCCGGCAATGGAAAGGCATGATGGGCGAATTGCGGGTCAACAGGATGCTGCGACGGCACTTAAATCGCCAAGTTTATCATTCGTTCAGCAGTTTGATCCTACCAACTGCGGATGGTACAACTCAGATCGACCATGTTGTAGTTTCCAAATACGGTATTTTTGTGCTGGAAACCAAAAATATGCAGGGTATGATCTCTGGTAGCAGCAAAGACCGCCTCTGGAGCCAGCAAATCGGTACGTATTGCCGAGAGTTTCAGAATCCTCTTCATCAAAATTACAAGCATCTGAAAACCCTGCACGAACTCTTAGGCATGAACGAAGCGTATTTCTTCTCCGTAATTGTTTTTTCAGGGAAGGCGAGATTTGCAGAGCAGTTGCCAGACAACGTCGTGCAAGGCTTAGACCTTATTCGACTGATCAAGTCACGGCGAAAACAGCTCCTGCGTAGCGCACAAGTAGATGCAACGATCAAAGCGATCAAGTCTGTTCGCCTACGGAACAGTTTTCGTAACCGACGACAGCATGTCCGACATGTGCAAACACTTGTTGCGGCAAAAATAGCAGACAATCCTTTGCCTTGTCCGCAGTGCGGCAGCCCAATGGTTCTCCGTGCGGCAGCGCAGGGAAGCATGGCAGGCCGTAAATTTTGGGGTTGTACGCGCTTTCCTGCTTGTCGGGGCACGAGGAATGCCTAGCTTGCTTGCAGAGCAGGCAGGCATCTGGTATAAAAAGGAGAAAAATACGACTTCTCTGAACCACGCAATCTATATGAAATATTCTCGCGTTTGTCTGCATAGCTTTGGTTATGAACTTCCTCCCAATGTGGTCACTTCTGCTGACCTTGAGCAGCAGCTTGCTTCGGTCTATGAACGTCTTAAGCTCCCGGAAGGTCGTCTTGAGCTGATGAGTGGTATTCGTAGCCGTCGCTATTGGGACGCAGGGACTTTGCCGAGTCAGGGCGCAGTGCTGGCAGGCAGAAAGGCACTGCTCGCTTCTGGGTTATCTGTTGCAGATATTGATTTTATGGTCTTCACTTCGGTGAGCCGTGATATGATGGAGCCTGCCACCGCCTCTTTTGTTCACCGTAGCCTAGGTTTACCTGAGCATTGTCAGATTTTTGACATCTCTAATGCCTGTCTTGGTTTCCTGAATGGGATGCTGATGCTGGCGAATATGATCGAACTAGGGCAAGTGCGCTATGGGCTAATTGTTGCGAGCGAGACCGCAGAAGATCTGATCCGTTCTACGATTCAACAACTTCTTACCGATGAGAGCATGACGAGGAAAACCATCAAACCTGCCTTTGCCTCGTTGACTATTGGCTCTGGGGCGGTCGCTTTAGTCATGGGTTCCCGCAAAGTACAAGATACTGGCCATCATCTGCTCGGTGGTGCCTGCCGTGCTAACACCCTGCACAATGATCTTTGTCATGGTGGCCAGAACTCAGAACAGGAAACGCTGATGTCCACGGATGCTGAATTGCTCTTGGTGAAAGGAATAGAGACCGCATCTATGTGCTGGCAGGCTTTTTTGGAGGAAATCAACTGGGACAAGGAAAGCATTGACCGTTTCTTCTGTCATCAAGTTGGCAATGCTCATGCCCGGCAGCTTTTTTCCACCTTAGGACTTGAACCAGAACGTAACTTTGAGACCTTATCTGTTCTGGGTAATGTTGGTTCAGTTTCTGCGCCCATTACTATGGCAATGGGGATTGAGAAAGGCAAACTCAAAAGCGGGCAGAAAGCTGCTCTTCTTGGTATTGGCTCTGGAATTAATTCAGTGATGCTGGGAGTGGAGTGGTGATTGGAGAAATCCATTCCAAGAGCTTGCCGTGCTGTTTTTATGCAGCCTAGAGAAATATGTGCTACAGTCATTCAGCGATGTTGCGCCTAAAAAAAGTGCGCACGTAAGTCAAACCTTTATCAAAGGAGAGAGGAAATGATGGCACGAGCAGCAGTTTTGCTGGCAGGTGTGGTTCTGGCTCTGACAGCAGCATCTGTCCAAGCGGCTCCAATCATGGACAACATGACGCACGACTACAAGGCGGGCTGGTATCCCAACAATGGTTTAGCCTGTCCTGCGGCCTGCGAGAAATTGGCCAAAGCGACTGCCGAATCTGAGGCAAGCATGTGCGCGAACAGCGAGCGCACCCATGTCTGCAAGTTCGGCAATGGCAAGCAGTTTCTCTATGGCAACCAGTTTGATGCAAATCCTGTTTGCTATACCGCAGGTCTGAGCCAGATAGTGCAAATGAGCCGTCAGTTTTACTGCCTGTGTATCAGCAAATGAGGCAGGTCGAAATCCTGTTCAGGCAAAAAACAGGATAACGTGATTTTCCAGAGGGCGCAGGCCGGTGCTGAAAAGCTGGTTTGCGTCTTTTTTCTTGTGTTAAATTTTTTCCTACCGCTCTTTGACCGCCCTCCTGATCTGCTGAACGGCTCTCAGTATCTGTTCTGCGGCTCTGGACATCGGTTGAACGGCTCTTCGCATCTGTTCTACGTATTCAGCAATGCGAAAAATAGTGCTGGCGGCTATGATAAGCGCATAACCGGCAGCGTTTAGTAGCGCAACTCAGCCGAAGGAGGCCACCATGCCTGACAATTCAGACAATCCAAATCCCCCGAACAACCCGCCGCATGTGCCGACCTTGGCGGACAAGCAGATTGACCTGTCCGCGTTTCAGCTCATGGATTTTGATCAGGAGGAAATCCGCAATCTGCCCAAGCCGCACACAGATTTTGCTGAAATTGCCCGCCAAGTGCTGGCTCTGTATCCTGATTTCGCGGCCGCGCTCCAGCTCACTGACGCGGATTTTGACCCGGCTAAGGTTGCGGAGCAGCTTGATCTGGTTGACCAGCTTCAGCCGTACTCTGATTGGCTGGAGCGGCGGGCCGAGCAGGTGCGCGAAACCCGGCTTGTCCAGCTTGCTGAGGCGTATCGGTCGGTTCTCAAGCTGTATCAGCGGGTGCAGGCGGCGACGGAGTTTGACCCGCAGGTCGGCTATGCCTTCGCCTTCCTCGGCGACCACTTCGGCGTAGGGAAAAAGAAGAAAAAGAAGGACGCTGACGCATCATCGTGATTGCAACATAGGCAGGGGCGTTTCGCGAAACGCCCATGTCGCTGAAATAATCAGAGGACAACTATGGTTACAGTATATAAACAGGAAATTGCAGACTGGCTCTTGATGGAATATCACGCCGCTCTGCACGCAGTGCGCGAAAAAATACGCCTCTTTGAACAGAAATATAGCCAGCCGTGGAGCGAGTTCAAGCAGCGGGTCGAACATGCTGCGCAAGAGGACTTTTCGCAGTGGGATGATTATATCGAATGGAAAGCGCAAATGAAGATGTTCAGCGAACTTTCTACGAAGATTGAAGAGGTTCGTCTTGGACATTTTGAGATTGCTTGATTCGTCAGGCTGGATAGACGGCTACGAGATTCAGGAATACAGAAGATGGGCGGACGGATTCTATCGCAAGATTAAAATCATCTTTGCCGATCAGTCCATCTTGTTTGCAAGAGAATACATTGACGAATCAGAGCGCAATTATTCCTTTCACTGGCAGTCTGAAAGCGGCGCAATGCTTGCCCGCTGGGACAATGCGCCGCATCACAAACATATCGCCACATTTCCCCACCATAAGCATCTCCGCAGCGAAGAAATAGTTGCGAGCGGCGCAATTTCATTGGAAGAAATCTTGGAATTTATCGGCAAAACCGCATTCGGAGCATAGCTTTCATCCCTTTTCCCGCCGCAACACCCTCGCAGTAACCCTTGCCGCTTCACGCCTCCTGCTTTATAGTAGCATCTCGATCTTCAACGGCCTTTCCTTCAACAAAGTTATCCCTTTTCCGCTGCCATGAACGATACAAACACGCCGTCCGCCGCCAAATACGACCTGCCCAAAGCCTACGAGTTCGAGGAGGTCGAACAGCGGTGGTATGAATACTGGCTTGAGCACAAGACCTTCAGCGCGGCGATGGAGCCGGGCCGCCCGGCCTTTTCCATCGTCATACCGCCGCCGAACGTGACCGGCGTGCTGCACATCGGCCACGCCCTCAACAACACGCTTCAGGATTTGCTGACCCGCTACCACCGGATGAAAGGCGACAACACCCTCTGGGTGCCGGGCACCGACCACGCAGGCATTGCCACCCAGAACGTGGTGGAGCGCCAGCTTGCTGCTGAGAAGACCAACCGCCACGAGCTGGGCCGGGAGAAGTTCATCGAGCGGGTCTGGCAATGGCGCACCGACAAGGGCGGCACGATCATCCAGCAGCTCAAGCGGATGGGCGCGTCCTGCGACTGGGACAGGGAACGGTTCACGATGGACGAGGGCCTGTCCAAGGCGGTGCGCGAAGTCTTTGTCCGCCTGTATGACGAGGGCCTGATCTACAAGGGCGACTCCATCGTCAACTGGTGCCCGCGCTGCAAGACCGCTTTGTCCGACGACGAGGTGGAGCATGACCCGACGCATGGCAAGCTCTATCATCTCCGCTATCCGTATGCGGACGGCTCCGGCTCGGTGGTGATCGCCACCACCCGGCCAGAGACCATGCTCGGCGACACGGCGGTGGCTGTCCACCCTGATGACGAACGCTATGCCGGGCTGGACAAGATCGGCATCCGCCTGCCCATTGTGGAGCGCATCATTCCGGTGGTGCTTGATCATCATGTCCAGCGCGACTTCGGCACGGGTGCGCTCAAGGTCACGCCTGCCCACGACCGCGACGACTACGAGATCGGCCTGCGCCACGATCTGGAGCGGATCAAGATCATGGATGAGCACGGCATCATGAACGAGAACGCCGGGAAATACGCGGGCCTTGACCGCTTTGCCTGCCGCGAGCAGATCGTCAAGGATCTGGCCGAGCTGGGTTTTCTTGACAAGATCGAAGACTACGAGCACGCCGTGGGCAAATGCTACCGCTGCGCCACAGTCATCGAGCCGACCACCTCCAAGCAGTGGTTCGTCTCCGTGCGCCCGCTGGCGGACAAGGCGGTTGCGGCGGTGCGCGAGGGCCGCATCAGGCTCTATCCCGACACCTGGTACAACACCTTCTATGCGTGGATGGACAACATCCGCGACTGGTGCATCTCGCGGCAAATCTGGTGGGGCCACCGCATCCCGGCTTGGAACTGCCTCGAATGCGGCAAGCTGATTGTCGCCAGCGAAGAGCCGACCTTCTGCACCCGCTGCGGCAAGCCTTATCTGGAGCAGGAGCATGATGTCCTCGACACCTGGTTCTCGTCCGCGCTCTGGCCCTTCTCCACGCTCGGCTGGCCGGAGAACACCAAGGAATTGCAGACTTTCTACCCCACTTCGGTGCTGATCACCAGCTTTGACATCCTCTTCTTCTGGGTGGCGCGGATGATGATGATGGGCCTGCACTTCATGGACG
>JAPEVH010000027.1 GCA_026645415.1 Candidatus Electronema sp.
TTATTGAACAAAAATTACCACGTCATATCCATGCTGTCACCCCTCGCGGGTTCGAGTTGAAAGTTATTTTGTTTGTCTTGGCCTACAGTATCCAAAAAGCTATGCTGTAGGTCACAACTTGGGTTAAAATATTGATTCCACTGTAGTCCAGCTTGGCATTTTTGATTAACAATTTTATTTGAAAAAAACTTAATTGCGGTGGTGTGTAAAATTGTATTGCACAGTATATAAAATGATTTATTGTAGTTTTGCCCGTTGTGTAGGCAACGGGGGATGACACAGGATGTCAAGTCGAAAGTTGATCTTTATAGATAACTGAGACAGTGGCATCTGGCCAATGGCTCGACTGATTAGTGTTCGCAAGAGCATTAGATGTCCTCCATAGTGATTGTTATTATTAACATAACAGATTCTTAACAGGCGCGGCGCATACCTCACACAACAGGTATGGACGGGGTTGCTTAAAACCTTGGGCTAAGCCGGAAGGGATTGTTGGATGGCCGCAGTCCTTTTCCCTTCCGGTTTTGCAAGACTAACAAATGACTATGGCCGTTCAAGATCACCCATGGTTCAAACAGCGTGGCTATCTTCACTTTGATCTCCCTATGGGTATCAAGCAAGCAGAGTCAATTGCTACCTCACCAAACAGAGTAAAAAGGCACTCTTTTTATCCTTTCATTTCATACGAAATTAAAAGCAAAAAAGTCCGCAAGGGAGAAGATGGACAATCTTTAACGATCAAGAAAAAGAAACGGCCAATATCATATGCTTCTCATGTGGATTCACATATCTATACGTATTATACATATAAACTGACTGAATATTACGAAAAAACAATCAAAGAAATTGGTATTGAAAATAACATTCTTGCGTTTAGAAAGTTAGGTAAAAGCAATATTGATTTTGCAAATGAAGCATTTGATGAAATTCTTCGGAGAGAATCATGTGCTGCAATCTCTTTTGATATTGAAGGTTTTTTCGACAACTTAAATCATTCAATTCTAAAACAAAATTGGTGCAGAGTTCTCAATGATGAAAAATTACCAGATGACCACTATAATATTTTTTACTCACTAACAAAGTTTTCAAAAGTAGATAAAGACTCTTTATATAAGACTTTTGGCATATCAAAGAATAATCCGAAGAATAAAAACAGAAGAATTTGTGAGCCAAATCAATTTCGAGAAATAGTAAGGAAAAATGGCATGATAAATGTCAATAATACACAGCAAGGCATTCCTCAAGGTTCTCCTATTAGTGCATTGCTCTCAAATATTTATCTGATTTCATTTGATGAATTTATCTCAAAATCGATCAAGGAAATAGGTGGCTCCTATCTTAGGTATTGTGATGATATTCTTTGTATAGTTCCTCTCGCGAGCAAAGAGTATATAACTAAAACAATTAATGAAGAAATTGAGAAACTAAAACTGACTATAAACAAGGACAAAACAAAAACGTCAGAATTCAAAATTATTAACGGGCAGCTCGTTTGTGACAAATCTCTTCAATATCTCGGATTCACTTTTGATGGGTTTCATAAGTTAATACGATCTGCCGCCCTTGCAAGATTTTCAGAAAGAATGAAATCTGGTGTTCGACTTGCGAAACTAACTCGCATCAAGCATAACAGAATACGAATCCAAAAAGGTATTCCAAGGCAGAGTGTATACAAAAGAAAACTTTATGAAAGGTATTCTCATCTAGGGAAGAAAAATTTTATACGATATGGATTTAGATGTGCTGAAACTATGGGGGAAAAGGCAATAAAAAAGCAATTAAAGCCTCTGTGGAATAGGCTACAAGAAGAAATCAAAAAATAATATACTTCGATCCAAGAATGGTGGTGCTACTAAAGCAACAAAGCTTGTTTAACTTATCAAATACGCTCATAAAAATCTATCGAAACTTCAAAAAGCCTTATGAATAAGAATATTCTGATCATTTGCTGTGTCTTATTGCTACTATCTGGAACTTGTTTAGCTGCTTCGCGTCTGCCTGCGCGGAAAAAACTTATCCAGTATGGCACTGGTGCGCCAACACCAGCCTATGTTGCCGAGAATATCTCGGAGATGGAAAAACGTCCTTTTGACGGCCTCATTATGAGGCTGGCCGGAAAAGGTAAAGGCAATAATATATTCCAAGGCGGCAGATGGGATGTGTCGGACTATGCGGCGGACATGGAAGCTCTGCAAAAAATTAAATGGGGCAAGTTCACCGACAACTTTATCATTATGAATACCGCCTCGGCAATGGACTGGTTCAGCGACCAAGACTGGGACAACGTTGTCAATAACATTGAGATCATAGCTAAGGCTGCTCAAGCTGGCAGGTGTGCTTTGGCCTTTGACCCAGAACCTTATGGTAAAAATCCTTGGAAGTATAGCGAGCAAATTCACGCTAAAAACAAATCCTTTGCCGAATACCAAGCCAAAGTCCGCCAGCGCGGGGCGCAGTTCATTGAGGCGATTCAGAAACACCTACCTGAAACCGTGCTGCTGACGCTTTTCACCTACAGCATCTTTCCTAATATCACGGATCAGCCGACTCCGGCCAAGCGCGAGCAGATGATAGGCCAGCAGGAGGTCTATGGACTTTATCCCGCCTTCCTAGCTGGCATCTTGGATGCAATGGGGCCGGGCATCACGGTCACGGACGGCAATGAACCTTCGTATTATTACCCGGACACCCATTCATTTTATGTTGCCTATCATCTTATGCGGCAAACAGCCTTGGGATTGGTACCGCCTGAAGACACTGCAAAGTTTCTTCTCCAGACGCAGGCATCGCAGGCATTGTATTTCGACTATGTCTTTGGCACGGTTCAGTGGAAAAATATTCTCTCGCAGTTTATGACCAAGGAAGAACGCTTGAAATGGTGGGAGCACAACATTTACTGGGCACTGAAGACCAGCGATGAGTATGTCTGGCTTTGGAGCGAGAAAATGAATTGGTGGAAAAATGAAGGACTGCCGCCCGGCATGGAGCAGGCACTGATCTCAGCGCGGGAGAAGATTGCCCAGCAAAAGCCGCTCGGATTCGAGATAGATGAATTTATGACAAGGGTTAAAAAGGAGCAGCAGGAAGCCAAGGAGGCCGAGGTTAAAAAGGAGCAACAGGAAGTCGAAGAGGCTGAGAAAGCGACGAGTGAAGCAAAAAACTAAGCCACAATTATTTTCTTAAATTGGCTTGTTGCATTGCTTGGACAAAATTGCGGGCCGCTTCAGGTGTACGGCCCCAATGTAGATGAACATAGCCAGCCAAGGTGTGGTCAACCATATAGCATTCCGTTCGTCCGTCGTCAAGGAGAGCAGCGCGTTGAATTGTGTCTGGCATAGGCTCAATCTCCGAGTAATGAAACTCGTGACCATATAATACAGTCCCTGTTAAGCCGAGCAGGGTTTCTATTTGCATTTTTGTCTGGCAATAACCAAGCCGTCGTAGTCGTTTCCCCATTTTCGTTAATACTGGATACACTCCGACCATCGCTTGCTGCCGCCCCTCATGATCGACAATGCCCTTGCAAAGATACATAAAACCACCGCATTCGCCATAAACTGGCCTACCAGACCGAGAAAAGGCTAAAACCTGTGTCCGTAGCTCATAATTAGCGGCAAGCTGAGGCGCGTGCAGTTCTGGGTAACCACCCCCGAAATAGAGACCATCTAGCTTTTCTGGTAAAGTTTTATCATGCAAAGGACTGAAGCGTACCAGCTTGGCTCCAGCTTCTTGGAGCAAGTCAAAGTTATCCTGATAATAAAAGCAGAACGCCTCATCCAAAGCTACACCAAGACGTACTTTGCCAACAGGCTTCAAAGGAGCAATAGGTCGAATATGAGAAATTTTAGCCGTTCCTGCGAGTTGCAGAAGCCGGTCAAGATCAAGATGTTGCTCAATAAGATCAACGAGTCGATCTTGGTTGAATTCTACCTCCGTACCCAAATGCAGGCCAAGATGCCGCGACGGTAGGCTAATGCCGCTGTCTCGTGGTAAAGCCCCAATGATTTCTGCTTGGCAATGCTGTCGCACCGCATCGCTGACCAACTGGAGATGCCGCTCACTGCCGACCTGATTGAAAATTACTCCGGCGACCCGGACGCGGGAATCAAGACTTTCAAAGCCCTTGAGCACTGCTGCTGCACTCTCCGCTGCCGAGCGCACATCCAGCACCAAAAGCACTGGCAGACCGAGTAGCGCAGCCAGTTCTGCTGCCGAGCCGCTGCCCCCGTCAAAAAGGCCCATCACCCCTTCCACAACCGCGACTGACTGGCCATCATCTATTAGGGGGGCATGGCGGTGGAAGCATTCTCGTACATAATCTGGACCGCACATGCGGATGTCGAGATTACGTGAGATGTGACCAGTTACTAGCTGGTGCAAAGTGGGATCAATGAAATCCGGGCCGCATTTAAAAGGCTGTACCGTGAAGCCTCGCTGACGTAAGGCTGCCATAATACCGAGCGTGACGGTGGTCTTGCCGCAGCCGGAGTGCGTTCCGGCTATGAGGAGGGAAGAGCAGTTATGTAACATGATATAGCTAAAGCGATATAAAATGACTGTAGTAAATGCATGGCATACTCAATAGATTTTCGTCGAAAGGTTTTAGTTAGGAGTTACGCAGTTGGAAAAAAAGAGTAACATATCTGCATGAATAAACCCAAGGTAACAGAGTACAAATACAAAAAATTTTCTGATCGGTACACAGAAAGTTTATAGTTGCACAGAAGCAGAACGAGTTCAGCCAGAAGAAGAGGGGGTGTCTTTCTCATGATGCCTTCACCCGTCATCTGAACCGCCTCTTTCCGAGTACTGACCGGCTATGGGCCGAAGTTCTGGAACATGTTGATTTGACAAAAGGTTACCTGATCTGTGATGACAGTACGTTGGATAAGTTGTATAGCAAAAAAATCGAGTTAGTGACCCGTGATTGGTCGGGTAAGCATAAACGTGTAGTTTTAGGCATCAATTTGATCACCATACTCTGGACGGATGGAGAACGCTATTTGCCTGTTGATTATCGAATTTACAACAAATCCGTTGACGGTCTGACAAAAAATGACCATTTTCAGGACATGCTCCAGAAAGCTGTGGAGCGCGGCTTCATTCCTGAATTTATCGAGTTCGATACTTGGTACGCAAGTATAAGTAATCTTAAATTTATTCGTTCTATCGGCTGGCTGTGGCTGACACGTTTGGCAAACAATGGGCACGTTAATCCAGACAGAACAGGAATCAGTAAATCAAGTCTGAGCCGCTGGTCAAAGCGTCTTGAACCCTGCCGAACAAGGAACAAGCCCGCGCGACCAAGATAGATATGGTTCGTCTCCAGATGCATATCAGCATGAACGTGCGGAACGATTCGACTGTAGTCAGCGCAGCGTATGCGAGGCGTTAAAACGGTTGAATATTAGCCGAAGAAAAACATTTTTTCATCTGAAAGCCAATGAGGGGGCCGCTGTTTATTCAAAAAAAAGATCATCGATTGATGCACAACTATATGATTTATATTGATAAAAAAGGCTTCTCAGACATGACCAGAACGTTTGGCTATGCGCCGGAAGGCAAACGCTGTTTTGGAGAGCATAACTGGCAGGCGAAACAGCGGACTAATGCGCATTGATCGAAGACAGATTGCTGACCGCAGCTCTGTTCGACAGTAGCATCAATACGAATGTTTTTTGAGGCAGGGATCAGACAGGAGCTTCTGCCTGCGCTGCCGAATGGCAATATTGTTGTCATGGACAACGTCTCTTTTTCATAAATCTGAGAAGATTCAGGAACTCATTGAGGATGTCTGCTTGACTATCTTCCTCCTTATTCCCCTGACCTTAATCCGATTGAGCATAAATGGGCGCAGGCAAAAGCCCGCAGAAGAAAACTCGGCTGTTCTGTCGATGAACTTTTTCAGCAGCCTACACTGTAGTCATTTTGTTGTGCTATAGCTAGAGCTATATAAGGCAATACCGCCCAAAAGGAGATAGCCAGCGACACGCTGGATACACAGGATGTCAACGCTATTATGGAAAAACTCAACAACAAACCTCGAAAATCTCTTGGATTTAAAACGCCAAAAGAGCTATTTTGGGGAGACCTACTTAACTGTTGCACTTGGACCTTGAATTCACCCCAACTGCGTAACTCCTAACTCCATGAAAAGCGACAAGCAGAAAGCCGCCATTGTATCCGTAGTGGTCTTAACTGTGGCTCTCTGTGGTCTCATGAGTATGACCCTCTGGCTACTGTATCGTACAACCCTGCGTTTGGAGCAGCAACGGCTGCAAGAAATTGTGCACAGTCATGCGGTGCTGATAGAGGAATTTTTTCATGTCCAAGAGCAATTCTTCAAACCTTCTGCTGGCCAGGAACAGACTTTAGAAAGCGTCCTGACGAGCGTATTAAATTCGCATCTGCATAAACAATGTTTTGGTAAAAGCGGTGAATTCCTCATTGCTCGCCAAGAGAATGAAAACATTATTTTTTGGTCTGGCCAAGAACATTTGAGCAATTCTCTGCCGCTTTCTGTGCCCAAACAATCGTCACTAGCTGAACCAATGCGTCTTGCTTTGTCTGGGAAAAATGGCACGATAGCTGGTACGGATTATCGAGGAAAAACAGTGCTAGCGGCCTTTCGCTGGGTGCCAGAAATGCACATTGGCTTGGTCGCAAAGATTGATCTCGCAGAAGTACGCCAGCCTTTGCTGCGCACAACGGCTACGGCCAGTGGAATAGTTTTATTGCTTATTTTAGGTGGCAGTGCGGTCATCCTGCGCTTTAACCCTTTTCTCCATCGACTCGAGGAAGAGAAAAGTCGCGCGCAGAACTATCTTGACATTGCTGGGGCAATGATTGCAGTTCTTGACAAATATGGTCGCTTAAAGCTAATCAATCGACAAGGTTGCGAAATGCTGGGCGGCCAACAGGAGGGATTGATAGGCTTATTTTGGGTTGAGCACTGTATTCAGTTCGATGATCGACAGAGAGGATCCAGCATCTTACAGCTTCTGCTGAGTGGGACTAAGGAACAGGTTGATGGCATAGAACTTCAGGTACAGCGTGTTGATGGCACCTCACGAATCATTGAATGGTCCGGTCGTACCTTACGTGACAGGAATGAGCAGATTATTGGCGTGATCTGCTCTGGAGCAGATGTAACTGAGCGGCGGCAGTCGGAGCAGTCGCTTCATGATGCAAAAGAGGCCTTTCAAGCTACTTTTGAGCAAGCGGCTGTAGGTATTGCTCATGTAGCACCAGATGGTCGTTTACTGCGGATAAATCGTAAATTTTGCACGATTCTTGGTTATACTCAGGATGAATTGCTCAAAAAGACCATTCAGGAAATCACGCATCCTAAACACGTGGAGCACAGCTATGCCAAGGCAAAAGAGCTGGCTGCCAAGCCAGACTTGACTACCTATGCGATGGAAAAACAGTACCTCCGTCGAGACAGTAGCGCGGTTTGGGTTAATCACACGGTTTCTTTAGTCCGGGATGGACAGGGCCGTCCTCAGTATTACATTTCTGTAATTGAAGATATACAAGCCCGCAAAGAAATAGAAGTAGCTCTGGGTGAACGTACCGAATTGCTGGTGCGTTCTAACAAAGAATTGGACGATTTTGCCTACATTGCTTCGCATGATCTTAAAGAACCTTTACGCGGCATTATGAGCTATAGTACGTTTATCCTAGAAGATTATGGCGAGAAATTGGGCGGTGACGGTCGAGATCGTTTGAAAGTAATGGGTGACCTAGCTGGGCGGCTTGCAAATCTTACAGATGATCTCCTTTCTTTTTCCAGAGTAGGCAGACTGGCTTTAGCTTGCCATCAAGTTGATCTTAATCAGTTAGTTGCGGACGTGCTCGCCACCCTAAGAGTTGGCTTGGAAGAAGATAAGGTTGATGTTCGCATTCCCAAAGTGCTGCCAACAATAGTCTGTGATGCCGTGCGAATGCGAGAAGTCTATTACAACCTCATCACTAATGCGGCCCGTTATAACGATAAAGAAGAGAAATGGATTGAAATTGGTGTACTTCACCGTTGGAATGATCTGGAACAGCAGATTTTTTATGTCTGTGACAATGGCATTGGTATTCGAGAGCGGCATCTGAGCAAGGTCTTTACCATGTTCAAGCGATTGCATAGCGGTAATAAATACGGGCACGGCACTGGTGCTGGTTTAGCTATTGTCAAAAAAATCATTGAACGGCATGAAGGAAATATTTGGGTAGAAAGTGAAGAAGGCGAGGGAACGGCTTTCTTTTTCACAATAGTCCAGAAATCGGACTGCGGCGTTTGGCTTGAAAATATAGCAGACGAAAGCAGCGCAGGAATTTCATTATGACCATCAATCAGGCTGAACTTGGACGGTATATTCTTTTAGTTGAAGACAGCGATGTAGATTATGAAACGGTGCTCAGGGCCTTTCGTAAGGGCAATCTGAATAATCCAGTTATTCGCTGTGAGGACGGTGATGAGGCGTTGGATTATTTGTACCGGCGCAATCAGTTTGCTGCCCTTGGAGCGGCTCCTCGGCCTGCTTTGGTTTTATTGGATCTGAATCTGCCTGGTACAGATGGCCGTGAGGTACTCGAAGAAATGAAAAGTGACGAGTATCTAAAAGATATTCCAGTCATTGTCATGACTACCTCGTCAGATCAGCGAGATGTGGAGCGGTGCTATAAATATGGGGCTAATAGCTATGTAGCTAAACCGGTCAGCTTTGAGGGCTACATGGAAGCAGTTCAACGGCTGCACAGTTACTGGTTCGATACTGTTATGCTGCCAGACTCCATGAGTGGATAAACAGCAGTGCGCTTAGAACAGCATGTGCGCCAAATGCTGCTTGGCCCTTGTGGCATCAGCAAAGGTGCAGGCATTGTTATTGCTGTGTCTGGTGGCCCAGACTCAATGGCTTTGCTTCATCTTTTAGCAGCTCAGAAGTCACTCCAACTACGACTCTTTGTTGTCTGGATTGATCATGGCCTACGACCACTGGAAACGCCGCAAGAGAAAGAAATAGTCACAGCCGCAACGGCACAGCTTGGCCTTCCTGTTTTTTTCCGGCAGGCTGATGTGACTGCTTTAGCTAAGAAGAAGCGACTCTCGCTGGAACATGCGGCCCGTGAGTTACGCTATAGTTTACTGCGAGACGTAGCTCAAAAATGTGGTGCAGAGTGGATTGCTGTTGGGCACACTGCTGATGATCAGGCTGAAGAAGTGTTGCTTCGCTTGCTCCGTGGCAGCGGCCGTAAGGGTTTGGCTGGAATGAAAATGCGCAGTAATGCTATTATCCGTCCACTTCTCCGCACGAGTAAACAAGAATTAACTGCTTGGCTCCAAAAGAATGCTATTGCCTCTTGTTTTGATTCTTCCAATCAGAGTAGAAAGTTTCTCCGCAACCGAGTACGGAACGAGCTGCTGCCTTTTTTATGTGAGCATTTTGAGCCAGGCATTAAAAATGCTTTATTGAAAACAGCAGATAGTTTGGCAGTAGATGAGGAATTTTTGGAAGAGTTAACAAAAAAAGCCTTGCAAGAGACTATCCAAGAAGAGAAACAAGATACTTGTTGGCCAAAAATACGTCTCCTGCGTAAGCCGTTTCTTGCCTTACCTATCGCGTTACAACGGCGAGTGCTGGAACAAGTCCTCTGGCACATGAATAATCAAGCCAGATATGACCATATCGTACTTCTTGTAGAAACCGCCGCCAAAGGCAGAAATTACAGCGAACTGCACCTGAGTCAAGGGCTGCGAGTTGCTGTGCAGCCTGCTTGGTTGGAATTTTCCTATCCAGTAGGTCGTCAGGCTTGGCGGGGACGGCTCAACCCAAAACTAACTGAAGCTGATCATTCTCCAACGGTTCCTCAAACTCAAGACTGATTTTGTATTCACCAACATCTTGGCCTGAAACCTTGGTTGGTGTTGGTTCTGCTTGGGTGATGGACAGCACCTGTCCCTGTACATCCAGCTCATTTGGACTACCAACCACGGGAATGGTGATCTGCATGGTTCGGCCCAAGAGAACGCGAATATGTTTCTGCTGCATCATGCGGAAGGTCATGGACAAGCCGCCTCTGGACACATCTGCTAATCTACCTTTGAACTTTTGCCCAATTGCCTTGCCTGGCGTGTCCATAACCTGAAAATCCACCTTGCGGCACACTTCATAGCGATCAAATGCTCGACGATTAAGACCTTTTCTTTGTAACAGATCTCTTATATTATTGGAGTTTTTATAGAAAACCTTTAATTTTTTCTCCAAGCCAGGATACGCTTCTTTCCAGCGCTCAAAGCAAGAGCGTTTGAGAACAGAAATGCGGCTTTCCGTAACGGCATTCATACTCACTGTCCAAACAGAGGTGTCAAAAAAATTCTCTCCTGCTAAATCACCATCGCAAAGGCTCTTGATGTAAATTTTCCGATCATGTTTTTTATAGAAAACTCGAATTGTGCCGTGATTAACAAAAAACAATTCATCGTTTTTGTCACCCTGCCCAACCAATATTTCTTCCGGCTCCAAAACACGATGTTCGAGTTCATGATAGATAGCACTGAACTCCTCTGAACTGAGTTCATGCAGCAAATTAGACCAAATGTCTAAATAACTGCGCACCTGCACACCGCTTTGTGCCTCTTCGATTAGCTCTGCGGCCTGAATAATTTCTGCAATGGCATTAGGGTTGATTTCACTAAAGCGTTCCCGTAGTCGTTCTGCATTGAGCAGATCGTCCTTTTGTACACATTCAATGATTAACTCAAGAAGTTGACTGGCCGCACCAGCTCGGTCGCCAGACATGGCCATACGAATAATACCTGCCTCTCGTACCGCAAACGGATTATTTTGATTGGGTACATCAGAGGTAATAGCCCCAAGTCTTTTATGCTTGCCACCGTGGCTGATGAACTGGATAGCCTGTTCTGCGGTTCGCAGAATCTGCTGTTCCATTTGACTCACTTCACTGCCAGAAGAATAGGCAGCAATGATTTTTTTCAGAGTAGGAACCGCCTTCACAGAACCAATCTTGCCTAACGCAAGACAGATGGCAAGCTGGAGGTTTAGCCCTGCCCTATTTTTAACCAAAACTGCCTCATCAAGTAAATCAGCGAGCGGGGCTACCAAACTGCTATCAGGAATATCGCCGATCAGAGCGACAACTAGCTCAATTAATTGGTGTGGTACTAATTTCAGGGCCTTCAGGAAAAAGTCTTTTTTCCCGGGTGCATCAATCTGGCTCGCTGCTCGGAGCACTTCACCTTTGACCCGAATATCTTCATGATTAATAAAGGACGTTACTCTTGCAAAACAGGCACTGCTTCCTTTGTCTGCAAGTAGCCGGATAATATTGCGAATAAGGTACCAGTCTTTGGTTTGCTCTAGCAAACAACAAAGACTTTCTTCTGCGGCAAAGCCAATCTCACCAAATAGCTTAAGCAGCTGGTCTGCCTTATTCTCTTGATACAATTTCATGCACTGTGGTTCTAAGAGAAATTCTGCCGCAGATCGACCAAGTACTGCGAAAAGTCGTCCTGCATCGACACTTTTATCTTTATCATACAGATATTCGACCAGCAGCAGCTCCAGTAGAGGACGAGTTGCCATATCGCCCAACAACCGGTCGATCCGCGTACGGACACTGTCAGAGGCTATTGCGAGAATTTTGCTTGAGGAAAAGACAAGTAAGGCACGACGCGCAGAAGCGTATTTGCCCATTTCAATCTGATACGCAGCAAAAGCAGATAATGCCGTAACAAGTTGCCAAACACCAACTTCGTTTTGCAACGCCGCAGTCAGAGCAACTTCTGCCGCAGGCAAGAGGTTATCTATCCGTCGCCATTCTTGGTGCGCAATGAGCAGTTCCAGCGTATCCGTCAGATAGCAGGCTGCTTTTAAACGCGTTCTAGGATTTTCAGCGTGAAGTCCGGTAGCAAGTTGCTCCAGCATCATGTCAATCTTCCTGCTATTTTTTTCAGCTAAAAGATCGCAGATAACTGCTGGCAGATTCATTTCTTCCTTTCCCTCTAGCGTATTTTGACGCTCTAAGCTCTCTAAGGAAAGAGTTTGCTGCTCATCTGCGAAAGAAGCGGCTTTTTCTGCTGAGTCTGCCGTAGACAGTTCATTCTTGCGCGTGACATCCATGAGACTGTATAGGTTGAGGGTTGAATACTCTGTGCCAGAAAGATAGATTTTTTCAGGCAACCGCACGATTGCGAAACTAGCTCATTGAAAGATAACATTCCTTTTGGCAAAAAACAAAGGCTGTTTTCAGGTGTTCGATACAATAATGTTGTGTTGTAGAAGTAAAGTGACGCAGCTACTAAGTGGTAAACCAATTACATTGGAACAAGAGCCATTCACATTTTGCACTAAAAAAGCACCTTTTCCTTGAATGCCATAGGCTCCTGCTTTGTCGAGAGGCTCGCCAGTTTGGATATAAGCAAGTAACACGTCATCAGGAAAAGCCGAAAAGGTAACTTCGCTTTGTTCTGCCAATGTTTCAAGGTAATTTTCTGCTTGGCAAAGAAGAGCTAAACCTGTAATAACCTTATGACTGCGGCCTTGCAGAGCGCGGAGAAGAGCTAAGGCATGAGCAGCATCCTTTGGCTTTCCTATAATCTGTCCGTCTAGTACAACTACCGTGTCTGCTGCTACAATCCAACTCTTGGGATACTGGCTGGCAAGGACTTCAGCCTTTTCTGCTGCCATACGACGAGCAAAGATAGCGGGTGTTTCATCAGGCAAGGAACGTTCATCAATGTTGGCAGGAATACAGGTAAATTCAAGGCCAAGATCGCTTAAAAAGCGTTTACGACGAGGCGAAGCTGAAGCCAAAATTAACGGTTTGCACGTGGTGAACATAGGAATTTTTATGTTGTTTACAGAAAAAAATACGGTTTGACATAAGAGTGTATTTTTTAGTTTTGCCGGGCTATTTCGCTGAAAGTCAAGACCACACCGTTCAGTCGGCTATTTTGCGCGGTTAGCTGATTGGCTTTGACGGTAAGAAAATATTCTTGCTTGCCATCTTTACCTTTCAGGCGAATAATCAAGGCTTCCTTACTGCTCGTCGCCACATGAACAAAGTCCTGAGAGTGCGCAAATGGATGCCCTTCCAAATCAGTAAATGGAAAAAGCTCAGAACTGAGTGGCAAGCCCAGCAGGTCTTTAGCAGGACGACTGAACATTACGGAGGCCATTTCGTTGGCAAAACAGATGTCACCCTCCGACGTGGCCATCATGGTTGGGGCCGGGCTTGCTGCCAAGATCTGCTCCAAAATTTCGCTTGATTGGCGTAAGGTTTGCTCGGCTCGTTTCTGCTCACTCACATCAACAATCGAGATAACCATCCCACTCACTTCATTTGTTTCATCAATATAAGGAATAAACTGAATCAGATACCACGCATCTTCTTTATGCCGAACTACCTTTTCTTTCTTTTTTCGATTAAGGAGTAAATTCTCGAACTCAGCTTCTATATCACCTAAAAGTGGAGCGGCCATATCGCTGATCCGTCGACCGAGATCTTGAGGCATTAGATTGATCACCTTTACTACTGAGGGCGTATATTTGCGAATCCGTAGCTCCCGGTCAACAAAGATAAAACCGATATCTGTGCTACAAAAGAGATTGTCTAGGTCAGCATATAACTCGGATAACTCGTTGATTTTTCCTTGATATTCCGAGTTGACCGTGTTCAATTCTTCATTAAGTGAATTCAGCTCTTCATTGGCACTTTGCAATTCTTCGTTTGAAGCCAGCAGGGCTTCGTTGGCGGCCTGTAGTTCCTCATTCGAGGTTTGTAAGGCCTCGTTGGCGGCTTGAAGACTTTCACGGGTAAACTGAATCTCACGTTCCAGATCAAAAAGTTGACGATTTGTTTCCTCGTCATGGAAGTTATTCTTCGCTATTGCCCGTTCTGGATCGCCAAGCATCTGTTCTAAAGAGATGAGGATACTGGCTGGAACAAGCCGCTCATCCGGCAGAAACACCGCTCGAAGCAGCCAGCGAGTAGGGCTGGTATCGCTGATTTTGATATTATCATAGATGATTTCCCCTTGTTCTTCATGGCGGCAGGCCCGCATGGCCGTGCTGACTGGCAGTAGCAATAAAGGAGTCAACATCGTACTGATATTCAAATTCATTTTACCAGGCTGCGGCTGGAGCAGCAGCTCGGTCTGCCCAAAAGTCTCGATAATCTCTCCAGACGTACTGACGAGCAGGCAAGCCACAGCCATTCTACCAACAATACGTTGATAGTGAGCCTCACGCAATTCCAGTCGCTGGGCCAAATCCATACGTTGGCGCACGGCATCTGCCTCTAGCTGCCGTCGCAACGGCAGACAGTCTGGAAGTTGCGCTGGGCGCAGTTTTCGGTTCGACGGAGGCGGCCCTTTACCTGCATGACGATAGATTCTAATCTGTCGGTCCATCATTAAAAAATTTTCTCTCAGGTCGTCTGTCACAGTTTCACTGCTCCCTAAAAACAAAAAACCATCCTCTTTAAGCGCAAAATGAAACAGAGCAAACACTTCCTTCTGCACGTTCGGCTGAAGATAGATGAGTAGATTCCTACAGACAACCAAGTCCAAGCGGGTAAAAGGTGAGTCTTGCAGCAGATTCTGAGGGGCAAAGAGAACCATTTCCCGAATATGTCGTCGGACACTGAAGCCATTCTCTGTCTTTCTGAAATATCGCTCCAGAATATCAGACGGCAGATCAGTGGCAATACCTTCTGCATAGAAGCCTCTGGCGGCCTTAGCAATGGCGTGCTGATCCAGATCCGTAGCAAAGACTTTAATTTTCCAGTGCCTACCACGCCGTTTGCGGATCATGTAATCATGGAGCAGCATGGCCACGGTATAAGCCTCCTCGCCAGTGGAGCACCCTGCATCCCAGACTCGAATTTCTTCCTGTTCAAGCGCATTATCAAAAAGGAGAGGGATGATTTTTTCCCGCAGATAGTCAAATTCTTTGCGATCACGAAAAAAACGAGTTACACCGATGAGCAAATCGCGTTGGAGCAAATCTGCTTCATGGGGCTGCATTTGGAGCAATTCGGTATAATCGCGGAGCGACAGGCTGTGGGCCAGAGCCATTCTTCGGCTGATTCGGCGATTGACAGTGATTGGCTTGTACAAACTGAAGTCGATATTGGTCCGGCTCCGCAGTATGGCAATGATTCGAGCCAGATCAGCTTCGTCGTCTACAGTTGTTTCCGAATGGCGATGAAGACGAGGATGGCGCAAATACTCCTGAATTCGAGCGGGCATCTCGGCGACAGGACAAATCCAATCAGCCATGCCAGTGGCAATAGCACTCTGCGGCATACCGTCAAAACCAGCATCCGCAGGAGCTTGTACTAAAACCATGCCACCTGTCTGCCGGACAGCAGCAATTCCCCGGCTGCCATCACTGCCCGTGCCAGATAAAACAAGAGCAATCGCCTGTTCTTTCTGGTCTTCAGCCAAACTGCGGAAAAAAAAATCTATTGGCAAATGTGGTTTTGCTTGTGTCTTTACCTTATCCAGCAGCAGGGTGCTGTTGAACAAGGTCATATTACTTTGCGGCGGCTGGAGATAAATACAATTCGGCTCGATATGTGAGCCATGTTGGGCTGGAAAAATTTTCATGCTGGTGTGATGAGCCAGCAAATCTGCCATAGCACTTTTTCGATCCGGTGACAGATGCTGCACGACAATAAAAATCAGGCCGCTGTTCGCAGGCATGGCTTTAAAAAAACTGGTCAGTGCTTCTAAACCACCTGCCGAAGCCCCAATCCCCACCACAGTGCAGCTAGGCTTATCTTTCGCATCTTGCGAGGTTGCAACAGTCACCGTAGCTGCCGTTCAATAGCTTTAAAAAAATCATCCAAGATTAAAGGTTTACTCACATAATCATCCATACCAGAAGCCAGCATCCGTTCCCGATCTCCTTGGAGAGCATGAGCAGTCATAGCAATCACTGGTATATGGCCGCCATGACTTGCCTCTTGCTGGCGAATCTGTTTCGTGGCCTCAATACCATTCATGACCGGCATTTCTACATCCATTAGCACTATATCGTAGTGCTGTTCTGCGAGCAGATGAAGAGCTTCTTGGCCGTTCACAGCTTCCTGCACCTGCCAACCGCGCTGTTCGAGAATGTGGCGGGCGAGAATGCGGTTTGCCTCCACATCATCCACTAAGAGGATGGAAACCTGCTGGATTACGCCAGACAAAAGTGGTTCTTCTTTTTTTTCAGTAGTTCTTGGCAAAGGAACGCTCCGTTCAGCTAGTGGAAATGAAAGAGTGAAAAAGAAGCAACTTCCCTCACCTGGGCTGCTGTCCAGCTCTATCACGCCACCCATTAGATTGACTAATTGCATGGAGATAGATAGCCCTAAGCCTGTGCCGCCCTTGTCCGTACTCGACTGCTCAAATGCCTCAAAGATAGCTGTCTGGCGGTCTATTGGAATGCCTGGGCCAGAATCGCCAATTATAAAACGGACTTTAACGGAATCTAAGGCCTTCTTTGCCGGTGAGTCTAAGATTTCAACAGAAAAGATGACACAGCCGTCATCTGTGAACTTGATTGCATTACCAAGCAGATTAACCAAGACTTGGCGAAGATGACTAAAATCTCCAACAACATCAAAGTCAAGATGGCCTTCATAGTCAAAATGTAGATACAAATTCTTTTGTTCTGCGAGTACCTGCATTTCATCTTGCACAGACAGCATGCTTCTTTCTAAACAAAACGGCGTAGGCGAGAGCGTCAGTTTACCTGCTTCAATTTTGGAAAAATCAAGAATATCGTTGATCAGATCGAGCAGCCGCCCAGCAGAGTTACGAACTATACTGAGAAAGCGATGCTGTTCTTTATCGAGAGTAGTCTGGAGGACGATGTCTGTCATACCAATAATGGCGTTCATCGGCGTTCTGATTTCATGACTCATGGCCGCTAAAAAACGGCTCTTAGCTTGGTTTGCCTCTCGTGCTTCCGCAGCTAATCGTTTTGCCTTACTGATGGTGCTCATCAGGGCCATATTGGCATGGTCTGTCCGTTTCTTTGCTTCCCGTAATTCCTGCTCCACCTGTTTCCGTTCACTAATATCCCGCATGATGTGCAGCAGAAATTTCTCATTTTGGAACTCAATAGCTGCGGTGCTAACCTCTACTGGAATAGCTTTTCTGTTTTCTTGGAGACTGCGGATCAGTGTCTCCACGACGCTACCTGCTGTTCTGTCGCTGTTCCTTAACGTAACTTGCAGGGTGAAAAATTCTTCTACCTGTTCAACAGAGAAGAGATTGTCTAAATGGCTTCCCAAGAGTCGCTCAACCGGAATATTGAGCAGTCGTGAGGCCTGCTCATTTGCCTCAATAATAATGCCATTTTCAGCTCTACTGACAAGAATCGCATCATTAGCATGATTAAGAAGTAACTGGTACTTTCGTTCTGAGGCTTCTAGCTCTAAGGTGCGGTACTCGACTTGGCTTAGTAACTCGGTGCGAGCATTGAGCATAACGCGTTCTGCGGCCTTTTCTTTGTCAATGTTTCGTACGGAACAGAGGATAATTTTTTCTTGTTGATCAAAATCCTCAATCATATCCATGCGCAGGCGTGCCCAAAATTGTTGACCTGCTCTAATGCGGAGAAGTACCTCTGCTTGGGCGATTTTTGTTTCTCCGCGCAACACTTTTTGCACTGCGTCGATATAGCTACTAAAAGACTCTGGACTAATAAAAGATTGGAGCGTCCGCTTGGTCAACATCTGCTCAGAAAGAGCAAAATACTCCTTAGCCAGACTGTTCACCTCTATAATCTGCCCACTACGGTTAAGAACAAGAAAACCAACCGGGGCGTAGGAGAATAGATCAGCAAGATGCCGCTGAGACATTTCTAGGGCTGTTTGGGTGTGGCGCAATTCTTCATTCTGCATTTCCAGCTCGACATGAAAAATGTTTAGCTCCTCAATCAACCGTTTCATATCTATTGAACTTTCCGAGAAAGCCTTTTCTTCGAGTCCAGCAACTACCTCCTCAGCCCGTCGCCGTAGTTCGCTGCCTTTATCTGTTTTTGTTCCAATCCGTGTGAACACCTGCTTCATGATTCCCCGGAGGATAGCGTAAAATAAAACGTGGTACCTTTATTCGGCTCAGACTCTAAGGTGATCAGGCCGCCATGCCGCATAATAACCTGCCGGGCAATAGTCAAACCCACGCCAGTACCACCTCCGTATTTGTCCTGTCCGTGTAGTCTGCGAAATATACCAAATATTTTTTGAAAATGCTTTTCTGGAATGCCTATCCCATTGTCGCGGATATAAAAGATGGGCACAGATTTTTCTTTAATTGAGATATTGGCTGGCAGGCTTCCTGGCGCATACCAACCAATTGCAACCTCTTTCTCCAGCTTATCATTGTAAATGATGGCATTACTAATCAAGTTGTGCAAAACTTCTCGGAGATACTCTGCATGACAGAGAACGTGCGGGAGTGGGTTAGGCCGCGTAATGCGGACTTTGTCTGCGATGACGCGCTCTTGGAGACTGTCCAGCACTTCATTGAGCAGATTATCAAGATTAACCGGTTGTAGCTCCAGTTCAAGTCTGCCAATTCGCGAATATTTCAATACAGCCAAAACTTGCTTATCTAAGCGTTTAGCCAAGCGCATGATAGTATCCAGCATTTCCTGACCATCTGTATCAATTTTCTCGCGGTAATCTTCAGCGAGAAAATGAGCAAAGTTGTACATACCTCGCAGCGGTTCGCGCAAGTCGTGGGAAATACTGTAGGCAAACTCATTGAGTCGTTGATTACTCTCTTCCAATTCTTGATTTTTTTTGTGAAGATTTGCTGTGCGCAGTCGTACCTTGTGCTCCAGATTATCTTTGATCTGCTCCAGTTCCTTCTGGCGTTGGTTCAGTTCATAGAAAAGTAGAGCTTGTGGCGTAGTGATCCCGGTACGAATAAAGGCACGAAACAGAAAATAGGAAGAACCAAGGTTCAATAGATGGCCCAGCATGTTTGAAAAACCATACACAGAGCCATAATGAGTGAACATAAACCCTGCTGCGGCGGTTAGCAATAAAGCCATGAACAACAGGCATAACACTTGATGATGAAGCTGTTCTCGCCGCAACCAAGCAAGTAAACCCGCAAGGAGCAGGAGAATAATAGCAAGCCATTCTGAAATTTTTTTGAACAACGTCAAGCCACTTCCTTCAAGAAAGCAGTCTGGAAACAGCCCACTGAAAATAAGCACTGTACAGAAAAGGGTTAGTAGGCCCCAGACTACGGCCGGCAGTGGCGCAGCAATTTCTCGGTGCGGGAAAAATAGACTCACTGAGGCAGCTAAAAATGCCAAGGTATGCAGGAGGCGAGCAGCTATCCAAAACTGGGTCGGCATGTTGGCATCGGCTTTCGGGAAAACCCCCATGCCCTTATAGGAAAGCATGTGGAGCAGATAGAGAAAACCGATGAATAATGAGGCTATACCTAGTACACAGAGGTAGCTGCTGCGGAAGAGTCTTCGGGCACTCCAAGTAACAAAAAAGACTCCCCAAAGCACTACCACGTTGTACATTTCCGCTAAACTGTGGAAGAGGAGATAATTATAATAGCTCGTCCAGCAGAGACCAAGAAGCGAAGCAGACAAAGCCAGCAAAACGCAGAAACGCTCTTCTTGGCTGCCTGATGACATACCTCGTTCAGGTAAACCAAGTGGCAGTCTCTTTCTCCTACTCACGACAGAATGCAGCGAATGCAGGTGACTACCTCGTCTACATCAAAAGGTTTAGTGACATAAGCTGTAGCACCTAACTCAAGCGCCTTCTGTTCCGACTCTTCTCGGACTAAGACCGTGAAAATAACAACTGGTACGTTGCGGAGGACAGGATCATCTTTAAATCGAGCTAACACTTCAAAACCATCTTCACCAGGCATAAAAAGATCAAGTAAAATCAAATCTGGCACGATCTCTTTAACCTTTTGTAACCCTTCCTCTCCATCTTCAGCCAGCATTGGACAATAACCAGACCGTCGCAGGACCATTTCCAGAACTTTACGGTTGGCGAAATCGTCATCAATGACTAAGATTATTGGAGACCTTCCTGTTGTTCCAGTCATGATGTCACTTTTCACTCATCATGTTGAAGTTGCAGGATAAAAATTCCTGTAGCCGATAGTAAAAGAGCAAAATAATCCTTTTTTTTCTCTTCTCATAATACGGCGCAACCAAGGGGATGACAAGCGACTTGTCCTTAGCTGCAATGAAATGGATGGAACTCCTCTCGCCGCAGATGGATGATATTCTAAGGGTGGTGCTGTTTGCCAACTAAGACCTATACCAATACAGAGAACTGCAAAGCTAAAAAGCACGAGCAGAAAAACAATTATTGCAGTATGACCATACGGTTTTGCTTTATTTTTTTCGTTCAGGGCTATTGATAAAGTTACAGTTAGTAGAGATGGATTATCACGATGGAAGATCAAGCTCTTAGAAATCAAAACACGCTAATAAATAGCAGCCCGCTTGAAATACCAGAAAAAAAAGGGTCTGTCAAATCTTGAAGTTTCGAGGTACTGTTCTTTTATCTAATAACAACCATTCAATATTCAAGGAATTTCGCCTTGACGTTTACTTGGCAAAAAAATATACTGGCTCCAATATTCTGCCCCAAGACAGGTCATTGTCAATTATCTCCTCTTTCTACCTGCAAATAGCCATGACAGAAATACCAGAAATAGCCACTGTTTGGACGAAAGCACTTATCCAAGAGCACGCCCAAGCAGCAACAGCAGTGGAATTATACACCCTGCCATTCTATATCACAGCGATGACTTCTGTTGCTGACAAAAACAGCGAGGCATGTAAGATTATTTTTAGTGTGATTATTGAGGAGATGCTGCACCTTCAGCTTGCTGCTAATCTTTGTGCGGCATTAGATACCTCACCTTGTTTCAAACCACCAAAATATGGTACAGAGGTACCGTATATCAAACCCTATGACCAAGAAACTGGTGAACGTGGTTTTCTTAATGCTGCGCTAGGGCCGCTTGATGACGAAACCCTCAACACGATGTTAGATATTGAAAACCCAGAAGAGCTGCCTGAAAACCATGTGGTTGATCATCGAACACCTCAGTGTCCATACAGCTCTATCGGTGAAATGTATGATGGTCTTATGGTTGGTATTAAGCAGATAGGTGTCGAGCAGTTTAGCTGGAATACGCAGTACCAGCAGGCCCACTGGCCCGCACAGAATTTTCCCCAAATTATCGCCAGCTATGCTGATGCACGTAATTCCGTGCAAGCAGTGACGAATCAAGGTGAAGGACATATTCTCACTGAAATGCTCAACTCGCCCCCGTGGACAGAACAGAGTTTTCCAGTGCCACCTTTTTATCGTTTAATGAATGAACCTAAAGATCCAGAACCATACAATGGTTATGCTCATTTTGGTCGTTTTCTTAAATTAAAGAGCAGTAAGCTACCAGAAGTGTACAAAGGGGTTAGCGATCCCTTGCATCCGGTACATAAACCACTTCAGCAAAATTTCTTTCAACTCTTATTGATGCTAGAGACGCTCTGGATGAATGGTGGAGCTAATTTTGGTGGTAGCGATGTGCTATGGGCATCTATTCATAGCGTCATGAAAAAACTGACTGCTAATTCACGAGCCTGTTGGAAAGCAGGAGTTATTCCAAGCTGGTTTGATCCTGTAGCACTTCTACAGAGCTAATGTTTATCAGTAGATGTTGCATCCCGCATGATAATATTCCAAAAAGGAGCCTAGCATGAATGTATTGATTGTGTACTATTCAATGTATGGACATGTTTATAAGCTGGCCGAGGCAGCAGCAGAAGGCGTGTGCTCTGTAGAAAATGCAGAAGCTGTTCTTCGCCGAGTTCCAGAAACCTTGCCTCAAGAAATGTTGGAAAAAATGGGAGCAATTGGAGCACAGAAACAGCAAGCCAATATTCCTGTTTGCACAATAGAGGAGTTAGGAGCTGCTGATGCGGTTATTTTCTGTACACCGACCCGTTTTGGCAATATGTGCGGCCAGATGCGCCAATTCCTTGATGCAACAGGACAGCTCTGGATGAACGGTTCCTTAGTTGGCAAAGCAGGCAGTGTCATTACCTGTTCCAATACCCAGCATGGCGGACAAGAGTCAACGATCCTTAGTTTCCATATTACGTTGCTGCATCATGGTATGGTCGTTGTCGGGCTACCGTATTCGTTCCAAGGCCAGATGACCACCAGCGAGATTAGTGGCTGCTCGCCGTATGGTGCCTCTGCAATTGCGGGTGAAGATGGGAGTCGTTTCCCCTCTGAAAACGAGCTTGCCGGTGCGCGCTTCCAAGGCGAACACGTTGCCAAAATCGCTAAAAAGTTAACAGCGTGAAGGAAATACTCGGATGCTCATCTTGCATCCGGGTCTCTGTTCACTTTCCCTCTTCTGTAATATCATCTATTGTAGCTCGTAGTTATATTTGATAGATTTTCGTTCGTTCAGTGTTTCAGGATATTTCCGTCGTAGCTCGTCTTATTTGCTTCCAACAAGAACATAGATATTTTTCATGAATCTTCTTTCTCTAATCGGCAATACCCCTATCGTTCCCCTGCGCCGTATGACTGCGCTTGGAGCAGGCGAACTGTACGCCAAACTTGAAGCCATGAATCCCGGCGGTTCAGTCAAAGACCGGCCTGCCTTGAACATGATTGAGGTTGGGGAAAAAAGCGGCGAGCTAAATTCAGACAAGATCGTGCTAGAGGCGACCAGCGGCAATACTGGCATCGGTTTGGCAATGGTCTGTGCTGCTAAAGGCTATCGCTGCTGCCTGATCATGCCAGAATCAGCGAGTATTGAACGACGACAGATCATGCGAGCTTACGGCGCGGAAATCATCCTCACTCCGGCCCGACGCAGCACAGACGGCGCGATTGAAAAAGCATACGCTTTGGCTCGTGAGAAGCCAGACCAGTACTTCCTTACTGATCAGTTCAACAATCCCGCCAACTGGCAGGCGCATTACAACAGCACTGCCCCTGAAATTTGGCGGCAAACCGAAGGCCGAGTAACGCATATCATCAGCACTCTTGGCACTTCTGGCACCGCAATGGGCTTGTCTACATGGTTTCGCGAGCACCAGCCCTCAGTACAGGTTATTGCGGTGGAGCCGTATTATGGCCATAAAATTCAGGGACTCAAAAACATGAAAGAGTCCTATCGACCTGGTATTTTTGACAAGTCATTGCCACATCAAATCGTTAATGTGGTTGATGAAAATGCTTTCCGTACCGCTCGTTTGCTTGCTCGTCAGGAAGGTATTCTTGCCGGCATGAGTTCTGGCGCAGCCATGTTTGTAGCTATCGAACAGGCGCAGATGAACAAAAACAGCTATGTGGTTGCCTTACTGCCAGACGGCGGCGAACGTTATCTCAGTACCACTCTTTTTATCCGTAAGGAGAAAGAGGAAAGCCAAGAACAGCAGTTTTGCTTTTATAATTCTCTGAGTCGCAAAAAAGAGGTCTTTAAACCAATTGATGCGAAAGCAGTTACCTTTTACGCCTGTGGCCCAACGGCCTATGAACTGCCTAATTTAGCCCATTGCCGCCGCTTGCTGGCAACTGATTTGATGATCCGCAGTCTCCGTTTCCGTGGCTTTGAGGTGCGCTCTTTTATGAATTTCACGGATCTGGATGATAATACGATCAGTGGCGCAGAAAAGGCGGGACAACCTATTGCTGCGTTTACTGACAAATATATTTCTCTGTTCCGCGAGGCAATGAATATCCTTGGAGTGAGCGATTTTTCTGGCTATCCAAGAGCATCCGAACACGTGGAGGACATGATAGAAATCGCTCACAAGCTGATTCATAAAGGTTGTGCTTATGAAAAACATGGTTCAATCTATTTCGACATTTCTAAGTTTAAAAAATACGGGCAGCTCTCCGGGGTTGATTTCAGCAAAATTCAGATTGGTAAGACTGTTGATCTTGATGATTATGAAAAGGGTAATCCTCGTGATTTCACATTGCTCAAGCGTTCTACATTAGGTGAGTTAAAACGAGGTATCTTTTTTGAAACAGACTGGGGCAATGTTCGACCAGGTTGGCATGTGGAATGCTCGGCAATGTCTATTCGTCATCTTGGTGAGACAATTGATATTCATACTGGTGGACAAGAGTTACTCTTTCCACATCATGAAAACGAAATTGCTATTGCTGAATCACTCACTAACAAGCCTCTAGCTCATTACTGGCTTCACTCTGGCCTGCTCCTGCATAAGGGGAAAAAAATGGCCGAGGATGCTGGTAATGTGGTTACCCTGCAAGAAGTTTTAGACAAAGGTTACGCTGACCGGGAAATTCGTTACCTTCTCCTAGGAGTACATTATCGAAAGCCACTTGTCTTTACTTGGAAAAAATTAGATGCAGCTCGGCGGGCTTTGCGACGGATTGATGAATTTACCCGCAAGCTCCTTTGTCTGCCACCTAGTTTGCCACATTCGGCAGTTACTCCGTTAACCGCTGAACTGGAAGAGCAATTTACTGCTGCTCTGAGTGATGATCTCAATATTTCTGGGGCAATCGGGGTATTATTTGAATTCATCAAAAAAGTTAATTCGATCTTAATTGCTGGGACTATTGATACAGAGCAGAAAAATGAAATTTTTGCCTGTTTGCGGCGAATGAATTTGGTATTAGGATTTCTCCGCCTAGACGAATGCACTTTAGCTCCAGAAATAAATAAGTTAATTCAGCAGCGTGAAGAAGCGCGCCGCCGTAAGGATTGGCCTGCTGCTGATGAAGCCCGAAATGAGTTGTTTCGCAAGGGCATTACTATTCATGATACCGCTACTGGCCCAGTTTGGGATCTGAATGAAGCCTGCCGTGTTTGCGACAAGGCCATACGAAATGAGGGTTGATTTTCGTCGCCCTGCACGGTATATTGAAGAGCATCAATTCGATGCTCGCTTCATTTGCGCCAATAGCTCAGCTGGATAGAGCAACGGCCTTCTAAGCCGTAGGCCGCAGGTTCGAATCCTGCTTGGCGCACCAATAATATCAAGCTGTTAATTGTAAATAATTAGTTCCCCATCATATTCCCCACATTCTTTCATATTTTTTCCCCTTATGACTTCCATTAGGAGTAAGTGTCAAGACCCGGATGATTGCTTTCCGATTTTTCAAACAAGTCAGGATGAGTTTTCCTCCACTTGCTGAGAGCCTCCATCGGTGTGATATGACCGAGGTTTCTTTGAGGAATATTCGAGTTGTAAATATCAAGATACCTGATCAGGGTTTCTTCAAGCTGTTGGGCTGATTCAAAGCGAGTCTGCTGAATAATTTCTTTGATTCTGCCGT
>JAPEVH010000077.1 GCA_026645415.1 Candidatus Electronema sp.
CATTTTAAAAAATGTGGCGATCAATATCAGTCGTGAACTTGGATTTGACTCCATTAAAGGAGCAGCAATTCATTTCGCCAGCAATGTCAAGGAACTCATGGAGTATTTTAGGACTTAACAGCCCTGCGCTGGCGCACGGGCATGGTGCTGACGGACAAGGACAGCGGCTCGGAAGCTGCGGTCAAGGCGGATGAGGAGAAACGACGGATCAATCTCTGGGTGACTGGCCCTCGCCGCAAGGAGTATCTCCATTTCCTCTGGTACTCGCTCCTACAGATCAACGGCAGCTTTGAGAAACTCAAGGTCAGCGAGCGCGTACCCATGCCCGATGAGCCGCAGCACACCGCTGACTATGAGACCTTGCTCAAATATGCAGAACGAGGCATCAACAAGTATATTCCTGAAGGGTCTGATACAGAGTACAATGTGCATGAGCTGCTCGGCCAAGTGCAACCGGACGGAGCAGCAGAACTGCTGCAAGCACTGGGGCTTGTCATGACGCAGCCTGAAAAGAAGGAATCTTTCATGAATATGATGGACAGCCTTGTAGAACTGAAACCGGGTGCCTTTGGGTGCAGATTCAACGTCAACGAGGCATTCAAACGCATCCGTGATGCTCAGAAACGGAAATGATGTAAGGTCGGATAGAACTCACCAGTGCCATTCTTCATTCTTAGCAATGCTCTTTGTCTATGCTCTTCTCCCAAATAATTGGCCAAGCAAAAGCCCTTAACCTACTCCGCCGTGCCCTTGCAAGCAATAGACTAGCTCATGGCTATCTGTTCACCGGTCCAGAAGGGGTTGGCAAGCGCAGCACTGCCCGCGCTCTGGCGGCTCAACTCCTCTGCCACGAAAAAGGCAACGGTCCACCCTGCGGCATCTGCCTTGGTTGCCGTAAAGTGAGTGCAGGGAGTCATCCTGACTTCCTTCATATCAAACCTGAAGGGGCGAGCATCAAGATCAATCAGGTTCGAGAACTGAAGAAGGCTCTGAGCTTCCCGCCCTTTGAACGAGGAATGCGGGTGGTGATCATTGAGGAAACCCAGACTATGGGCCGCGAGGCTGCGAATAGCCTGCTGAAGCTTTTGGAAGAACCACCACCAGATAACCTGATTCTGCTGGTCGCCACAGACACAGAACCGCTCTTAGAGACCATCCTCTCCCGTTGCCAAGTCATTCCCTTTGTCGCACTGACTGAAGAGCAGGCTGCCCAGGTCATCCAGCGCACCCATCCCCAGCTTTCACCAGATGAGGTACGGACGATGGCCAAGCTCACGGGCGGTTGTCCGGGCCGTACCGACTCCCTCCACAGTAGCGAAGTCTTAGCACTGCATCAGGAATGTCTTGCTACCTTGTTAGAGAGCAGCACTGGGCAGGCTGAAACCGTAGAGCTGGCTCTTGACCTTGCCCGACGATTAGCAGAACTCAAGGAAGAGCTGCATCTTTTCCTTGATCTGCTCTCTCTCTTCTTCAAGGAAACCATGACTAATATGCTCTGCGCCAAAGAGCCGCCGCGTACTGCAAGAGAACGCTGGAATTTGCCGCAACTTTCTGCTATGGTGAGTGCGGTTGAGGCTGCCCGCAGCGATCTGGCCAGAAATTGCAGTCGTGCCTTGGTCTGTGAGGTGCTTTTACTGGAGTTATTCTGCGGGCGAAGAGAACAGTAATTTTAGACTTTTTGCCGAGTGTCGGCTTTTTCATGATAGAAAACGCAGCAGAGGGGCAGAGCAGCTCCTCCGTAGTAACGACAGAAAAAGGGGGACAATACTATCGCATCCGCCGCCGTCCTTTAGGAAGAGAACATCTGGCCCACAGCATTATTGCTAATTTCACTCCGGGCGAGATTGTCATGATAAGAGATGAAGATCGACTTGAACCAGTGCTGCTCGTTTGTCGGACTGTTGCCCCGGAGATGACGGAAGAGGGTGTTTGGGAAATCATCCGACGGGCCTATGACGATGAGCAAGAACGTTATGCGCAAATGCCTGCCCGTGAGAAGGCAACAGCTTGTTTTTGTAAGGAGCGGATTGCTGCACTCGATCTTCCTATGCACTTGGTAGGCGCAGAATGCTACTTTAACGGCTCTAAGGTAATCTTTTATTTCACCGCAGAAAACCGAGTTGATTTCCGGGATCTGGTCAAAGAGTTGGTACAGGAGTTCCGCACTAGAGTAGAGATGCGCCAGATTGGTGTTCGCCATGAAACGCAGATGACTGGTGGGCTAGGCACCTGCGGCAGAGAACTGTGTTGTAGTGCTTTTCTCCGTAACTTTGAGTCGGTTTCCATTAAAATGGCCAAAGCACAAGACCTGCCGCTCAATCCCGCTAAGATTTCTGGGGTCTGCAATCGTCTGCTCTGCTGCCTAACCTATGAGTTTGAGAGCTACCAGCAAATAAAGCGAGAGATGCCTAAGCCTGGCCAGCAAATCAGTTATGATGGCACGATGTATCGGGTAACGCGAGTCATACCCATGCAAGGAAAAGTTATGGCCGTCTCTTCAGAAGGAACTGAGGTCACGCTCACTGAGGAACAATGGCGGGAACCACCACCTACTGAGCTACCACGCAAAAAAGGTAAATCTAGTGGGAAGAAAGACTCTTCGCTCAAGAACAAGAAAGACTGAGGGCTAAAAACGGTAACAGTGAAGTAAAAGGAGATGATCATGAAGCGCAAAACAACGGCTATTCTTTTCGCAATCTCGTTTGTTCTGTTTCTTATAGAACTGTTCTTTCACGTCGATCTCATAGTGCTCCTGTTTAGCTCGCACGAGACCATCTTTGACATCATGTTGCCAGTGTTTATCTTCACTGGTATTGGTTTAGCGGTAGATTATGTTCACTATCTCTTGCTGAAGAAAGATGAGGAAAAGAACAAGCTCTACCGAGAAACCGTTTTCGGCATGAATCATCTGGTGCGGAGCCTGCAAAGCAAATTTGTGATGATCATGGATTCTGAAGTAGTACAGCAAGAGTTTGGTAATGATCTTGTCGAATTGCTCCAGCAGTCCACGCACGATATTGAAGAGATTCTCAACAAACTGACTATGCTGAGTAAGGCTGATTCTGAGATTGTCCGAAATATTTTAGAAACACCAAGTCACTGCGATATTTGCGGCTGCGAGAGATTGCATCTCAATACAAGCAAGATACCAGTTCATTCATGAGATAAAATCAAAACAACCATGTAGCTTCAATGAAATACCTGCTTAAACTTGAAGATGGACGGAATGAGCCAATCAAGAAACTTGATAATGCCCAGCGCGTTGTCCTTGTTGATAAGGATACTGTTGGTGCAGAAGATATAACCTTTGCTTATTGCAAGTTTGAGGCAAAGACAGCAACGCATAAAAAACACACGCATCAAGATGCAGAAGAAGTTATCTACATCTTGAAAGGCAAAGGAATAAGCGGCCTTGATGATGCAGAGGTTGAAATGCAGCAAGGGGATACCATGTTTATTCCTCGCGGGGCTGTGCATTGGTTTTACAATCCTTTTGATGAACCTGTGGAGATGCTCTTCATTTATACGAAGCCTTCCTTGCAAGAAGCTGGTTATAAGGTTGTGGAGTACTAAGGAAGTTACGCAATAGAAGGAAAAAACATGACGGCCAAGGAGATATGCAAGGAAATATATTACTGGTGCTCGCTGATTGTGCCACCATGTCTTATCCTGCCCTTGGCGGCTATTCCTCCTGATCTTCCTTCTGCTTGGCTTTGGGGGATAGCTTGCATAGCAGGTTTGTATTCTGCTTTCAGTATCCTATATTCTGTGTTCATTCATCTCATTAGCAAGACAAAGCTATGCAGGAAAGAAACAGATGGCAAACATAATAAGACGACAAGAAGTTCATGGATCATCAGGCCAGCATTAACTTTATTGTTTATCATTCTTTCTGTATATTCTGTAAAAACCTCTCTTGATACAGCAAAGAAGTTTGCAGTATCGAAAGCAATTGAAATTCAAAAGATTTGCAAAGCAGGAAAATGTCCTGTTTTAATCGAAGGATGGATAGATAGAGGTGAACATAATTTGTACAGATCACAAATCATGGCTGGTGATATTGCAAAGTATGCTATTGGATATAGAGTTTCTGATAATGTAAAAGAGTTTGAGATTTATGTCAGAATCAATATTGACACAAATAGCAGGATAGCTAGTGGTGGAACAGAAAAAGAACTAACCTTTCTTGGTAGGACTCCTGAAATTAATAAACAATGATATGAATGCAGAACGTTAAAAAAAAGGAAAGAGCTTGTTGAAGAAGTTATCTACATCTTAAAAGGCAAAGGAATGAGCGGGCTTGATGATGCAGCAAGGGGATACGATGTTTATTTCTCGCGAGGCTATGCATTGGTTTTGCAATCCATTTGATGAACCTGTTAGAGATGCTCTTCATTTATACGAAGCTGGTTATAAGGTTGTGGAGTAAGAAACGAGTTGGTTTGAATAAGTTTTGTATAGGAAAATAATATGAGCAAGAGAATTGTTCTGTTTAATCATAAGGGCGGAGTCAGCAAGACAACAACGACCTATAATCTGGGTTGGAAACTTGCCGAGAGCAGCCGTGTCCTGCTGGTGGATGCTGACCCTCAATGTAATTTGACCAGCCTGCTGCTCGGTGATGATTTTGATAAATATTATCTGGATGAGAAGACACGTCATCAAAACTTGCGTGACGGGGTCGAAGTGGCATTTAAGGGAAAACCAGCTCCTATCACTGCAATTGACTGCTTTTCACCACCGAGACAGCCGAATTTATTTTTGATTCCAGGGCATCCGAATTTGTCTGAATTTGAGGCAGCACTTACTTTCGCACAGACCTCTAATAATGCAATTGCAACCTTAGAAAATTTACCAGGGGCATTCAGTGCATTTTTGAAAGAAGTAGAGAAGAAATACAATATTGAATATACGGTTATTGACTTGAATCCAAGCTTGAGTTCAATTAATCAAAATTTCGTTTTGGCTTCAGACTATTTGATCATTCCAACCAATCCTGATCCGTTCTCATTGATGGCGATAGACACACTTCGCACTGCGCTGCCTCGCTGGGCCAAATGGCTGAAAGAAAATGCGCTATTGTTTGCTGAAGCGTCTTATCCATTAAATGGAAATCCACCTGTTTTGCTCGGCACTATTATTCAGCGGTTCAATGTGCGAAAAAAGAAAGCAGCAAGTCCATACCTTGATAATATTAATGAAATTAAAGAAAGGATAGTTTCTGATCTTCTTCCGAATTTGAAGCAGTCCAGCATGGCGAAAACTGATGAATATTATGGTGATGAGCTGATTAAAAATGGACTTTGCTTGGCAGAGATATCCGATTTTCAGGGCTTGCTGCCAAAAGCCACAAATGCCGGAGTCCCTGTTTATGCACTTACCGATAACGAAATCGGTGAAACAGGCACCGTCTTGGAACAGATGCAAAACAATCGGAAACGATTTAACAAACTGTTTGATCAGCTTGCGGTAGAAGTCAGACGGTTGACAGCGTAATCAATGATTGCAAGTTTCCGGGACAGTCTGGCTGATGCTGAAAGATTACGCCTGCTTTACGATCACTGCATAGAACAACTACATCTTTCTGGAGATTACAGCGACTTACTCAGAATGAGCTTTATCTATTGCCTGAGCGCATTAGATAAATTGATGCACGATGTTATCTTGCACGAAATGGTCGAAATCTACGTCGGACGACGTTCTCCAACTCCTAAATATCTTTCAGAAGCACTTACAATCGAGAATCATCTGTTGCTGTCAAATGCGACTGTTCCTCCTGCTGAAATGCTTTTTGAGAAGATTGTTCAGCGAAAGTTGGGTTATCAGAGTTTTATGGAACCGGCAAAACTTGCCGAAGGCTTATCGCTTATCTGGGAAGAGCCACATAAGTGGCAAGTTATTGCGAATGAATTAGACAGAGATGAAAAACAAACCAAGATCGAACTGAAAAATATGGTCAAACGGAGAAGCGCAATAGTTCATGAGGCTGACCGCGACCCAAGCACTATGGAAAAATTGCCTATCGAGCCATCAGACGCAGAGCGTGTTCAAAAATTTATCAGCGCGATAGGAGAAACTGTTTACCGGCTTGTCTGTTTGAAACAATAAATGATACCGCAGCGCAATGCGCTTGCAAGTTATTTAACTATGACCACCTACATCACCACCCCGATTTACTACGTCAATGCCCTGCCGCACATCGGCCATGCCTACACCACCATTATCACCGACACCTACAGCCGCTTCCGGCGGCTCTGCGGCGATGACGTGCGCTTCCAGACAGGCACGGATGAGCACGGCGAAAAGATTGCCCAAGCAGCAGAGAAAGAAGGATGCAGTCCGCGTGAGTACGCTGACCGAATTTCCAACGCCTTTCGTGAAACGTGGCCGCTGTTGGATGTTGCCCCGGATCATTTCATCCGCACCACCAACCCGGAACACATCAAGGTGGTGCAGGCTCTTCTGCAACAGGTTTATGAGCGGGACGATATTTATTTTGCCGAATATTCAGGGCAATACTGCAAAGGCTGTGAACGTTTTCTGACCGACAAAGAGCTGATCGACGGCAAATGCCCGGATCATCTGACTGTGCCGGACGAGGTCAGCGAGCAGAACTACTTCTTCCGCATGTCCAAGTATCAGGACTGGCTGATCAACCATATCAAGAGCAATCCTGACTACATTACCCCGGAACGCTACCGCAACGAAGTGCTGTCCTTTCTCAGCGAGCCGCTGGAGGACCTTTGCATCTCCCGGCCCTGTTCGCGCCTGACTTGGGGCATTCCTCTGCCTTTTGACGAGAACTTTGTCACGTATGTCTGGTTTGATGCCCTGATCAACTATCTGACCGGCATCGGCTGGCCGGACGGCGAAAACTTTGATAAATACTGGGCCGTTGCCGAACATGTGATTGCTAAGGACATTCTCAAACCGCACGCCATTTACTGGCCAACTATGATTCAGGCAATGGGCCTGCCGCCGTATAAGAAGCTGCACGTACATGGCTACTGGAATGTGGATGAAACCAAGATGTCAAAATCCATCGGCAATGTTATCCGGCCCGGCGAGCTGGTTGACGAATACGGCGCAGACACGGTGCGCTATTTTCTTCTCCGCGAGATGAGCTTTGGCCGCGATGCCTCGTTCTCCACGCAGGCAATCTTTGACCGCCGCAACGCTGATTTGGCCAATGATTTGGGCAATCTCTTTTCCCGCAGCCTGACCATGCTGGCCAAGTATGCGGATTCGATTGTGCCGGAGCTTGACAAGGCCAGCGTGACCGAGGACGACCGGCTTTTAGTTGATGCCTTAGAAAAGATGGTAGACGAGTACCGCCAGTGCATGGATAATTTTGAGTTCCACCGGGCGTTGCAGGCGGTCTGGGAAATAATCGGGATGCTCAACCGCTTCATTGTCACCAATGCGCCGTGGGAGCTGGCCAAGGATGCAGCGCAGGCCGGGCGGCTGCGAACAGTGCTTTATTTTCTTGCGGACAGCTTGCGCCTGCTGGCTTTGGTGCTGCGTCCGGTCATGCCGACGGCGGCAGGCAGGATGGCGGCTGCCTTGGGTGTGGAGGAGCAGCTTGCCAAGGCCGTGCTGGCCGATGAAGGCTGCTGGGGCAAGATGCAGTCCGGCACGGTGCTGAACACAGGCGAGGCTCTGTTTCCTCGTTTGGACAAGAAGACTGCCCAGCCTGCTGCGCCAGAGAAACCAGCTAAGGCAGAGAAAAAAAAAGCGAAAGAGGCTGCTGCGCCGACCGAAGAGCAGGATGGTCTGATAAGCTTTGACTATTTTGGCAAGGTTGAGCTTCGGGTGGCGGAGATTGTCGCGGCAGAGAAGATCGCCAAGGCGGACAAGCTGCTCAAGCTCACGGTTAAGGCACCGGAGGAGCGCACTTTGGTGGCAGGCATTGCCAAGCATTACAGGCCGGAAGACCTTGTCGGCCTGAAGGTGATCATTGTCGCCAACCTAAAGCCTGCCAAGCTGATGGGCATCACTTCGCAGGGCATGGTGCTGGCGGCCAAGGAAAAGGATGCGGACGGCAACGAGCGGCTGGTGCTTTCCACAGTGGCGGCGGATATTGCGGCAGGGTCGAGGGTGGCGTAGCACGAAGGTCTTAAAGCAAGGGATTCACTCTCCACAATGCGTATGCGTGATGTGAAGCAGTCGCAGGTCTGATTGAGTATTAGAACCTGTTTACGATCTTTTTCAAGCAATAAATATCTGTTACAATTGGGTCTCACTGAACTTATGGAGACCATCATGTTTCATGAATATCCAAGTAACGTCACTCGTGAACAATTTAGCAGAATCGAATTGGGTCTGTTAAGTGTTCGCAAGATAACGAAGCCAAGAATAGTTGATTTATATGAATTTTTCTGCGCTATTTTGTATGTGCTGAAAAGCGGGTGTCAATGGAGGATGCTGCCGACCGATTTCCCGAAATGGAGCACCTGTTATTCGTATTTTCGGAAATGGAGTCAAAAACGTGACAATGGAAAATTGGGCAGCGTTCTTGAAGATTCACTACATGAAATGGTGAGCTGTACCCGCCTGAGTCTCGGTTGGGAAGAACTTAGGGTTCCCTCATTTGACATTTCATAGATAATACCTCATGTTTAGATGTGACTTTGAATATTCAATCTGAACCGAGGTGTTCCTGTGATTAGATCAAAACTGTCCGAATTGACAACAGAACCATTTTCCGGGTTATCAGATCCCCGCGCCGATAATGCGCGTCATCTGCTGAATGAAATATTTTTCATTTCTCTGTGTGCCGTTATCTGCGGCGCAGAAAGTTGGGAGGATATTGAACTGTACGGAAAATCGAAGCACACTTGGTTGAAGGAATTCCTCCGGCTCCCTCACGGCATTCCGTCCGACGACACCTACCGGCGTGTTTTCAGCGCGATAAATCCTGATGAGTTTGAGAGTTGTTTTCGGACATGGGTGCAGAATCTGCTCGGTCATTTCGGCCTTGACGTAATCTGCGTTGACGGCAAAACTCTTCGTCGTTCGTTTGATTCAGCCTCTTCTCAGTCCGCAGTTCATATGGTCAGTGCTTGGTCGGCTGCTCATCAGCTAGTTCTCGGACAGGTGAAAGTTGAAAGCAAGTCCAATGAGATCAGGGCGATTCCTGAACTTCTCCGTCTGCTGGATATTTCAGGAAATATCATCACCGTCGATGCAATGGGAACACAGAAGGAAATCGCCCGGCAGGTTGTTGATCAGGGAGGAGATTATATCTTAGCATTAAAAAAGAATCACAAAATTATTTATCAGGAGACTGAACGTTATTTCCGGGAAAATTCAGACTATCTCAGACAGAATTCTCAATTTTTTTATGAAACGATTGACGGCGGACACGGACGTATCGAAACCCGCCGTTATTATATCTCTTCCGATATCGAAAAGATACAGGGCAGTTCCTTATGGAAGGGACTGACTTCTGTCGGAATGGTGGAGTCGGAGCGTGAAACTGCAGACGGAATATCGACGGAAACACGTTATTATCTCAGCAGCATTCCTCCTGATCCAGAACTATTCGGTTTTTCAGTCAGAAACCATTGGGGAATTGAAAATTCACTTCA